>NZ_JBNQFT010000028.1:0-74221 GCF_050321925.1 Rhodococcus sp. IEGM1339
AGGCCTGAGCGTGGCACTGGCGCATACCTTCGTCACGGTCGAGCCGGACCGCAAGAACCCCGGGACCGCCGAATGGAGCGTCGCCTTCGACATCTTCCACCTACTGCTCTGACCCCGGGCGGCTGCCGGGGGCGACAGAGATCGATTTCCCACCCCACTGCGACGTCGGCGACTACACCGTCACCCAAATCACAAACGTGCAGGACGTGTGCGGGTCCATCTCGGCCTTGGCCGTAGCGGGAAGTCCAGCTAGAGCGCACGCCTGAGAAGCGAGCGGGAGTGAGACGCCGTGCCTGGTGCGAGAGAAATTGGGGCGGATTCAGAGCAGGTGTTCGGTGGGGAGCCGCAGCGGGTCGGCAGCTTCCGATTCTTCCTCGACGGTCAGCGGTGGGAATGGTCCGACGCCGTCGCCCAGATGCACGGCTACCGGCCCGGGGACGTCACGCCGACCACCGAACTGCTGCTGTCCCACAAGCATCCCGAGGATCACCGGCGCGTCGCCCGCGTCCTCGAACGGATGATCAGTGACGCCGAACCGTTCAGCAGCAAACACCGCATCATCGACACCGCCGGCAAAGTTCACCTCGTCGTGGTCGTCGGCGACCTCTTGCACGACGACACAGACGCCGTGATCGGGACCACCGGCTTCTACATGACATCACCCAGTCCTACCGCAGCGATGTCAAGGAGTCGGTCGACGCGGCGGTCGCCGAACTCGCCGAGTCACGGGCGGTAATCGAACAGGCCACGGGCGCACTGATGCTGGTCTACGGGATACCCGCCGACCGCGCCTTCGACGTTCTCACCTGGTGTTCCCAGCAGACCAACACCCGACTTCGCACGATCGCCGAACAACTCGTCACCGGATTCGTCGAGTGCGAACCCGCTGCGGACCTACGGACCCGGTTCGACCACCTTCTGCTCACCGCCCACCAGCGAACCCGGCAACAGAGCTGAGTGAGTGACAGTCCCGCGGGGTGTAGGGAGTCAAACGAAACCTGGACCGGGCTGCCGACCGGTCGAGCACCCGATCTGGCACCCGCGCATCCGGGGACGGCTGGGTCGCGCGCGCTGCGCCGGCAATGATCATCCCGCCTCGTTCGACGGTTGTCGCGTCTGCTCGATGCGTTGCCGCTGCCGGACCCCGTACGCCGCCTCTCTGACGGCGGCGTCGTCCTCGAGACCCGACCCGAGCGCCCCACCGATGGTCGCGATGGACGCCAGTAGCCAGGCGAGGGTGAGGTAGTCGGAAAAATTCACCCCGTGCCCGAGAATGCGGGACAGCAGTTCCGGGGGAAGAGTCAGACACGCGGTGAACAGCAGCAGGCCGAACAAAGCCACGTGGAGGACGATCACGCCGATGACCAGGGTGACGACGGTGGCGGTGTTGTACAGCACCGAACGATCGCGCTCCTCCGGCGACTTCGGTCGTTCCCACAGTTCGTGTTCGACGAGCAGCCAGAGAATCATCGCCACGATCGACAGGACCGTCGCCGCACTCATCCGCCATGGACCCATCGTGTCGGCGAACAACCAGATCGTGTTGGTGGCCAGCGCGATCGCACCCGTGGCGAAGGCGCCGACGAGCACCTTCGACAGTCCGGTGACCAGTCGCCACGGCCGGTTGGCCCGCACCATCCCCGACAGCAGTCGCAGTCGCCGCAGTCCCGAGGGCGCCAAGTATCGGATGCCGTCCTTGATCTGCACACACGGGTACCGTCGCGCCGCGCCGGGAGGCATGAGTTCGGGTTCACCGAGAACGCGGGCGAGCGCGAGTTCGGTGACGGTGCGGATGCGGCGCTCGATCCGGACGCCGCCCACACCGGCGACCGAGATGAGTGCGAAGCTGACGTCGGCCACCACCGGCAGGGTGTCCTCCCGGCGCGGCAGATCGGTGAGATACACGACGATGTCTTCCTGTTCGGAGGACGGATCGACCGTGTCGATGACATCGGTGAAATCGGCTTGCTCGTCCGGCAGGTACGGTTTGCGGCGCACACAGGTCGTCCACCGGCGCTCGGGCCGGTCAGGGCTTTGCAGGCGTTCCGGCAGGTAGTCGGCGATGCGTTCGGCAAGAGCCGCTGGTTCGCCCGGATCCGCGATCAGCAGCACCGAAACCTGCTCACCCGCGGGATCTGGTCCGCTCGGTGCACCCCGCTGATCGATCCATTAGGGGCAAACGGGCCAATGACTGGGCATCGATCTCCTTACGGGATAGCGACCGGGCTGAGGATTCTGACAAGTTCGTGGGAATAAGGCACTGACACGACGGCGCGAACCTGCAGGTCGGAGATCCGCGAAGTGACACCGATCCGCGGAACCTACAGTAGGCCGGGGCGTGCATGGGTGCGAGAGTGCTCGGGTGCAGGTCCGCGAGTGCGCGGATGGTGGGTCCGAGTTCGGGGGTCAGGCACGTCGCGCGACCCAGGTCCTCCGCCTGCAGAGCGGGGCCGACGATCTCGCTCGTCGTCCGTGCCGGATATCTACCGAACGCCGTGAACAGATCACCGCACAACAGGGTGGATGTCGTTTCCTCGAACATCAGACCTGCATCCCATCCGTGTGGAACGTGCGGGGTGTCGATGTGCCGCACCCGACGTCGCCCGGTGGCCAGGACGTCCCCGTCCTGCAGGGGATGCGGTGGACGATCCGCAAGATCGGCGACCTGGACGAAACAACCCATCGCACCGTGGGCGACCTCCGCCGCCGGCGCCACTTCGAGCCAGGAGTTCATCGATCCACACTCGTCGGCCTCGACGTGCCCGAAGGTGATCCACCGCAACCGATCCAGCGGTATCAACCGTGCCACCGCCTCCGACACCGACGGGAACAACGCCCGATATCCGGTATGGAACAGCAGAGGCTCGTCACCGTCCACGAGGAACTGGTTCATCGTCAGGTTCGCCGCGTCGAGAAATGTGGACACGCGGTAGACATCCGGAGCGATCTCGGTGATCTCGGTTTCCATCACAGGTCTCCTCGGTCGCACCCCCCTTCTTTCGAGCGTGCCTCTGTCTCCGGCCGGACACAAGCCTCCGAGCCGGTACTCGTGCGAAGATGCGAGGAACAGCTGTCGACGAGGCCGCAGGAGGCGCTCATGGAGCACACCGAATCGTCGTTCACCGGCGTCGGCGCGATCCCGATCGTGTACGACGTGTGGTCGCCGGAGGCCCCCACCGGCGTGCTGATCCTCAGCCACGGGCTGGGCGAGCACGCACGTCGCTACGACCACGTCGTCGCGCGGCTCACCGATCTCGGTCTCGTCGTGTACTCCCCCGACCACCGCGGTCACGGACGGTCGGGCGGCAAGCGTGTGCACGCCCAGGAGATGCGCGAATTCACCGATGACCTGGACAGCCTGATCGACCTGGCGACCCATGCGCATCCCGGCCTGCCGGTCTTCATGCTCGGTCACTCGATGGGCGGTGCGATCGCGCTGGCCTACGCGCTCGACCATCAGGACCGGCTCGCCGCGCTCGTGTTGTCGGGGCCGGCCGTGATCGTCACGTCGGGCACACCGAAACCGGTCGTGGAGATCGGCAAGCTCATCGGGCGTTTCCTGCCGGGTGTTCCGGTGCAGAAGCTCGACAGCAAAGCGGTCTCGCGCGATCCCGCGGTGGTCGCGGCGTACGACGCCGATCCGCTCGTGCACCACGGTCTCGTGCCCGCCGGACTCGCGCGGGTGCTGGTGCTCAACGAGCAGAGCGTCGAACAGCGCCTTCCGAGCCTGAGGCTGCCGTTGCTGGTCATGCACGGAACCGCCGACGCTCTCGCCGATCCGGCCGGGGCGCAGCTCATCGCCGATCGTGCGGGTTCGAAGGACTTGACGCTGAAGTTGTACGACGGGCTGTACCACGAGGTGTTCAACGAGCCGGAGAAGGACCGCGTGCTCGACGACCTGACGGCCTGGTTGAAGACACGACTCGACAACTGAGGCTCGACAACCGGAAGGAGAGGGCGTGTCGTCACGCATGCCGGTCGCGTTCGTCGGCCACGGCAGTCCGCTCAACGCGCTCGAATCGAATCGGTACACGCAGGCCTGGGCGGCGTTCGGGCGATCCGTGCCGACGCCCCGCGCGATCCTGGCGATCTCCGCCCACTGGTTCATCAACGCCACCGCGGTGACCGCGATGCGGTCGCCGCGCACGATCCACGACTTCTTCGGGTTCCCGCAGGAGTTGTTCGACGTCGAGTATCCGGCGCCGGGCGCTCCGGAACTGGCCGAGGAGATCGCCGATCTCGTCCATCCGACGTGGGTCGGTGCCGACGTCGATTCGTGGGGCATCGACCACGGCACCTGGTCGGTGCTCACCCACGCCTTCCCGGAGGCGGATGTCCCGGTGGTGCAGCTCAGCCTCAACGCCTACAAGCCGCTCGACTATCACGTCGAACTCGGAGCCCGTCTCGCCGGACTCCGCGATCGCGGGGTGTTGATCGTCGCGAGCGGCAACGTCGTCCACAACCTCGGCACGATGGATCCGCGACGCCCGGGCGCGGGGTTCGACTGGGCGCACCGATTCGACGAGGATGCCTTCGCCGTTCTGCGCGACCGTCCCGGTGACGCCGCGGCGCTGGGTGAGCACCCCGATTACCGCCACGCGGTGCCGACCCCCGATCATTTCCTGCCGTTGCTGTACGTCGCGGGTCTGGCCGCCGAGTCCGGGGAGCAACCGGAGACCCTCGTCGACGGTGTCGAATACGGATCGCTGTCGATGACGTCCTACGCCGTCGGCGGGAACTGTCCGCCGCGCGACGGGGGCGGCCACGGCGCCGGACTGCCCGAGAGCCCGGAGCCGCCCGACACCAACCTGTGAGCGTTCAGGCGGCGTCGTCCACTGCGACGATCGCGCGTCGCGCGAACCGGGTGCTGAGCCCGATCAGTTCCATGGCTTCGGGGATCGCGCGGGCCAGGACCGGCCACGCGTGGATCTGCCCGCGCCACAGATGTGTCTCCACGGTGCGTCCCGCCGACGCGAGTCGTTCGGTCATGATCTCCACGTCCGGCCTGGTCAGCTCGTATTCGGCGGCGCACATGAACATGGGAGGGAACAGCGCCGGATCGGCGTCGACAGGGTTCGTCTCGCCCTCGATCGCCTCTTCCCCGGCGAACCAGCGCGGACTGATCTTCCCGAGTGCCTTGATGGGCAGGTAGGCGTCCCTCGCCATGTACTTCGGGTCGTGCTTGTCTAGGTCGAGGTTGAGCAGCGGCGAGTACCCGATCACCGCGGCCGGTCGCTGGATGCCGCGACGCGCGGCGAGTTCGGCGACCTTCGCCGCGAGATAACCGCCGGCCGAGTCGCCGCCGACGACGATGCGCGTGGGATCGTCGGCCACCTCGAGCAGAGCGGTGTAGGCGTTCATCGCGTCCTGCACCGAACCTGCGATCGGCACCGCGGGCACCTGCCGGTAGTCCATCGAGTACACCGGGGCACCGGAATCGAGCGCGAGCTGCACGCACAGCTGACGGTGGGTGGACGGGCCGCAGAAGATGAAGCCGCCGCCGTGGAAGTAGAGGATGGTGGCGTCGTCGAGCGGATCGTCGACCGGCTTCGGGGAGATGATCCGCTCACCGGGCACTCCGCCGAGTTCGGTCTGCGTGACGTGCACGGCGCGCGGCGTGGGCGTGATCCTGTCGACCACCCACGACAGCCGGCCGAGCACGGCGATGCCGAAGTCGTTGCTCGGCCAGAGACTCAGAATCGGCTTGAAGAGGATCCGGACCACCCACAGGAGGATCAGCGCGACCCTACTGCTGCGGTCGTGCCAGGTCACCGCATCGGTACGCATGTGCACACATTATGTGACCGATACGTCTCGGGCATCGAGAGTTCCGACACCCGGCGGCCCCGGACCTCGAACGCGTCACCCGATCCGCAGCAGCGGCACGAGCAGTTCCTCGTCGGTCAACGCCCCGTGCTGCCCGGGAAGGTTCGACATGACCTGCTCGCCGTCGCTGCGGATCACCGTCGATTCGCCACGTCCGACGGCCACGATGTCGCCGATCCGTTTGGCCAGCGCCGGATCGGGATCGGATCCGAACAGGCACGCCGCGAACGCGTCGTCGCGGGTGCCGACCCACGCGTGGTCGCCGAGTTCGTTGCGCCAGCGTTCGAGGACCCGGTCGACGTGGTAGGTGTAGATGTGGCGGCACCGCGGTTCCCCGGCGATGACGGTGACGTCCTCACCGAGACCCGGGGTGTGGTCGAAGTCGATGCGGCGACCCCGCGAGGCGTCGACCATGCCGTGATCGGCGGTGACGAGCAGGCGGGTGCCGGTCGGCAGCGCGTCGGCGAGTTGCTCGACGAAACGATCGACCACCGTGAGTTGCGCGAGCCACGCCGCGGACTCCGGTCCGTAGACGTGTCCGAGGGTGTCGACCTCGCCGATGTAGCAGTAGACGAGGCTGCGGTCGCCGGCGCTCACCGCGGCGACGACCTGGGCGAGCAGATCGCCGTAGGCGGAGACCCCGACGAAGTTGCCGCCGCGCAGCACGGCCCGGGTGAGGCCGCTGCCCTCGAAGGCATTCGGCACGACGGTGGTGACGGTCAAGCCCGCCTCGCGGCCGCGTTCGAACACCGTCGGGTGGGGCTGCACGGTCTCGGGTACAAGATCGTCGCGCTGGTCGATCGCGGTTCCGGCGAGGGTCCAGCGGAGCCAGTTGACCGGGGCCTCGATCTCGTCGACGTACGACTGGTAACCGGTGATGCCGTGGAGGCCGGACGGCAGCCCCGTCCCGAGGGAAGCGAGGCTGACGGCGGTGGTCGTCGGGAAGCCGGCACGCATCGGGCTCCCCGGCGCCTGCGTCAGGTACGGAGCGGCTTTCGCGTTGCGCTGCAGCAGCTCCCATCCCATCCCGTCGACGAGTAGGACGACGGTGTGATCGACGGGAGTGAGATCGAGTCGGTTGGTCTCACCGGCGACCCCCGCGGACGAGAGCACCGAAGGCATCAGGTCGGCGAGGGTCGGCTCGGCGTAGACGTCGCGCAGTGGCAGGCTCATAACCCGAGTATGAGCCACTCGCCTGCGCCGAGGGTCACTTGATGTCGGAGCCGTGCTTCGTCAGCGGCATGACCTCGATGTTCATGTAGGGGAACAACGGCAGGTTCCACAGGATCTCGTGCAATTCGTCGGCCGACTCGACGTCGAAGATCGAGATGTTGCTGTACTGGCCGACGATCCGCCAGATCTCCCGCCACTTGCCCTGGCGCTGGAGATCCTGGCTGTAGGCCTTCTCCTTCGCGACGGTCTCGGCGCGCACGTCGGGGTCCAGATCGCGGGGGATGTCGACGTCCATCCGAACGTGGAACAGTGCCATGATGTTTCTCCTTCTTCTGTTCTGACGAGAGCGCGAATCAGGAACGCGCGTACTTCTTCACGACGTCCATGTCGAGTTCGACGCCGAGTCCCGGCCCCTCGGGCAGGTGCACCTGGCCCTCGGAGTAGTCGAGCGGCTCCTGCAGCAGTTCGACGGCGAACAACTGCGGACCGAACAGTTCGGTGCCGTAGTCGATCCCCGGTTCGGCGCAGGCGAAGTGGACGGACGCGGCGGTCCCGATGGGGCCTTCGATGGAGGTCGCACCGTGGCACCGCAGGCCGGCCGCCTTCGCGACGGCGACGACCTGCTTGCTGCGCTGCAGTCCGCCGCACTTGGTGGTCTTGAGCGCGACGACGTCGGCGGCGCCGAGCTTGGCCACCTCGTACGCGTCGTGCGGGGTCTGCACGGACTCGTCGGCCATCACCGGCGCCGAGACGCGTCGGTTGATCTCGGCGAGCACGTCGAGTTGATCTGCGGGAGTGGGCTGTTCGATGAGCTCGACTCCACCGTCGACGAGCTGCGGGACGTGGCGCAGCGCGGTGAAACGGTCCCAGCGGGCGTTGACGTCGATGCTGAATCCGACCTCGCCGCCGAACGCCTCGACGATCTTGACGACACGATCGGTGTCGACTGCCGGGTCGAGCGCCCCCATCTTGAGCTTGAAGGAGTAGTTCAGACGCTGCTCACGCTTGTGGGTGACCTCCTCGACGATCTCTTCGAGCGGCGCGGCGCCGAGCGCCCACCGCACGTCGACGCCGGTCCGGAAGGCACCGCCGAGCAGCGACGCGACCGGCACACCCAGCGCGCGTCCCCACGCGTCGTGCATCGCGACGTCGACGGCGGCCTTCGCGAATCGCGCGTTGGCGACGATGCGCTCGATATCGACCATGACGCCACTGATCTCGTCGACTCCGCGTCCGATGATGTAGGGCCCGATGTAGCGATCGACGATCTGCTGCATCGTCTCGACCGATTCGCCGCCCCACCACGGCCCGCCCGGCACGACGCCTTCACCGTAACCGGTGACGCCGCCCTCGGTGGTCACCGCGACGAGCAGGATCGGCTGCGCTTCGGCGGTGGTGGTGGCGAACTTGTGGGGTCGGATCAGCGGTACATCGATGATCGTCGTGGTGACGGAGGCGATCTTCAGATCGGGGTCGGACATCGGAATTGCTCACAATCGGATCGGGGTGTGACGGGGAATAGGTCGACCCTGCATTCAGCACGAATGCCGGTACCCCAGTGGGGCACCGGCATTCGTTACGCAGAACCGACTCGCGCGCGGGGGCCGGATCGGGCGGTTTCCGCGGTGCGGATCACGCTTCGGGGTCGAGTACGAAGTTGTAGGTCACTTCGTCGATGCCGTCGGCGTTGGGCTGCGGATCCAGGATGAGCTCGGGCTTGACGGCCGTGGCGACGTCGTCCTCGACCCACTCGCCGCCCTTGAAGTACAGCTGGGTGGTGATGGCGCGCTTGCCGGGAGCCTTCACCATGAGGTGCAGGTGGGCCGGACGCCAGGGGTGTCCGCCGTAGGAGCTGATGAACCAGCCGGTCGGTCCGTCGGCCGGGATCTTGTAGGGAGCCGGCTTGAGCGTGGTGATCTCGAAGTTGCCGTTCTCGTCGACCTCGACGGTGCCGCGCAGGTTCCACTCGGGGATACCGGGGGCGAACTGCGAGTAGAAGCCCTCTTCGTCGGCGTGCCACAGCTCGACGGTGGCGCCATGCAGGCCGTTGCCCTCGAGGTCGGTGACCTGGCCCTTGAAGACCAGCGGCGGCGCGACCTTGTCCTTCTCGCGCATCGGCATCGTGCACTTGGCCGGGAGCTTCGGGCTGTCCGGGACGTAGTAGGGGCCTTCGATGGAGCCCTTGGTGCCGGTGAAGCCCTTGCGGTTGTAGTGCACCTTCTCGATCTCGTGCTCGAGGAAGACGTCCAGCCACAGCGGCCACTCGCCGTATTCACCCACGTCGATGAGCCACTGCTTGAGCACCCGGTACTCGTCGTAGGTCACCTGGTGCTTCTGGATGATGTCGGCGAAAGCCCCGATCACGTCCTGGTAGATCGCCGACGCACGCTCGACCGAGGTGTCGGACGTGACCCGCTCGGACTTGAACTTGGCGGTCGCAGCGTTGCCGGACCCGTGGGCGGTGGGGTTCTCCATGGTGGTCATGGCTCTCCTCGTGGGGACTGAACTATCGGAAGTGTGGGGCCGGTGCGACACAGGGGCTGCGGTGATCACCGGTCAGTACGCTGTGCGTACTTGTGTATCGCAGTGCGTACATCACATACTGTGCGTGGTGTCACACAGCTTGTCAACACCGGATCGGGCAGTATCAACAAGTACGCAGGTAGGAGGCAGGATGCCGAGCATCGACCTAGGTAATGGCCCTAGCAACGATCGAGACTTCATCCAGAGCATCGAACGTGGTTTCGCGGTATTGCACGCCTTCGACGACAAGGACCCGAACCCCAGCCTGGCCGAGCTGGCCGCCAAGACCGGCCTGTCGCGACCCGCGGTCCGCCGGATCCTGCTGACCCTGCAGAAACTCGGCTACGTCACCTCACACGGCACGAGATGGTCGCTCACTCCACGCGTGCTCAGTATCGGCCGGCACTACACCGAATCCCACACTCTCGTGGACTCGGCATTGCCGAAACTCGTCGAGATCGCCGAGCACGCCAACGAATCCGCATCCCTCGGCGTACTCGACGGCACCGAGGTCGTCTACGGCGCACGCGTCCCGGTCCGCCGGATCATGAGCATCAACGTCTCCGTCGGCACCCGCGTCCCCGCCTACGCGACGTCGATGGGTCGGGCGCTGCTGGCCTGGTCACCACGCGAAATCGTCGATCGCGTGCTCGAGGAAACCGAGTTCGTACGATTCACGAGCGCGACGATCGACAACCCCGACGACCTGCGTGCCGAACTGGCCCACGTGCGCAACCGCGGCTACGCGATCACCTCCGCCGAACTCGAGGAAGGGCTCATCACGATCGCCGCTCCCGTCTTCGACCCCTCCGGCTATGCCGTGGGAGTGCTCGCGTGCTCGACGTCGACCGGTCGGCACACCCTCGACTCGTTCCGCGATCTCGCTACGAAAAGGGTCGTGAACTGCGCCGAAAGGCTCAGCAGCGAGCTCGGCTACCACCACAACTGACGGCCCTCGATCACCCACGCAGCGTGACCGACGGTGCCACCCCGTACTTACGCTTGTAGGCCGCCGCGAACCGGCCGGTATGGGTGATACCCCACTTCAGAGCCACATCGGTGACCGACAGTTCCGCCGCATCGCCCACCGCGAGTTCCTCGTGGATGCGCTCGAGGCGCAGGTCGAGCAGGTAGTCGCGCGGGCACACCCCGAGATATTCGCGGAACCCCTCCTGCAGGCGCCGCACGCTGACCCCGGCCACCTCGGCCATCTCGGCGGTGGTCCACGCCGAGGCGGGATCCTCGTGCAACCGGTCGAGGACACGCTTGATGATGCGCGGGCGCGCCCCGCCGGTCGGATCCGCGTCCTCCGGCATGACCGCGAGGATGAACGAGGTCGTCAGAGCACCCGACAACTGCTCCGAGACAAGCGGATTCCGCCAGATCGATTCGTCCGTTTTGAGCTGTTCCACGACCGAGCGCAACAGCGTCATCCAGCTCTGGCCCGCCTGCGTCGTCAGATCCACCCGATTCGGGAGCTGCAGGTCGGGACGGGCGAGGATGCGCGACATCTCGCGCTGTAGATAGTCGCGTTCGAGCTTGATCCCGACGATCTCGCAGTCGTTCGTCCACTTCTGTTCCGGAGCTGCGGTGTCGGGACGGAAGACGGCGGCGTGCCCGACCTCCGACACCAACCCGTTGCCGGCGGCGATCCGACCGGCGATCGGAATGTTCACCGCGTACGCCCCGGGATGTTCACTGCGGATCGACACCGCCGCTCCCCAGCCGAGGCGCGTGAGACGGATCGGCCCGAGCGGCAGTGTTCGGAGCCGGAGCGAGGGCGCGACGTCGTCGAGCGGCGTCAGTTCGTGCTCGAAATAGGCATTCGAGACAGCCTCTTCCACCTCTTCCCAATCGACCGGCCCCGGAGTCGGCTCCATTGCCATCGGCCCCTCACCTTCGTTTCCAGCTCGTCGGCGCTCCGACCTGCGCATCCGTGTGGTTCGAGCGCGTGCGATCCAGTGTGATACGGAACACGGAACCAGGCAAACAGGGCCCTTCGGCCCACTCACCGCGCTAGGTGGATAGTGACCGCGCTCACTGGATCGCACAAGTTCCACGACGTCCATATGGTCTGTGTCACATCGAATCGAAGTCCACCACAACCCACACCGGACAGGAGGACGCAGACATGGATCAGCGCACACTCCGCAATATCTTCGGACAGTTCGCCAGCGGCGTCACCGTCATCACCTGCGCGAACAGCGACGGAGAGCCCCACGGCGCGACCGTCACCGCCTTCACCGCCGTCTCGCTCGAGCCCCGCCTGTGCCAGGTCACCCTGACCCGCACCTCCAAGGCCTGCCGGTTCCTGTCCGACGCGCCGTTCGCGGTCAACATCCTCGCCGCAAACCAGCTCGACACTGCACTGCACTTCGCAGGACGCCCCCAGTCGCCCGAGCCGGTCTGGGAGCAGGGCCCCACCGCCCCGATCCTCGCCGGCACCGCCGCGACACTGTCGTGCACGCCCTGGCGCGAATACGACGGCGGCGACCACATCATCTACATCGGCGAGATCGTCGACGCCACCTTCGACGAGACGGTCGACCCCCTCCTGTTCTACCGCAGCACTTTCCATGATCTCGGCGCCCCGAGCACGTCCACCGCGTGGAACGGCTCGCTCGACGATCCGCACAGCGGATGGTTCGACTCGCAGACCCGCTTCGTGCCGTTCCACCTCGCCGCAGCCCACGCCTGAACATCTTCCACTCCCCCGGACAAGGAGAAATCCCATGACCACCACCGAACCCCGGCCCTCGGAGACCCTCGATCGTTCCAAGGTGAACGTCGCCGCGGACTCCCCGGCCAACCAGCAGAAGAACTTCGCCTCCCGCCCTATGACCGGCGACGAGTACATCGCCTCCATCGACGACGGTCGCGAGATCTACCTGCACGGTGAGCGAGTCAAGGATTTCACCAACCATCCGGCCTTCCGCAACTCGATCCGGATGACGGCGCGCCTCTACGACGCCCTCCACACCGGTGAGCACGTCAACACCCTCACCGCCCCCACCGACACCGGCAACGGCGGCGTGACCATGCCGTTCTTCCGCACCCCGAAGTCCGCCGACGACCTGCGGGCCGACCGCGACGCCATCGCCACCTGGGCACGGCTGACCTACGGCTGGATGGGCCGCAGCCCCGACTACAAGGCGTCCTTCCTCGGCACGCTCGGCGCGAACGACGAGTTCTACTCGCCCTTCCAGGACAACGCGAAGCGCTGGTACCGCGAGTCGCAGGAGAAGGTCCTGTACTGGAACCACGCGATCATCAATCCGCCGGTCGACCGTCAGCTACCGCCGGACCAGGTCGGCGACGTGTTCATGAAGGTCGAGAAGGAGACCGACGCCGGCCTCATCGTCTCCGGCGCCAAGGTCGTCGCGACCGGCTCGGCCATTACGAACTACAACTTCATCGCTCACTACGGTCTGCCGATCAAGAAGAAGGAATTCGCGCTGATCTGCACGGTGCCGATGGACGCACCCGGCATCAAGCTCATCTCGCGCGCCTCCTACTCTCAGAACGCGAACATCGTCGGCTCCCCGTTCGACTACCCGATCTCCTCGCGGATGGACGAGAACGACGCGATCTTCATCTTCGACAAGGTGCTCGTGCCCTGGGAGAACGTCTTCATGTACGGGGACGTCGAGAAGATCAACAACTTCCTCGGCGGCTCCGGCTTCCTCCAGCGCTTCACGCTGCAGGGCTGCACGCGACTCGCGGTCAAGCTCGACTTCATCGCCGGTCTCCTCATGAAGGCTCTCGACGCCACCGGCGCCGGCGGATTCCGCGGCGTGCAGACCCGTGTCGGTGAGGTCATCGGCTGGCGCAACCTGTTCTGGTCGCTCACCGACTCCATGGTGAACAACCCGGAGCCGTGGATCGACGGCACTGTAATCCCCAAGCTCGAATACGGCCTCACCTACCGCATGTTCGCGATGCAGGGCTACCCGCGCATCAAGGAGATCATCGAGCAGGACGTCGCCTCGGGCCTGATCTACCTGCCCTCGTCCGCCGCCGACTTCAAGAACCCGGACGTGCGTCCTTACCTCGACAAGTATGTCCGCGGCTCCGACGGCATCCAGGCGGTCGACCGCGTGAAGGTCATGAAGGCACTGTGGGATTCGATCGGCTCCGAGTTCGGTGGCCGCCACGAACTGTACGAACGGAACTATGCCGGCAACCACGAGAACGTCAAGGCCGAGCTGCTGTTCGCCGCCGAGAGCCGCGGTGACGTCGCCTCCATGAAGGG
Source organism: Rhodococcus sp. IEGM1339 (assembly GCF_050321925.1). Lineage (NCBI taxonomy): Bacteria > Bacillati > Actinomycetota > Actinomycetes > Mycobacteriales > Nocardiaceae > Rhodococcus > Rhodococcus sp. IEGM1339. The sequence continues at coordinate 13,775 of NZ_JBNQFT010000028.1, forward strand.
CTTCGCGGAGCAGTTCATGAGTGAGTACGACCTCGACGGCTGGACCGTGCCCGACCTGATCGGCAACTCCGACGTCAGCGCGTTCTACAAGTAACCGACTCCCGCGCGCGGGCGGATGATCTCCGTTCTCCTGCCCGTCCGCGCGCGGCCCCCAACCTCCACCCACCGCGAAGGAGCGTCCGAGATGACCACGACCGCTTCGACCTCCGTGTCCCATCCCCCTGCACCGGAATTCGACGCGGTAGTCCTCGGACGCTCCTTCGCCTCCCAGCGGGTCTCGGCCCGGTTGCGCGACGAACTACGGCTGGCGGTCCACGAGATCGGCACCGCGAGCGCCGTCCGCTACGACGAATTCGACCATCGGTGGGAGATCCTCATCGGCGGCACCGTCGTCGGCCGAGCGAAGTTCGTCGTAGACGGGCACGGCGGCCTCACACTGCAGGGCCGAGACGGCGCCGCGCTCGAGCGCGATGCCCTGACGGTGCACGGCTTCCCCAATCTGTTCCGCCCCATCGTGAGTACGCGCACGGATTCCGTCGGGTACACGGTGTCCTGCATCGAATACATGCGCAGCAACGGTCTGGACTACGTCGAGCGGCGGCTGCGGACGCCGGTCGCGGACGACGACTACCCTGAGCTTTCGTTCGATCGGCCCACACCCATCCTCTGGTTCGGCTGAGCCGTCCGGGAGGACGCACGAGCGGGTGACGACCACGAGGTCGTCACCCGCATACGTGCGTCCGAATCCGCATGCGTTCAGCCCCGCAGGACTTCCGTAGGGGTGACGCCGTACCGCTTCCTGAAGGCGGCGGCGAAACGCCCCGGATGGCCGAAACCCCACCGGAAAGCCACATCTGCCACGGTGATTCCCCCGGCAGTAAGATCCGCGTGGGCGCGATCGAGCCGGATGTCGCGCAGACACGCGGACGGACTGCTGCCCACGTACTCGGAGAACGCCTCCTGCAACCTGCGCACACTGGTTCCGGCGATCTCCGCCATGTCGGCTGCCGTCCAGACACGACCCGGATCCTCCTGCAGAGCATTCAACACCCGCCGGACCATGCCCGGGCGGGGTGCCGGTGACATTTCGTCGGCCGGCGCGACCGCCAGGACGAAGGCCGTGGTGACCGCACCGCCGAGCTGGGCCGACACGAGAGGATTCGTGAGCACTCGGGTCGGCCCGGCGAGCTGCTCGCTCAGCGCTGCCACGAGACGGTGCCATTCCTGCGCCGACCCCCGCAGATCGAGGCGGTCGGGAAGTTCGAGGCGCGACCGCAACGGACCACCGAGAATGCGGTCCGCTTCGCGTTCGAGATGTTCTCGATCGAACTTGATTCCGAGGACCGAACATTCGGCGTCCCACCGTGTGATGAGCGACGGGGTGTCCGCGCGGAAGACTGTCGCCGAGCCGGGTTCGGAGACGACGGTGCCCGAGCGCCCCCGCGATTCGAGCCGCCCGCTCAGCGGTATGTTCACCTCGTAGGCGCCCGGATATTCGCATTCGATCGCGACGTCCGCTCCCCAGCCCATCCGACCGATCGTGACACCTCCGAGATCGGCCGAGACCAATTCGAGCTCAGGACGATCCACCTTTCCGAGGTCCGTCAATCGGTGCGGGAAGTACACGTCCGCCACGACGCGCGAGGCATCGTCCCAGTCCTCGATTTCGGGCACACTCACGCCTTCGAGACTAACCGCTTCCGAGACCTGGATCACATAGTCGCGTGATTCGTCCAGGGACCGCGCAATGTGCATCGACCGGCCCGTCGGCCGACTCGTATGGTCCAGGCCACGTCAACAACGGCCCGGCCGTCGCCGGACGGCTCCCGACCCGGAGGTACACCGATGACCAGCACCCTTTCGTGGCTCGACGAGATCACCATGGAAGAACTCGAGCGCAATCCGTACCCGGTCTACGAGCGCTTGCGTGCCGAAGCTCCGGTCGCCTTCGTGCCCGTCCTCGGCGCCTACGTAGCGTCCACGACCGAAGCGTGCCGTGCGGTCGCGGCCGGCGACGACTTCGACGGCATCATCACCCCCGCCGGTGGCCGCACCTTCGGTCATCCCGCGATCATCGGCGTCAACGGCGACATCCACCGCGACCTGCGGTCGATGGTCGAACCCGCCCTCCAGCCCGCCGAGGTGGACCGCTGGATCGAGGATCTCGTCCGCCCGATCGCACGACGCTACGTCGAGGCGTTCGAGTCCGACGGCAGGGCCGATCTCGTCGCCCAGTTCTGCGAGCCGGTGAGTGTGCGGTCGCTCGGTGATCTCCTCGGACTGAAGGACGTCAGTTCGGACAAACTGCGCGAATGGTTCCACAAACTGTCGGATTCGTTCACCAACGCAGCGATGGACGAGGACGGAAACTTTCTGAACCAGGAACGTTTCGACGAGGGCGACCGCGCCAAGGAGGAGATCCGTTCCGTCGTCGACCCGCTGATCGACCACTGGATCGAGCATCCCGACGACAGCGCCATCTCGCACTGGCTGCACGACGGGATGCCCGAAGGGCAGACGCGGGACCGCGACTACATCTACCCGACGCTGTACGTCTTCCTCCTCGGCGCCATGCAGGAACCGGGACACGCCATGAGTTCCACCCTGGCAGGCCTGTTCACCCGCCCCGAACAGTTCGAAGCCGTGGTGGACGAACCGGGACTCATCCCCCGCGCGATCGCCGAAGGGATGCGCTGGACCGCCCCGATCTGGTCCGGCACCGCACGTATCGCCAAGCGCGACACCGTCGTATCAGGAATCGAGATCAGCGAAGGGTCGGTGGTCATGCTGTCCTACGGGTCGGCGAACCACGACATCGACGTGTTCGACGCCCCCAGCCGCTACGACCTGACCCGCCCGCCGCTCCCCCACCTCGCCTTCGGTGCCGGCAAGCATGCCTGCGCGGGAATCTACTTCGCGAACAACGTGAGCCGCATCGGTCTCGAAGAACTGCTCGAGACCATCCCCAATCTCGAGCGGGACACTTCCGAGGACGTCGAATTCTGGGGTTGGGGTTTCCGCGGCCCGAAGACCCTGCACGCCCGGTGGGAGATCTGACCATGCCGTACACACTGACCGCGGGCACCGGCGTCGTTCCCTGCGAACCCGGTCGGACGGTGCTGGAAGCGTTCCTGCGCAACGGCAACTGGATGCCCAACTCCTGCAATCAGGGAACCTGCGGCACCTGCAAGATCAAGGTCCTCGACGGCGAACTCGATCATCGGAACTCGCCGGAGGAGACGCTCACCGCCGACGAACTCGCGGCCGGATTCGTCCTCGCGTGCCAGGCCACCCCGCGCGGCGACGTCGCCTTCGAGACCCCCGCAACGGAGGAACCCGCCAGCACGCACGTGCTGCGCGACGTCGTCGTCACCGTCACCGAGGTACGCGACATCGCCGCCGACACACGCAAGGTGTTGCTCACCGCCGACGAACCGCTCGAGTTCTCGGCCGGGCAGTACGTGGAGGTGACAGTTCCCGGGACCGAGATCCGACGGCAGTACTCACTCGCGAATCCGCCCTCCGAGGCCAAAGAGCTCGAACTGCACATCCGCCGGCAACCCGGTGGAGTCGCGAGCGAATGGGTCTTCGAGCGCATCGACGTGGGTGAACGCGTGACCGTCACCGGCCCGTACGGCGACTTCACCTTCGATCTGGAGGGCACCGGCCCGATCGTCCTGCTCGGCGGTGGGACGGGCCTCGCCCCGCTCGAGGCCATCGTCCGGCAGGCGCTCTCCCTCGTCCCCGACCGGCAGATCCTGCTCTACCACGGGGTCCGTACCTGCGCGGACCTGTACGAAGTCGAGTTTCTCCGCGAACTGGAGACCCGTCATCACGGTTTCCGCTACATCACCTGCGTGAGCAGGGAGAGCGGCGGAGACCGCGACGGATACGTCACCGACGCCTTCCTCGAGGACGTCGCGTCCGCGAAGGAGTTCACCGGTTACATCTGCGGATCGGACGCGTTCGTCGAGGCATCAGTGAAGGCGTTCAAGCGTCGCCGCATGTCGCCGCGACGCATCCGGCGCGAACGGTTCACCCCGGCCGGCTGAATACCCTCATCCCCGTACCGCTCGTACGCACGCGCTGCTCCGGCACCGCGATGCGCACGAGCGGTACGGCCGTGTCGAGGGGTCTTTCCGCCTCCGGTCGCTCGAGGGCCTTTCGACCCCCCACCCAGGGGTCCTAGGTATCCCTAGGTATTTGCCTGGTGTGACCGTAGACACAGGCTGTCATCGTGGAGATATCGCCGGACACATCGCGTCGAGCCGGACCGGAGAAAGACCCCGGTCACCACGAATCTTCAGTACAGGCTCGGCCGCGTCGGACACGCCCTGTCCGTCCCGGGAACGAAGCCGATACCTGGAGGATCCCATGACCGACATCGTGGAGCACGTGCGCACTCGCCTCGACGGCGCACTCGTCGAAGACCCGAGCACCGGGCGGTACCAGATCCGCCGTGACGTCTTCACCGACGAGGAGATCTTCGAACTCGAGATGAAGCACATCTTCGAGGGCAACTGGGTGTACCTCGCCCACGAGAGCCAGGTCCCGAACGTCGGTGATTACTTCACCACGTATATCGGCCGCCAGCCCGTCGTCATCAGCCGCGACAAGGAAGGCGAGCTGCACTGCCTGATCAACGCGTGCAGCCACCGCGGTGCGATGCTGTGCCGTCGCAAGACCGACAACCGCACCACCTTCACGTGCCCCTTCCACGGCTGGACGTTCCGCAACAACGGAAAGCTGCTGAAGGTCAAGGATCCCCGCGACGCCGGCTATCCCGAGCAGTTCAACACCGACGGCAGCCACGACCTGCGGAAGGTCGCTCGTTTCGAGAGCTACCGCGGTTTCCTGTTCGGCAGCCTGAATCCCGACGTCAAGTCGCTCGAGGACCACCTCGGTGACACCACGAAGATGATCGACATGCTCGTCGACCAGTCCCCCGAGGGCCTCGAGGTGCTGCGCGGTTCGTCCACCTATACCTACGACGGCAACTGGAAGCTGCAAGCCGAGAACGGCGCCGACGGTTACCACGTCTCGGCCACCCACTGGAACTATGCCGCGACCACCGCGCGCCGCACTGCCGGTGAGTCCAGCAACGAGACCAAGGCGATGGACGCCGGCACCTGGGGCAAGCAGGGCGGCGGCTACTACTCGTTCGACCACGGCCACCTGTTGCTGTGGATGTGGTGGGGCAACCCCGAGGACCGTCCGCTGTACCCGCGCAAGGACGAACTCGCGAAGGAGTTCGGCGAGAAGAAGGCCGAGTTCATGGTCTGCGCGTCGCGCAACCTGTGCCTGTACCCGAACGTGTACATCATGGACCAGTTCTCCTCGCAGATCCGGCACTTCCGCCCGATCTCCGTGGACAAGACCGAGGTGACAATCTACTGCATCGCACCGAAGGGTGAGAGCGCCGAGTCCCGCGCCAACCGGATCCGTCAGTACGAGGACTTCTTCAACGCGACCGGCATGGCCACCCCGGATGATCTCGAGGAGTTCCGCTCCTGCCAGAAGACCTACCTCGCATCGGCTGCGCCCTGGAACGACATGAGCCGCGGTGCAACCCACATCCTCAACGGACCCGACGAGGTCGCTCAGGATCTCGGCATGACGAAGGTGCTGTCGAGCGGTGTGAAGACCGAGGACGAAGGCCTGTACCCGATCCAGCACGGCTACTGGCTCGAAGCGATGCGCGAGGCCATCGCCGCCGAGAGTTCCGCCGCCGACCCGTCCGCGCTCTGAGAGGAACCGGAATCATGACTGCCGTACACGAATTCACGCAGACCGACATCGAACAGTTCCTCTACCGTGAGGCCCGACTGCTCGACGACCGCGAGTTCGAGCAGTGGCTCGAGTGCTACCACCCCGATGCCGAGTACTGGATGCCGGCCTGGGACGACGACGGTGCTCTCACCGAGAACCCGCAGACCGAGATCTCGCTGATCTACTACCCGAATCGCGGCGGCCTCGAGGACCGGGTGTTCCGCATCCGCACCGACCGTTCGTCGGCGACCTCGCTGCCCGAACCCCGCACAGGACACAACATCACCAACGTCGAGATCCTCGAGCGTCGCGGCACCGAAATCGACCTGCGGCACAACTGGTTCTCGTTGTACTTCCGCTACAACACCACCGACACCTACTTCGGGGCCACCTTCCTCACCCTCGATGTCTCGGGCGCACAGCCGGTGATCAAGAAGAAGAAGATCGTCCTGAAGAACGACTACATCCACCACATCGTCGACGTCTACGTCGTCTAGTTCCACCCCGATCACGAAAGGAGGCACGTGCCATGGCTTACCAGGTGGCATTGAGCTTCGAGGACGGGGTCACCCGCTTCATCAAGGTCAACCCGAACGAGACCGTCGCCGACGCCTCGTACAAGGCACGCATCAACATTCCGCTCGACTGCCGCGACGGCGCGTGCGGAACCTGCAAGGCCTTCTGCGAATCGGGCAGCTACGACGGCGGCGACTACATCGAGGACGCCCTCACCGACGAAGAGGCCGAGCAGGGTTACTGCCTGCCGTGCCAGATGATGCCGGAATCCGATCTGGTGGTGCAGATCGCGAGCACCTCCGATGTCGCGAAGACCGCGGCCGCCTCGTACAGCGCGACCATCACGGATCTGCGCCGTTACTCCGAGAGCGTCGTCGGGTTCACCGTCGAGATCGACAACCGTGACGATCTGGTGTTCCTGCCCGGTCAGTACGTCAACATCGGCGTGCCCGGCAGCGACGACGGCACCGGTAAGCCGGCGACCCGCTCGTACTCGTTCAGCACCGGCCCGCGAGAGAATTCGCTCGCGTTCCTCGTGAAGATCACCGAGGACGGTCTGATGTCCGAGTACCTGCGCGACCGCGCGCAGGTCGGCGATACCCTGGAGTTCACCGGCCCATTCGGCAGCTTCTTCCTGCGCGAGCGCAAGCGTCCGTCGCTGCTGCTCGCCGGCGGTACCGGCCTGGCGCCGCTGCTGTCGATCCTGTCGAAGATCGAGGCCGACGGCTCGGACCAGCCGGTGCACCTGATCTACGGTGTCACCTTCGATCACGATCTCGTCGAACTCGACGCGCTCGAGGAGTACACGAAGCGGCTGCCGAACTTCACGTTCGACTACTGCGTCGCCGACGAAGCGTCGTCCGCCCCGAACAAGGGATACGTGACGGGTCTGTTCGAGCCGTCGCACCTCAACGACGGTGATGTGGACATCTACCTGTGCGGTCCGCCGCCCATGGTGGAGGCGGTGCGTAACCACCTGTCCGAGAACGGTATCGAGCCGACGAACTTCTACTTCGAGAAGTTCAACACCTCGGCCACCCCGGGTGGGGCAACCGCACCCGCTGCCACCGACGCCGAGAAGGCCGCGGCGGAGAAGGCTGCCGCCGAGACCGGTCGTCCGGTGGTGCTCGAGAACCCCGAGCCCGGCAATTACGAGATCGGCGAGGAGCATCCGCCCGTCGCCGAATCGGACGAGCAGTTCGACGCCCGCATGGCCCTCGAACTCGGGGTCGTCGAACTCACGATCGGCCGGCTCACGCCGGAGCAGCTCGTCGAGTTCCGCATCCTCGCCGAGGCGTCCGGCGCGTCGGTCGAAGGCGACCACTTCACCGACGCCGCGGCGTTCACCGACACCAATGCGGCCTTCCACGAGTTCCTCTTCCGCTGTTGCACCAACCCGGTGCTGCTCGAGGCCTACAACAAGCTCGCGGTCACCCGGTTGATGAAGCAGGTCCTGCGCGACGCGCAGTGGATCGAGGAGCACATCGTCGACGAGCACCTGCAGCTCGTCGAGGCGTTCGAGAAGGGCGACAAGGCCGCCGCGCGCGACCTGATCGTCGTCCACTCGCAGCACGCCAAGGAGACGATGCGTCGCGCCATCGCCAGCGGTGCCCCAGCAGGTGTCTCCTCATGATCGAAACGAAGATCTTCCCGGGCCGGTTCGACGGACGGTGCCTGACGATCACCGGCGCCGCGCAGGGCATCGGTCTCACGGTGGCGACCCGCATCGCCGCCGAGGGCGGTGAGGTCGTGCTCGTCGACCGCGCGGATCTCGTCCACGAGGTGGCCGAGCAGCTGCGCGAGGCGGGCGGCAAGGCGCATTCGGTGACGGCGGATCTCGAGACCTTCGAGGGCGCGGAGGAGGCGATCTCCCACGCCGTCCGCACCACCGGCCGCATCGACGTGCTGATCAACGTCGTCGGCGGCACGATCTGGGTCAAGCCGTACGAGCACTATGCGCCGGAGGAGATCGAGAAGGAGATCCGGCGGTCGCTGTTCCCCACTCTGTGGACGTGTCGCGCCGCCGCTCCCCATCTGATCGAGCGACGCGCCGGCACGATCGTGAACGTCTCGTCGGTCGCGACCCGCGGCGTCAACCGCGTGCCGTATTCGGCGGCGAAGGGTGGGGTCAACGCGATCACCGCGTCGCTCGCCCTCGAACTCGCCCCCTACGGGGTCCGCGTGGTGGCGACCGCCCCGGGCGGCACCGTCGCTCCCGAGCGGCGGATCGCGCGCGGTCCGTCGCCGCAGTCCGAGCAGGAGAAGGCCTGGTACCAGCAGATCGTGGACCAGACCGTCGATTCCTCCCTGCTCAAGCGGTACGGCACGCTCGACGAGCAGGCCGCCGCGATCTGTTTCCTGGCCTCCGAGGAGGCCTCCTACATCACCGGCACGGTTCTTCCCGTCGCCGGCGGCGATCTGGGCTGACCGCCCCTCGCTCGGCCTCACCGGAGGCGCCAGTCCCCCCGGTGAGGCCACTTTTCTCCCCGAATCCTCTTGTGACTCCACCCACAGACCGGAGCAACGCATGCCCCACGCCACGCAGACCTGGGCCAGTCCACAACATCGGCGCAGCGTCATCTGGATCGTCGCGCTCGCCACCCTCGCGATCATCTTCGACGGCTACGACCTCGTCGTGTACGGCACCGTCCTTCCGACCCTGATGGCCGATCCGACCCAACTCGGGGAGATCTCCGCCCAGCAGGGTGGTGCCCTCGGCTCCTACGCGCTCATCGGCGTCATGGTCGGCGCGCTGCTGACCGGTGCGTTCGGTGACCGCGTCGGCCGCCGGAAGATGATGTTGATCAACATCGTCTGGTTCTCCGTCGGCATGGGTGCGGCGGCCTTCTCCACGAGCATCACGATGTTCGGCGCGCTCCGCTTCTTCACCGGCATCGGCGTCGGCGGTCTCGTCGCCACCGCCGGAGCCGTGGTCGCCGAGTTCGCTCCGCCCGGCAAGCGCAACCTGTTCAACGCCATCGTCTACAGCGGTGTCCCCGCCGGCGGTGTGATGGCCTCGCTGCTCGCGATCCTGCTGCGCGACGCGATCGGCTGGCGCGGACTGTTCCTCATCGGCGCGTTGCCGCTGCTCATCCTGCTCCCGCTGGCACTGATGAAGCTTCCCGAGTCGCCCGCCTGGCTGCAGTCGCGGGGACGCTCCGACGAGGCGCAGCGTGTGTGCGAGAAGTTCGGTTTCCCACTGCCGTCCGCAGCACCTGTCGCTTCCACCGAGAAGATCGGTTTCGCGGCACTCGCGACCCGCAAGTACGCCCTCGGTACGGGACTGCTCGGCATGATGAGCTTCGCCGGTCTGCTGCTCACCTACGGCCTCAACACCTGGCTGCCGAAGATCATGGCCGACGCCGGTTACAACGCCAACGGCTCGCTCGCCTTCCTCCTCGTCCTCAACGGCGGCGCCATCCTCGGCGGCCTGCTCGCCTCGAAGGTCGCCGACGGCCGCGGACCGCAGTCCGTCATCGTCACCACCTTCTTCCTCGCGGCCGTGGCCCTCGTGCTGCTCACGCTCGGTTTCCCGCTGCCGGTGCTGCTCACCGCCGTCGCGATCGCCGGTACGGGCACGATCGGCACCCAGGTGCTCATCTACGGGTTCGTGTCCAACTACTACGACACCCCCGCCCGCGCTGCGGGCGTGGCGTGGTGCGCCGGCTTCGGCCGCCTGGGCGGCATCGTCGGCCCGGTCATCGGAGGTCTGCTCATCGGCGCGGGCTTCGCGAACAACGTGAACTTCTACATCTTCGCGGGTATCGCGCTCGCCGGTGGTCTGGTCACGTGGTTCGTGCCCCGCCCGGTCCAGTCCGTCTCGCCGGTCCGCAGTTCCGATCGCCCCGTGCCGACTACCGTGGATGTGTGACGGACAACGTTGTGCTGATCGGCCGGAACTCCGAGTTGTTGCAACTCGAACGCCTCCTCGACGAAGCCCGCGCGGGTGTCCCCTCGCTGGTCCTCGTCGAGGGGGCGTCCGGCGTCGGGAAATCCTCCCTCGTTTCGTATTTCGTCGCTCGCCACGACGACCTCGCCGTACACGACGCGACCGGGGCCCGCTGGGAAGCCGGCCATCCGTGGTCCGTGCTCGAACAGCTGCTCGGTGACACCGTCACGGCGGGCGACCCGGTGGAGGCGGCACGCACGCTCCTCGACCGGATCGACGACGCGACGGTGATCGTCGTCGACGACGCGCACTACGCGGATGCCGAGTCGTTGCAGTCGCTGTCGTCGTCGCTGAGGCGAGCGCACGGACGTCCCCTTCTCATGATCTGGATCGTGCCCGACGTGCTTCCCGACGATGTCGCCCCGGCGACCGCCGACCTCCTCTCGAACAGCCACCGCGTGGACACCCTCCACGTCGGCGCGCTGGCGCCCCCGGATGTCGCGCAACTCGCACTGCATCGCATCGGCGTCGACCTGTCCGCGTGGACGGCGCGTCGCCTGCAGGAACACACGCTCGGGAACACCCGCTCGATCCTGCAGCTTCTCGACGAGATCCCTCGCGACGAATGGCACCGCTGGCAGGCGCGTTTCCCAGCACCGAGACAACACGCGGGGAAAGTGGGTCGCATCCTTGCCCGGTGTTCACCGGACACGCGCGCGCTCGTCGAATCGGTCGCCGTCCTGGACTCCGCCGCGACACGGGGAGCCACCGAATCCCTCGCGCTCGTCGCCGAACTCGCCGAGGTCGGCGACACGACCGGGCCGCTCGACGAGGCCCACCGGCTCGGTCTGCTCACGATGCGTGAACAGCGGGGCGTGGTGTCGTTGTCGTTCCCCGATCCCATGACCCGCGCCGCCGTGGCCGACGAGATCGGCCCGGCCCGCTGGCACAGCCTGCACGCGCGGGCCGCTTCGCTCGTCGACGACGAGGGCGCCCGGTTGTTCCACCTGGTGTCCGCGACACCGACCGGAAACGAGGAACTCGCCGCCGACCTCGACGCTTACGCCCGGCGATGCGCCGCCGACGGCGCCTGGTCCCAAGCGGCCGAAGCGCTCATCACCGCGAGCCGTATCACTCTCGACCGAGAACTACGGACCCGCAGGATGATCCGCGGTGTCGACGCACTGACCGGTGCGGCGGACCTGCCCCAGGCCCAGACGTTCGTCCCCGAGATCGAGAGCGTGCCGAGCGGACCGATGCGCAACGCCGTGCTCGGCTATCTCGCGATCCAGCGGGGGCGGGCCGCGGAAGCGCACCACCTTCTCACCGAAGCGTGGTCGATGCTCGACGATCCGGAATCCGAACCCGAACTCGCCGCGACGATTTCGCAACGCATGGTGTTGCATTCGTTGGCACGGCTGCGCGGCGACGATCTTGTCCTGTGGGCCGATCGTGCCGCGGACACCCTCCCCGAGACGGCTCCACCCGTCGTCGAGTCCCGGGCCATCCGCGGACTCGGGCTGGCGATGACCGGTCGCGTCGATGAGGCCGTCGAGTCGTATTCGGCTCTGTCCGATGTCATCCGGCTCGGAGCGCAGAGCCAGCGCATACGCATGGCCGAGGGGTGGCTCGCATTGGTGCTCGACCGGCCCGATCTCGCCCGGACCGAACTCGAGGCGGCCGAACCGACCATCTTCCGCGGCGGGTCGCTGCGCATCTCGCTGTGGGCGCAGGCCTGGCTCGCGCGAACACAATTCGCGCTCGGTGCGTGGTCCGACGCGCTGCACACCGTCGATCGCGCGGCGGCGCAGCTCGACGCGACACAACTCGATCTGCTCCGACCGCTCGTCCACTGGACCGGCGCCCAGGTCCAGGCGCTGCGCGGGAACTGGACCGCGGCACGGGAACACGCCCACCGTGCCCGCGCCGGGAACAACGACTACCCGCTCATGCTCGTACCGGCCTGCCTGTGTCTGGCGCAGTGCGCCGAGGTCGTCTCCGACTACACGAGCGTGTTGCGCTATCTGGAACCGATCGTCACCATGCGCGAGCGGGGCGCCGTCGACGAACCCGGCCACTGGCCGTGGCCGGATCTCTACGGCAACGCCCTCGTGATCACCGGACGCGTCGACGAAGCGGACGAATTCCTGCGGCCGCACGAGGAACTCGCCGCCGAACGCGGTCACCGCTCCGCCAAGGCCCGCCTCGGTTACGTGCGCGGTCGCATCCTCGGAGCCCGCGGCGACATCGACGCCGCCCGCGACGCTTTCGAACACGCACTCGACGAGATCGACACGCTGCCACTGCCCTACGACCGTGCACGCATCAACTTCGCGTACGGCCAGACGATGCGCCGCGCGGGGCGTCGCCGCGACGCCGACGCGGTGATCCGCACCGCCCGTGAGCTGTACGCGTCGCTCGGCGCCGTCTCGTACGTGGAACGTTGCGACCGGGAACTCAAGGCCGGTGGTCTTCGTACCGGCGACGGCGAGACCGAGACCCCGCGTTCGGATTTCACGACCCTCACTCCACAGGAACGCGCCGTGGCCACACTCGTCGCGTCGGGCCGCACCAACAAGGAAGTCGCCGGTGAGCTGTTCCTGTCCGTCAAGACCGTGCAGTACCACCTGACCCGCGTGTACTCGAAGTTCGGCATCCGCTCGCGCAGCGAGCTCGCCGCGAAGTTCCGACAACAGGATCGAGGTTGACCATTGACCGCCGTGGACGATCGCCCCACCGCCGAGACCGATCTGTTCGAACGCCCCGTGCGTCCCGTCGTCGGACCGCGCGGGATACTCCGGGATCTCGGCCCACGATACGCCGCGAACGGCTTGATCGGGCTCGTCTTCTCGTGCACCGGACCGGTCGCCGTGATCCTCGCCGCCGGCGCCGCGGGCGGGCTGAGCGCACCGCAGTTGGCGTCGTGGATCTTCGGGGTGTTCGCCCTCAACGGGCTGCTCACCATCGTGATGAGCGTCGCCTACCGGCAACCGCTCGGGTTCTTCTGGACCATCCCCGGCACCGTGCTGGTCGGCGGGTCGCTCACCCACCTGAGCTGGGCGGAGGTGGTCGGCGCATTCTTCGTGACAGCGGCCCTCGTGACGGTGCTGGGGGCCTCGGGACTGGTGCGCCGAGTGATGGAAGCGTTGCCGATGCCCATCGTCATGGCGATGGTCGCGGGGGTGTTCCTGAAGTTCGGCATCGATCTGGTTTCGGCGCTCGGTGCCGACGTCGCCATCGCCGCACCGATGGTGATCGTCTTCCTCCTGCTCAGTTCCGTTGCGGTCCTCGGTAAGTGGATGCCTCCCATCCTCGGCGCCCTGCTCGCCGGGGTGGGCGCGGTCGCGCTGTCGGGCCGGTTCTCACCGTCCGGGACCGCCAGCGCGGTCTTCGCCGCACCGGTGTTCACCGCCCCGCAGTTCACGTGGTCGGCGATCCTCGAACTCGTCGTGCCGCTCGCGATCACCGTGCTGGTCGTGCAGAACGGGCAAGGCATCGCGGTGCTGCGCTCGGCCGGGCACAATCCGCCCGTCAACGTCTCGGCGATCGCGTGCGGACTGTGGTCCTTCCTTGCCGCGTGCGTCGGCGCCGTGTCGACCTGTCTGACCGGACCGACCAACGCGCTGCTCGTGTCGTCGGGCGAACGGTCCCGTCAGTACACCGCGGCGATCACATGCGGGACGCTGGCGATCGTCTTCGGACTGTTCGCGCCGCTGTTCGTCCGGTGGATGATCGCCGCGCCCGCCTCGTTCGTCGCGACTCTCGGCGGCCTGGCGATGCTCAAAGCGTTGCAGGGCGCCTTCGTGGCCGGGTTCGCGAGCAAGCACACCATGGGTGCGCTCGTCGCGTTCGTGATCACCGCCTCGAACATCACCGTCTGGAACATCGGCGCGGCGTTCTGGGGGCTCGTCGCGGGTGTGGCCGTGTCGTGGCTGATGGAGCGTCCGGACTTCAGCCGTTGACCCCGACCCCGACGTACTCGGCGAGATGCTCGCCGGTGAGCGTCGACCGCTCCTCCACGAGCTCGCTGGGGGTGCCCTCGAAGACGATGCGTCCACCGTCGTGGCCGGCGCCGGGACCGAGGTCGATGATCCAGTCGGCGTGGGCCATCACGGCCTGGTGGTGTTCGATGACGATCACCGACTTGCCGGACTCGACGAGCCGGTCGAGCAGACCGAGCAGCTGTTCGACGTCGGCGAGGTGCAGGCCCGTGGTGGGTTCGTCGAGGATGTAGGTCTCCCCCTTCTCTGCCATCGCGGTGGCGAGCTTGAGCCGCTGCCGCTCACCGCCCGACAGGGTGGTCAGGGGCTGGCCGAGCCGCAGATAGCCGAGGCCGACGTCGGACAGTCGCTGCAGGATCTTCGACGCCGCCGGGGTGCGTGCCTCGCCGTCGGCGAAGTACTCCTGGGCCTGCGCGACGGACATGGCGAGCACCTCGGCGATGTTCTTCCCCGCCAGGGTGTAGTCGAGCACGGCGGTCTGGAAGCGCTTGCCCTCGCAGTCCTCGCAAACCGATTCGACGGTGGCCATCACCCCGAGGTCGGTGTAGACGACCCCGGCGCCGTTGCAGGTCGGGCAGGCGCCCTCGGAGTTGGAACTGAACAGGGCCGGCTTGACACCGTTGGCCTTCGCGAACGCCTTGCGGATCGGTTCGAGAAGACCCGTGTAGGTCGCGGGGTTGCTGCGACGCGAGCCCTTGATGGGGCTCTGGTCGATCGTGACCACGCCGTCGCCGTCGGCCACCGAACCGTGGATCAGCGAACTCTTGCCCGATCCGGCCACGCCGGTCACCACGACGAGCACGCCGAGCGGGATATCGACGTCGACGTTCTGCAGGTTGTGCGTGTCTGCGCCGCGGACCTTCAGGGCTCCGCTCGGGGTGCGCACCGTCGGTTTCAGCGACGCCCGGTCGTCGAGGTGACGACCGGTGAGGGTGTCGGCACGCCGCAGTTCGTCGACGGTGCCCTCGAAGACCACCTGTCCGCCCTCGGTGCCGGCGCGCGGGCCGAGATCGACGATGTGGTCGGCGATCGCGATGGCCTCGGGTTTGTGTTCGACGACGAGCACGGTGTTGCCCTTGTCGCGCAGTTGCAGCAGCAGGTTGTTCATCCGCGCGATGTCGTGCGGGTGCATGCCGATCGTCGGTTCGTCGAAGACGTAGGTGATATCGGTCAGCGACGATCCGAGATGGCGGATCATCTTGATGCGCTGCGATTCTCCGCCGGACAGGGTGCCGGTGGGACGATCCAGCGACAGATATCCCAGCCCGATGTCCGCGAAGGAGTCGAGCAGATGACAAAGGTTCTTCAGCAGCGGGGCAACCTGCGGAAGATCCAGTCCGCGCACCCATTCGGCGAGATCGCTGATCTGCATCGCGCACACATCCGCGATGCTCCTGCCGTCGATCTTCGACGACCGCGCCTCGGGGGCGAGACGCGTCCCTTCACAGTCCGGGCATGTGGAGAAGACGACGGCCTTCTCGACGAACGCACGGATGTGCGGTTGCATCGCGTCGAGATCCTTGGACAGGAACGACTTCTGGATCTTCGGGATCAGGCCCTCGAAGGTGACGTTGACGCCCTCCACCTTGATCTTGGTGGGTTCCTTGTAGAGCAGGTCATGGAGTTGCCGCTTGGTGAACTTCGCGATCGGCTTGTCGGGATCGAAGAAGCCGCAGCCGCGGTAGATCCGGCCGTACCAGCCGTCCATGCTGTAGCCGGGGATCTTCAGGGCGCCCTCGTTGAGGGAGAGACCGTCGTCGTAGAGCACGGTCAGGTCGAAATCGGAGATGTTGCCCTTGCCCTCGCATCGCGGGCACATGCCGCCGAGCCGGTTGAAGGTCACCTTCTCGGCCTGGGTCTTCCCGGCGCCCCTCTCCACCGTCACCGCACCACTGGCCCGCACCGACGGCACGTTGAACGAGTAGGCGTTGGGCGGACCGATGTGCGGCTCCGCAACCCGGCTGAACAGGATGCGAAGCATCGCGTTGGCATCGGTGGCGGTGCCCACCGTCGAGCGCGGATTCGATCCCATCCGTTCCTGGCCGACGATGATCGCCGCGGTGATGCCGTCGAGCACGTCGACGTCCGGGCGGGCCAGGGTCGGCATGAATCCCTGCACGAACGCGCTGTACGTCTCGTTGATCAGGCGCTGCGACTCGGCGGCGATCGTGCTGAACACCAGCGAACTCTTGCCCGAGCCGGAGACACCGGTGAACACCGTCAATCGCCGCTTGGGGATCTCCACGCTGATGTCGCGGAGATTGTTCACGCGCGCTCCGTGAACACGGATCGCATCGTGGGTGTCGGCGACGTGCGCTGCATGTGCCGGTGTGTCCTTCGTCGAGGTCATGTTCGAAGACTCCAGTGGTCGTACGGATGCGGGGCGGAACGGGTGCGACGATCGGAGAGTAAGGCCGATCGTGGGATCGGTCAGCGCAATTGCTGGATGCGGACCATGTTTCCCGCGGGGTCGCGGAGAGCGCAGTCGCGGACGCCGTACGGCTGGTCGGTGGGTTCCTGAACGATCTCGGTGTCGCCGGCCTGCAGCTGCTCGAACGCCCCGTCGAGATCCTTCGTCGCGAGGATGATCGATGCGAAGGTGCCCTTGGCCATCATCTCGGCGATGGTGGCGTTCTCCTCCTCCGTGATGCCGGGGTCGGCGTCCGGCGGGTACAGCACCAGGGACGTGCCGGGAGTGTCGCTGCGGCCGAGGGTGATCCAGCGTTTCCCGGCGTAACCGACGTCGTTGAGGACCTCGAAGCCGAGGGTGTCGCGGTAGAACGCGAGGGACGCCTCGGGATCGGTGTGCGGAAGGAATGTCTGGTGAATGGTGATGTCCATGCCGATCACGGTATGACCGGCGGACCCGTCCGCGCTTCTCGATTCCTGATCGGTCTGGTGACATTCTTCGCCACGCACGACGGGATGCCGTTCGTCTCCTCGCCCGCCTGCTTGCGGTACACGCTCGGGGGCACGCCGACGAGTTCCGTGAACCGGGTACTGAAGGTGCCGAGCGACGAACAGCCCACCTCGAAGCACACCTCGGTGACGGTGAGGTCGCCGCGTCGCAGCAACGTCATGGCCCGCTCGATGCGCCGGGTCATGAGATACGAATAGGGCGACTCGCCGTACGCGAGCCTGAACTGGCGGCTGAGATGGCCGGCCGACATGTTCACGCCGCGGGCGAGGGCCTCGACGTCGAGGGGCTGGGCGTACTCGCGGTCGATGCGGTCGCGGACGCGGCGCAGCAACGCGAGGTCGCGCAGACGCTGATCGGTGACGGGTTTACCGGGCACGGGTCCGATCGTGCCACGATGCGCCGCCTCGATCCTGTCGTCGTGCGCCTCCACAGCACATCCGCCCCGCGAGGATCCCGGGACCACAAACCGGACCCGCCGGGACCGGAAAACTGACACTCTGTCGATACCTGCCCGTACGGACGAAAGGTCACCGATGGCTCGTGCGGTTCGCGTCGTCGTTCTCGGATCGGGATCGTGGGGAACCACGATCGCGTCGTTGGCCGCACGCAACACCCCGACGACGTTGTGGGCCCGCAACGACGACATCGCGCGTGAGATCGACACCGAGCACCGCAACCGTCGATATCTCGGCGAACGGCCACTGCCGCAGGGCCTGCGCGCGACCTCCGATCTCGAAGAGGCCGCCCGCGAAGCCGACGTCCTGGTGATCGGTGTGCCGTCGCATGCAGTGCGCAAGACACTCGAGCAGGTTGTCGACGAGATCCGCGCGTGGGTTCCGGTCGTCTCGCTCGTGAAGGGCCTCGAGCCGGGCACCCGCCTGCGGCCCACCGAGGTGATCGCCGAATGCCTTCCGGGGCACCCCGTCGGGCTGCTCGCGGGTCCGAACATCGCCGGGGAGATCGCCGACGGCATGGCCGCCGCGTCGGTGGTCGCGATGCAGGACGAAGCGGTGAGTGCGGCGCTGCAACCGCTGTTCGCCACGTCGTTGTTCCGCGTCTATCGCAATACCGACGTGCTCGGCTGCGAACTGGGCGGGATCCTCAAGAACATCGTGGCGATCGCGGCCGGCATGGCCGAAGGGCTCAGCGTCGGCGACAACACCCGCGCGATGGTCCTCGCCCGTGGGCTGGCGGAGATGACGCGTCTCGGTGAGGCCATGGGTGCGGATCCGCGCACGTTCGCGGGCCTCACGGGGATGGGTGATCTCATCGCGACGTGCACGAGTCCGTCGTCGCGGAACCGCCGGGTCGGTGAGGCGCTGGCGCGCGGGCTCAGCATCGACGAGGCCGTCGAGGCGCTGGGGCAGGTCGCCGAAGGGGTGAAGACCGCGCCGACGGTCATGGAACTCGCCCGCGAGTACGGGGTGGAGATGCCGATCGCCGCCGAGGTCGCGGCCGTGGTGACCGGGAAGAGCACCCCCACCGATGCCTATCGGGGGCTGCGCCGGGTCACACCCGGCGACGAGAGGGACATCGTCTGACCTTCTCTACCGCTTTCTCGGACGGATCGTAGAAAGCCGAATAGTCGCCTGTAGTGTGCTCCCGGCCGGCTGAACGAACGCTCGGTGAAGTGATGTGCCATCGTGGTGACATGACTTCTGCCGCCGACACGCTGTCGTCCCTGCTCGACACCCGTTTCAGCTGCCGTGCCTTCCTGACGAAACAGGTCCCGCGCGAGGACATCGAACGCATGCTGCAGATGGGTCAGCGCACCGCGTCCTGGTGCAACTCCCAACCCTGGCAAGTGCACATCGTCAGCGGCGACGCCACCAACCGCCTGCGCGACGCCGTCTACGCGCAGGCCACCTCGGGGAACATGGATCCCGACATCCCGGGACCCGCCGAATACCGCGGCGCCTATGCCGAGCGTCGCCGCGGCGCCGGCTACGCCCTGTACAACGCGCTGGGCATCGCCCGCGACGACTACCAGCGCCGCACCGAGCAGATGCTCGAGAACTACCGCTTCTTCGGCGCACCGCACGTCGCGATCATCACCTCCGACAAGGCCCTCGGCGTGTACGGCGCCGTCGACTGCGGTGGCTACGTCTCGACCCTGCTGCTCGCCGCCGAGTCGCTCGGCATCGCCGCCGTCCCGCAGGCCGCCGTCGCGATGACGGCCACCGCGCTGCGACGCGAACTGAACATCGGCGACGACCGCGACATCGTCTGCGCCATCTCGTTCGGTTACGCCGACGAGGCGCACCCGGCCAATGCGTGTCGCACGAATCGCGCGTCGCTCGACGAGACCGTCGAGTGGGTCGACTGAACTTTCGATCGCCCCGGCCGGGTCAGTCGTTCTGGGCGCGCAGGTACCGCCCGAAGTGCGGAACGGTGAACCCGATGAACCCGCGCTCGGCGGAATAGATCAGGCCCTTCTTGATCAATCCGTCGCGCGCAGGTGACAGGGAGGCAGGTTTCCGTCCGAGTTCGACGGCGATCTTCGAGGTCGCGACAGGCCCGTCGTCGCCCGCCAGATCCGCCATGGCCCGCATGTATTCGCGTTCGGCGGGGGTCGCCCGTTCGTAGCGGGAGCCGAAGAAGCCGACGGCGAGTTCCTCTTCCGCAGTCGGTGCCGCGACCCGCACGTCGTCGGCGGTGATCGGCGAATCCGCTGCGACGTCCCAGGTCGTCTTACCATAGGCCTGCACGAAATACGGGTAGCCGTCGGCGGTTTCGTACAGAAGGTCGAGGGCGTCCTGCGTGAACTCGACGTCCTCTCGTGCCGCAGGCGCGATGAGCGCGAGATCCGCTGCCGCACGGTCGAGCCGGTCGATGCGGTGGTAGGTGAACAGCCGCTCGGAGTAGGACTTCGACGCCGACAGCACCGCGGGCAGGTGCGGCAGACCGGCCCCGACGACGATGAGCGGCGCGGCGTCCTGGCTCAGCTCGTGGCAGGCCCCGCAGATCGCTGAGACGTCGTCGGAGCCGAGGTCCTGCATCTCGTCGATGAACAACGCGATGCCCACGCCCACGTCGCGTGCGAGTCCTGCTGCGTCGACAAGCAGTTCGACGAGGTCGATCTCGATGTCGCCCGAGTCGGCCCGCCCTTTCACGGCCGGAGCATCGATGCCGGGTTGCCAGCGTTCGCGCATGCCCTTGTCGGCGGTAGCCCGCAGCGCGAACGACTTGAGCACCCCGAGGAAGTACTCCACCGATTCCGGATCCGGATGCGCGGCGGCGATCTCGCGGACCGCCATGTGCAGCGCCGACGACAGGGGGCGTCGCAGTCCTTGATCGGGACGGGCCTCGATCTTGCCGGTGCCCCAGCTCTTCGCGATGGCGGCGGAGCGCAGATGGTTGAGAAGGACGGTCTTGCCGACACCGCGGAGGCCGGTGAGGACGACGCTGCGTTCGGGTCGTTCCCGGGCGATCCGTTCGAGGACCACCTCGAACGCGGTGAGTTGCTTCTCGCGGCCGGCGAGCTCGGGCGGGCGCTGTCCCGCGCCCGGGGCGTACGGGTTGCGGACAGGATCCATCCGTCGATGCTAACGGCGAACTCATCGGATTCTGAGCTCATCTAGTGCGTGTCGTAGACGGCCGTATTCCGTATGTCCGAGCTCGAAACCGCAGTTGTTGTCGACATTTCGGCGATTTCTCGACAACAACTGCAACCTCGGCCGCCCGGAGCGACATGCACGCATGCGCATTTCAGACTTTGACATTCATTTTCGATAGTGGCTATTTCTTTCCCCATGACAACGCTCTCCCGCTACGGCGGCGCCGCCCTCACCGTCGTCGCTGCGACCTTCGCCGCCGCCTGCGGCGGTACGACCGAGGCCGACACCACTGCGGCCGACACCCCCGAGACGACGACCTCCGAGACGACGACCTCCGCCGCCGCTTCCGAAGTGGCGACGGCGCAGCCGCGCCTCGCCCTGACCTACGACGGCGGCGTCCTCGTCGTCGAGGAAGAAGAACTCACCGTCGTCGACGACTTCGCACTCGACGGTTTCAACCGCCTCTCCCCTGCCGGCGACGGACGCCACGTGCTGATCTCCACCGAAGGCGGATTCCGCGTGCTCGACACCGGCAGCTGGACGGAAGCCCACGGCGACCACGGTCACCACTACGCCGGCGCACCCACGCTCACCGACCTGACGTTCGCCGCCGAGAAGCCCGGACACGTCGTGCCGCACGCCGGGGTCACCGCCCTGTTCGACGACGGCACCGGACGCATCGACGTGTTCGACCCCGCCGATCTCGCCTCGGCGACCGACCTACCGGATCTCGACAGTCGCGCGCTCCCCGAGGCCCACCACGGCGTGGCCGTCCCGATGCCCGACGGCGGCATGCTCGTCACCCTCGGCGATTCCGAGGATCGGACCGGTGTGGCGCTGCTCGACGAGAACGGCACCGAGATCACGCGCACCGAACAGTGCCCGGGTGTGCACGGTGAGACGGTCGCAGCCGACGGGGTCGTCGCCTTCGGATGCGAGGACGGCATGGTGATCTTCCGCGACGGAACGTTCACGAAGGCGCCGGTGCCCGACCCCTACGGCCGGATCGGGAACCAGGCCGGCAGCGAGGACTCGCCCGTCGTCCTCGGCGACTACAAGACCGATCCCGACGCCGAGCTCGAGCGTCCCGAGCGCGTCGCGCTCGTGGACACCCGCACCGCGTCGGTGCGTCTCGTCGACCTCGGTACCAGTTACACCTTCCGCTCCCTCGGTCGCGGACCGGCAGGGGAAGCACTCGTTCTCGGCACCGACGGCAACCTCCACGTGATCGATCCCGACTCCGGCGAGCTCGTCCGGCGGATCGAGGTGCTCGAGCCGTGGGCCGAGCCCGACGAGTGGCAGGCACCTCGGCCCACACTCGAGGTGCGGGGCGATACGGCGTTCGTCACCGATCCCGCCACCGATTCCCTGTACGCGGTGGACGTGACCTCGGGTGAGATCCGCTCTGCCGAACTGCCGCACACCCCGAACGAGATCAGCGGCGTCGCCTGACTCCGCTACCGGAGTATTCGTCTTTCTAGCTGTAGAGCTAGAAAGACGAATACTCCCCTCACGTCCGGCCGGTCGAGATCTTTCCGCAACGTGATCCGCCTCACTCCCCAAGTTCGCGAAACGGATTTCCCGACCAAAACGTTTGGGGAGGCAATACTCTCGGCGCCTGATCCCGAAGACAACGATTGTGTAACGTGGCGACGCACCTGTTTCCTACCGGGGAGGTACCGCCCGTGCTGTTGACCGAAGTCCGTACCCGACCTGTTCGATCCTTGTTGATCGCCATCGGTCTGACGGTCTCGGCGCTGGCAGTCGCGGGATACCTGCGCGACGCGCTGAACGAGTACCTCATGGATCTCGACGTCTTCCGCGATGCCGGCTGGGCCTTCCTGCACCACACCCCGCTGTACACCGAGGGGTTCTTCAGCCATTCCGGTTTCCGGTTCATCTACCCACCCTTCGCGGCGTTCCTCTTCGCCCCGATGGCGTTGGTGGGCAGCACCGCCCTGCAGGTGTTGTGGACGATCGGACTCATCGCTCTCGTGTGGTGGGTGCTCGAGGTCGTCTACCAGCGACTCGACATGTCGCAGCCGAGCCTGATCGCAGCCGCGTCGCTCGGACCGGTGCTGTGGCTCGAGCCGTTCCGCTCCAACTTCACGTTCGGCCAGATCAACATCGTGCTCATGGCACTGGTGGTCGCCGACCTGCTCGGTGTGATCCCGAAGCGCTTCCGCGGTGTCGGCATCGCGCTGGCCGCCGCCATCAAGGTGACCCCGGCCGCCTTCGGCCTGATCTTCCTGCTGCGCCGCGACTGGCCGTCGGCATTCCGCGCGCTGAGCGCCTTTGCCGCGACCGTCGCGTTCGGCTACTGGCTGCGCCCCGATTCGACCGTCTACTTCTGGACCACGGAGTTCTTCGCGACCGACCGCGCCGGCGACCCGTCGTTCTTCCGCAACCAGGCGCTCACCGGTCTCATCGCCCGTTTCGACTTCTCCGACGGCACCGCCAAGGCGCTGTGGCTGGCCGGTGCCCTGGTCGTCGTGGCCGGTACCGCGTGGGCCGCCTACCGCTTCCTGCGTGCCGACGAGCCCGTGGTCGCGGTGGCCCTGGTGGGCCTGGCGTCGCTGCTCGCCGCTCCGATCGCCGTCACCCACCACTGGGTGTACGCGCTGTTCCTCGTGCCGCTGCTCGTCGCGCCGGCCTACCGCCGCTGGTGGCCCGTGCTGGGGCCCGCCACCGTGGTCTTCCTCATCGGACCCAACCACCTGCTGCGTGAGGCGTCCTCCGGCGGCTGGGTCGAGCAGTTGCTCCTCGAAGTCCTCGGGACCTCGCAGTGCCTGGCCGCGATCGCAGTCTTCGTCGCCGCGATGGTCGCCGCGCGCCATCGTCGCCCCGGTGCCGAGAACGCCGTCGAGCGCGAGGAGACCGTCGCCGCGCCGGCTCAGGTCCAGAACGCCGACGCGACGAGATAGAGACCCGTCCCGACAACGGTGCTCAGCGCGGCGTTGCGTCGCCACAGATGCACCGCGATCGTGCCCGCGAGACCGACGGTCGCGGGTAGCCAGGTCGACTCCCCCACGTCACGCAGTGTGTACATCACCAGGATCACCATGACGCCCGCGGGCATCGTACGGCCCAGGAAATCGACGAAGGCGGAGTTCTTCAGCGCCGACAACGCGAGGAACGGCGCCGAGCGCAACGCGACCGTCACGACGAACATCACCGCCAGAGCGCCGAGGACATATCCGGCGCCGGGCACCGACTCAGGCACGGGCCACCTTGTTCCGGTAGACGAACCGCACGAACAGGCACACTACGAACAACCCGAGCCCGACGACGAGCATCTGGCTTTTCGCGACCAGCAATGCGACGAGACCGCAGACCAGCGCGAGCACCGGCGCCGGCACGTCGCGGTTGGCGCGGAAGGCATCGATCGCAAGCACCGCGAACAGTGCCGTGAGGGCAAACTCGAGTCCGGCGAGCCCGTCGGGGAGCACTGCCCCGATCAGCGCGCCGATCGTGCCCGACACGACCCACATCAGCTGGCAGAGCACCTGGACCGTGAGGATGCGGGTACCCGAGAGCGGCTCACGTGCCTTGGGGGCGACGATCGCGTACGACTCGTCGGTGAGCGCATAGACGCCGTAGAGACGCCCGAGCCGGCTGCGGATGCGGTGCAGCGGGAACGACAGGCCGTAAAAGACGTGCCGGAAGTTCACCAGCAGCGTCGCCGCGGCGACCGAGGCGAGCGGCGTGACCGCCGCGATCAGACCGATCGCGAGGAACTCCATCGACCCCGCGTAGATGACGGTGGAGAAGATCGGCGCCCACCACCATTCGAACCCGCCCTGGGTGAGAACCACACCGAACGCGAGCCCCAGCGGGATCAGTCCCAGCCCGACGGCCCAGGAGTCCTTGATACCCGCGCGGATCTCGAGGGTACGACGGTCGGGCATGCTCATCAGGCTATCGCCGGGCCGGAAGTCTCGGCGCCCGGCCCGGAGGAAGGTGATCTGTGTCCACCTCGTTCACGGAGGTCGTGTCCTCCGCCTGGCAGGCCGTGTCGACCGTCGACCAGCCCGCTCCGACGGTGGTCGTCGTCGGAACGGCGATCGTCGCACTCGTGCTCGTCACCGTTCGGCCGCTGTGGCTGAAGACCCGCCATGTCGTCACGCAGGCGCACGAGGGGTCGCACGCGCTGGTCGCGGCGCTCGTGGGCCGAAAGCTGTCGGGCATCCGTCTGCACAGCGACACCTCGGGGGTGATGGTGTCGTCCGGCAACCCGCGAGGCCCCGGCATGGTCGCGACCACCTTCGCCGGGTACACCGGTCCGGCCGTGCTGGGATTCGCGGCGGCGACGCTGCTGACCCTGGATCGGCCCGCCGCGGTGCTGTGGTCGATCCTCGCCGCGCTCGCCGTCCTGTTGCTGCTGATCCGCAATCTGTACGGATTCGTCTCGGTGGTGATCGCAGGTGCGCTCGTCGGCGCGGCCGCCTATCTCGGGGACCCGATCGTCCGGTACACCGCGGCGTACCTGATCACATGGGTCTTGCTCCTCGGCGCGACCCGCCCGGTCCTCGAACTCGCCCGCACCCATTCGCGCGGTCGTGGCCGGGGTTCGGACGCCGACCAGTTGCGCGGACTGACCCGCGTTCCGGCGGCCGTATGGATCGCGCTGTTCGCGATCGTCACGGCGGGTACCGCCTTCTACGGCGTCACACGGATCGTGGTGACCCAGCTGTCCTGAGTGCCCTCGGGATGCAGGCGGCAGCACGGACGACCGCGTGCAGGCTCGCGGTGAGCACGGAGCGGTGACGCCCCGCTGCCCACCGTGTGTCGTCGCCGCTGCGGAATTCGATCAGGGTGAGTGCGTCGGTGCCGACGCTGCTCTGATGGAGGCCGAGCACCTCGATATCGATGCCGAGACGGGCGAGAGCGTCGGTCGATGCTTCGACGGGACCCACGCCCTCGTGGACACTGCGGTGTTCGGTGCCGCCGATACCCAGCGTGATCGTGGTGCCCGCGTCGGTCACGTCGAAGGCGCGCAGCACCGGTGCACCCGGGACGTCCGGCCGTGCGAGATATGCGGTGTCGAAGATCTCCCACAGTTCGGTCGCAGTGACCTCCCCGCCGCTGGTGTCGGTGTGGTCTTGCACGTGGCGAGTGAAGTCGATCTGGAGCCGACGCGGAACTTCGATGCCGTATTCGCTCTCGAGCAGGTAGGCGACCCCGCCCTTACCGGATTGCGAATTGACACGGATCACCGCGTCGTAGGTACGTCCTATGTCGGCGGGATCGATCGGCAGATACGGTACTCGCCAATCGATCTCGGACTCGGGACGGCCCTCGGCGACGGCGCGTGCCCGGTGCTCGGCGAACCCTTTCCTGATCGCGTCCTGATGAGTGCCGCTGAAGGCGGTGTGCACCAGGTCGCCGACATACGGGTGCCTCGGGTGGATCTCGATGCGATTGCAGTATTCGACGGTGCGGCGGATCTCGTCGATGTCGGAGAAATCGATCATCGGATCGATGCCCTGTGCGTGGAGGTTCAGTGCGAGTGTCGCAATGTCGACGTTGCCGGTGCGTTCCCCGTTGCCGAACACGCACCCTTCGACCCGCTGCGCCCCGGCGAGGACGGCGAGTTCGACGCACGCGATACCTGTGCCGCGATCGTTGTGCGGGTGCACGGACAGGATCACCGCGTCGCGTCGCGCGAGGTTGGTGTGCATGTACTCGATCTGGTCGGCATAGACGTTCGGGGTCGCGATCTCGACGGTGGCCGGAAGATTCACGATCACCGGCCGTTCGGGGGTCGCGTCCCACAACTCGGTGATCGCGTCGCACACCTCGAGCGCGTAGTCGGGTTCGGTGAGGTTGAAGACCTCGGGTGAGAACTCGAACCGCACGTTCGGCAGGTCGCCGGCCAGTTCCAGGACGTCGCGGCCACCGGCGACGATCAGTTCCGTCAGCGCGGTACGGTCGCGGTCGAGGACGACCTCGCGCCAGGTGGGAGCGGTCGCGGTGTACATGTGGACGACGACCTCGTTGCGGACACCCCGGACGGATTCCACCGTCCGCTCGATGAGGTCGCGACGTGCCGGGGTGAACACCACGATGGTGACGTCCGGCGGCGCGATGTCGGTCTCGACGATCAGGCGCACGAAGTCGAAGTCGGTCTGCGAGGCGGACGGATAACCGACCTCGATCTCCTTGTATCCCATCGCGACCATCAGCTCGAAGAAGCGGCGTTTGCGGCCGGGATCCATCGGTTCGGCCAGTGCCTGGTTACCGTCGCGCAGGTCCACCGGCACCCACAGTGGGGCCGCGGTCAGACGTTGTGTGGGCCAGTTCCGTTGCGCCAGTGGAACCTCCACGCGAGAGTACACATCGCGGTAGCGATGTGAGGGCATGGCGGAGTGCCGCTGCCTGTTCCAGACGGGGGCGTCGGCAGGAACCGGACCGGCAGGAGTGAAGATTCGCGGGAACGTGCTGGTGCTCATCGGAGAAGTCCTTCGTCGATCGTCGTTACGAGGGACCGGCGCGTGTTCGACTCCACGACGGGGAGCCGGTCCGGCTAGGCCCCGCCGTGGCGGCGAAGGAGAAGGAACGCGAAGGAGCGCATGTCCCGAAGGCTAACATACTCCTCGGACAAGTAGAGGAGTAGGGGACTCTGCGATGATGGAACCATGACCGTCGTCCGCCGCGAGCCTCTCGCCGACCAGGCCGCCGAACTGCTCCTCGAGCGCATCCGATCCGGAGAATGGCCGCTCGGCGCCAAGCTGCCCGGCGAGACGACGCTGGCTCCGCAGCTCGGCGTCGGCCGCTCCACCGTCCGCGAAGCGATCCGTCAGCTCGCCGGACGCGGCATCC
Source organism: Rhodococcus sp. IEGM1339 (assembly GCF_050321925.1). Lineage (NCBI taxonomy): Bacteria > Bacillati > Actinomycetota > Actinomycetes > Mycobacteriales > Nocardiaceae > Rhodococcus > Rhodococcus sp. IEGM1339. The sequence continues at coordinate 41,249 of NZ_JBNQFT010000028.1, forward strand.
TGACCACCCGGCAGGGCGCCGGCGTGTTCGTCACCGCTCTCGACGCACCCGAGGACTGGACGCGCACGGTCGCGCGTGCCGACATCCTCGCCGTGATCGAGGCCCGCATCGCCGTCGAGGTCGAGGCCTCGGCCCTTGCCGCCGCGCGCCGCACCCCCGCCGAACTGCGGGCATTGAAGAAGTCACTGCGGGAACGCGAAACCCATCGCACGGCTATCGAGGAACACGTCGACACCGACATCGTCTTCCACCGCACCATCGTGGTCGCCGCACACAACCCGATCCTTCTCGACCTGTTCGACGGCTTCACACCCCGTAACCGTCACGCCATGATCGAAATGCTCCGCACGCGCGGCACCCACGGGGACGACGCCGACCACGATACCCACCGACGCATCTACGACGCCATCGCGGACCGTGACGGGGTGACCGCCGCCGCCGTCACCCGCGACCACTTGTCCTCGCTCACGACGGCACTCGGCCGATAGCCGGGCCGGTTCTCTGCGGACGGTTCTCGACCTCCCGGGTGCGGGACGGTCACTTCTCGATCTGCATCGCGACCGCCCTCACCGGGGCCCCGTCGACGCCCGCGAACGGGATCGGCAGCAAGGACACGAGCGGATCCGCGAAGTCGATCGCGTCGAGATTGCGCAGGTTCTCGCAGATGATCGCCCCCGCGTCGGCGAGCACGTGGTGCGCTGCGAGCGTCTCGTCGCCCGTGGGATCCACGCTCGGCGCGTCGATTCCGACCGTGCGGACGCCGCGGTCGAGCAACCACCGGCACGCGTCGACGCTCAGGGCCGGATGCTCGAAATAGCGGTCGGTGCCGAAATACCGCGACCAGCCGGTGAGGACCAGCGCGATGTCGCCGGAGCCGATCGCAGGCCCACCCCACATGTCGGCGGTGACGAGCGCACCGGCGCCGACGCGGGCGCGCACGTCGAGCACCACTCCGCGTCCCACGAAGTTCTCCGGCGGTACCGCGTCGATCGCGGCGCCGCCGCTGCGCACGTGTCGCGGCGCGTCGACGTGGGTGCCGGTCTGCGATCCCATGTCGATGCGCATCAGGTCGAATCCGTCGGTCTCGACGGTGGCGTGCGGTGTGAACGTCGGTGCCGGATCCCCGGGATAGACCTGGATGGCCGGGGAGACGATGTGGGTTAGATCGACGATCCGCCGAACACGCATGACATCACTCCTGTTCGGGTCAGCCGAAATCGACCTGTCGATGCGCATTCGCGAGCGCGGTGACCACACCGGTGCCGAACGCGCCGAGACGGTCGAACAGCACCGCCGTGCCGACCGCGATGCCCTCGCTGCTGATGTGGTTGTCGGCCTCGATACCGACCTCCGGTCCTTCCGGCAGACGGGACAGTGCCAGGGTGACATCGGAATTGATGTAGCCGACACCTTTGTCCGACCAGTTGGTCACGAACGACGTGCCCTCACCGACGGTCGCGGTGTTGACGAACGGCGACAGCTCCTCGCCGACGATGATCGACAGCTGCCGCGACCACAGGCGCTTGCGATCGGAGTTCTGGTGTTCCGACCGCACCCGCGTCCATCCCGGGCCGTCGCTGCCGTACCACGACGAGTACTCGAGCGGCCCGGGCTGCGTCTCCGGGGAACCGGGAGGAGGCGTCGGGGACTCGCCGCGCAACCACACCGACCCGGGCGGCGGCGCCGACTTGCGGAGGAAGGTGAGCGTCGCGCGCGCCGACACCTCTCCACCCTGCATCAGGTTCGCGTCGGCGACGCGGATGCGGTTGCCGTCGCGCACCCGGGTGGTGGTGAAGGTGATCGGCTCGTTGCGGACCGGCCTGAAGAGATCGAGGGTGAACCGGGACGGGACGAAACCCTCGACGGCGTGGTGGATCTCGAGCTCACGCGCCACCAGACCGCTCACACACGGCCCGTTGAGCATCGTGTCCGACCACGGGCTGGTCGCATACTTCGTGGGCAGGTAGACACCGTCGTCCTCGGTGAAAAAACCGCGGTTCTTGCGCTCGTGCATTCGGGAATTCTCCCAGCACCGGCCGCGGTGCGTTCATCGGGATACCCGAAGATGGGATCGTGCATGTACACGAACCCGATGTTCCGGCTGCCCGTACCCGCCTGATCGTCGACGTCGACACCGGCATCGACGACGCTCTCGCCCTGCTCTATCTCGTCGCGAGCCCGGAAGCCGAGATCGTCGCCGCCCTGTGCACGGCGGGGAACGTGCCGGTGGACCAGGTCACCGCCAACACGCTGTCGTGGCTCGAGGTGTGCGGTCGGTCCGATATCGAAGTGGCTGCCGGATCGCAGGTTCCGCTGGTCGCGCCACTGATGACCACCGAGGACACGCACGGTCCACAGGGGATCGGGTATGCGGAACTCCCCGCTGCGTCGCAGTCGCGGTCGCCGCGATCGGCCGCGCAGGCATGGGTCGATCTCACCCGCGAGCATCCGGGAGAGCTCACCGGGCTCGTCACCGGCCCGCTCACCAACCTCGCCCTCGCCCTGCGCATCGACCCGGAACTGCCGTCGCGGTTGCGTCGCCTCGTGATCATGGGTGGGTGTTTCCACCATTCCGGTAATACGACGCCGACCTCGGAATGGAACGTCGCGGTGGATCCGGAGGCCGCCAAGGTCGTGTTCGACGCGTTCTCGATCGTCCCTCCGGACCGGCGACCGATCGTGTGCCCGCTCGACGTCACGGAGTCGATCGAGATGCATCCCGAGCATGTTGCGCGGATCGGGGACGTCGTCGGTGTGCCCCGATCCGGGGAGCTGTCCCCGGACGCGGTACGCGGTACGCGGTCGACGGCCGATGTCCCTCTCGTCCGCCACATCTCCGATGCACTGCGGTTCTACATGGAATTCCACCGTGACCAGGGCCTGGGCTTCCTCGCGCACGTGCACGACCCGTTCGCCGCGGCGGTCGCGCTGGGCACGGTTCCCTACACCTCCCGGCCCGCGACGGTCGACGTCGAGCTCGACGGACGGCTCACCCGGGGCACGACGGTCGCCGATCTGTCCGGTATGTGGCAGAGGACGCCGAACGCGGATATCGTGGCGGGCACCCGTCCGGCAGAGTTCTTCGATCATTTCGTCGAGCGGGTGGGATCGTACATTCGCGACTTGAACCTACCCCCGAGTAAGAACTAGCGTCGACAGCGCACAGTTCGGGGACAAGGAGATAAACGTGGCACAGAAAGTGCGCGTCCAATATTTCGACGATATCGACGGCCAACCGATCATGGACGGCCTGGCGCAGTCGTTCCGCATCACGGTCGACGACGACGAGTACGAAATCGACCTGCGGCCGGCGAACGCAGACAAGTTCCTGGCGGTACTCCGCCCGTGGCTGCACGAGAAGGCACCTGAGAAGCCCGCTTCGAGCACCCGCACCATCACGCCGAAGCAGACGGCAACGAAGGCCCGCACACGGACGGCGGGGACTCACAAGGCGATTCCGCCCACCCGATCGCCGGAGCAACTGGCCGCGATCCGGCACTGGGCCCGTAACAAGGGTTACGACGTCAGCTCGCGCGGCCGGATCCCGCGTCACATCCTCGAGCGGTTCGAAGCCGCACACTCCTGAGCATCACCCGGCTGCCTCCCCGCGGCAGGCCATGAACGCCACCGACGACCGGTGCCGCCTCGTCACGCGACGAGATGGTGCCGGTCGTCGCGTCGGATGGTCACCGCAGCGACGATCACGCCCACGACCACGCCGATGACGGTGTCGGCGACCCGGTTGACGGCGAGGCCCGGACCCGCGTGCTGCCCGAGACCGGTGAGCAGCAACGCCATCGTCGTCACCCCGACCGAGGCGAGCCCGTAGTTCCGGGTCACCGTGAGTTCGGTGAGCGTCTGGAACAGCACGGCGGCCGCGACCACCGGCCAGTAGCCCAGGTCGAGCGCGAGCAGCACGGCAGCGATCATGGCGCCGCCGACATTTCCGATCAGACGCTGGATACCGCGCTGAACAGTGTTGCGGTAGTTCAATCCTTGCAGCGCCGCCATGGCACCCATCGCAGCCCACAACGGATGGTCGAGCCCGATCGATGCGGCGAACGACGCCGCGAGCAACGACGCCACGAAGATCCGGGCCGCTCCGATCAGCACGAGACGGTCGAGCAGACGACCGCATCCTTCGCGGACGAAGCCGGGCGGCGTGGGCAGCACCGGCCGCCCCTCGGCATCGACACGCGGAATCTCGATGTCGCGCCGCGCTTTCCGAAGTTCCTTCTCGAATCGGGAGAAATCGTCGCAACGTGCGCGGGAGGTGTCGTGCGACCCGCTGTCGAGAACCGTCTCGGCCGCGTCGAGCAGTGCGGCCAGTTCGTGGACATGGGCGTCCGGACGTCGCGAGGCGTTCAGTGCGACGGTCTCGCGCGCCTTCCGGATGCTCTGTCGCGCAGCGGGAACGGCGTCCGCACCGCGGATCTCGACGGCGGAGACCGCCGCGAGGGCGCGTGCGACCGCCAGACGAGCGGGCGTGTGGGGATGGGAGAGCGCGGGGAGCATCGCGATGACATATCCGAGCAGCGCACCGATGGTCGCCGCGGCGGTGACCAGCCCCGCATCGCCCCATCCGTCGGAGAAACCGGCGGCGCCGGCGGCCGCGAAGATGAGGATCACCGGGCCGGGGCCCATGAGCGAGAAGGCCGTGAACACCCAGTACGCGACGGCCGAGCCCAGCGAGAGCGCAACGATCTGCACCCACAGCGGGGCGCCCATCGCGCCGAGCGCAGCCCCGAAGGCGGTGTAACCGACGATGCCGAGGCCGACCCACGGAAGGCGCACGGCGAGACGCGGATACGGTTCGTATCGCAGGAAGGCACTGGTGAGTGCGCCGAGGGCGGCGAAGCCGGCGACTTGTCCGTAACCGAGCAGACCGCCGCCGACGAGGGCGAGCATCGTCGCGAACCCCACGCGCAGCGCCACGGCCACGGTCGGATCGCCGCGCCGCACTTCGAGGGCGTCCTTCCACGCGCTCGCCGACAGCGGATGCGCGAGCGCTCTCCGGGTGTGACGGAGCTGAGGGCGGTCGTCGAGTCGGCGGTCCAGCATCCGTCCACCCTATTGTTTCACTAGTAAAATATCTATGAAATTGTTCGTCCGCTGCCGTTAGACTTGCCACATGCCCTCCGAGACGCCCCAGCCCGATTACGTCGATCGCGTACGTCTCGGATGGACCGCCCACTACCCCGGCCTCGACCTGCGCCCCATCGACGTGATCGGTCGCATCACCCGCATCGGGTCGCTCGCGCTCACCTACTTCGATCGGGAACTCGAACCGAGCGGCATCAGCCGCAGCGAGTTCGAGGTACTCAGCGCGCTCGCCCGCAGCGACCACCCGTTACGCGCCAGCGAGGTCACCTCGATCACGGGGATCTCCGGTGCGTCGACGACGAAGCACACCGAGCGACTCGCCAAACTCGGTCTCGTCGAACGCACACGACTCGAACGCGACGGCCGCGTCGTCCTCCTCACCCTCACCGACGACGGGCGCGCACTCGTCGAGAAGGAGTTCCCGCGACGCCTGGCACGCGAGCGGCAGATGCTCGACGGACTCGACGACGACGAGGTTCAGGTCCTGTCCGACCTGTTGCGCAAGGTCGTCCGCAACGTCGAGAACCACTATCCGGCCTGATCCCCCGAACAGGTCAGGGCATCTCCTGCGTCTCGGCCCGTTCGATCTCGCTCACGGCGCGGCGCAGATACGCCTCGGGAGCCACGCGGCGCGCAGCGACGAGATCGGCGACGACGAGCAGGCCCGCGGCCAGATACTGCTCGGGACGGATCTTCGGGCGTTCGGCGTCGGAATCGGACACTCCGAGCGCACCCGTGAGCACAGCAACAACGGCTTCGGGTTCGAGCGATGGCAGCCATCGCAGTCCGGAACGGACGGAGCGTTCGAGCACGGCCTGCACGTCCTCACCGGCGAGACCGTCGGGATGCAGTTCCTCGAGCAACTCCCGGACCATGCCCGCGTGCACGGCCGTGACCTGCTCGTAGGGCAGGTCGACCAGTACCGCGACCGCCTCGTCGAAGGGCTCGGCCGACTCGCTGCGGGCAGCGGCGAGCGCATCGGCGGTGGCCGTCGCGATCTCCCGCGGCGTTCTCGGCCAGTGGTCGGGCCACACAGCGATCTCCTGTCCTTCCTCCGGACGCCCGGTCACAGGCGTTCCTGCAACGCGAGCGCGTCGTGCGGGGCACAGCCTTTCATGTCGTTGTCGAAGTACACGTAGACGTCCCTGCCGTCGCCCAGCCATCCGCGGATCCGCTCGGCCCACACGTCGAGAACGTCGGGGGTGTACCCGCTCGCATACAGCTCCTTGTCGCCGTGCATCCGCACGTAGACGAAATCGCTCGTGACGTCGGTGAGGAACGGGAACTTTCCGGCCGTGTCGGCGACGACGAGCCCGATGTCGTGCGCGCGCAGCAACTCCACGGCCTGCGGGCTCGCGAGGTCGGGATGCCGCACCTCGACGGCGTGCCGCAGCGGACGCTCGGCGTCCACCTCCACCCACACCCGATCGTCGGCGAGTTTGTCGGTGTGCCGGCGGGCGAGTTCGCCGGCGGCCATCGTCGTGCGGGGCAACCGGGTGAAGAAGTCCGCGAACCTGTCCTCCTCGAAACCGAGGGTCGGCGGGAGCTGCCACAGCACCGGACCGAGTTTCGGGCCGAGCGCGAGCACACCGGAGGCGAAGAAATTGGCGAGGGCGTCGTCGACGCCCGCGAGCCGTTTCATGTGGGTGACGAACCGCCCGCCCTTGACGGCGTAGACGAAGTCGTCGGGTGCGGCGTCCCGCCACGCGAGATAGCTGCTCGGGCGCTGCAGCGAATAGAACGAGCCGTTGATCTCGATCGATCCGAACCGCTGGGCGGCGTATTCGAGTTCCCGGCGTTGGACGAGTCCTTCCGGATAGAAGTCTCCGCGCCAGCCCGGATAGCGCCATCCCGATATCCCGATCCTCGCCCCGGCCACGTTTCCGAGCGTAACCTCGGCTTCGATTCGGCACGCGAAGCAGCACGACCGCGCTTATCCTCTGGGCTACAAGATCACATCACACGCCAGGAGCCGCCATGTCCACGAGCTCGTTTTCTTCCAACGATCCGTTCCGATCATTACTGAAGCAGATCTGGTGGGTGGTGCTGCTGCGCGGCATCCTCGCGGTCCTCTTCGGTGTCGTCGCACTCGTCTGGCCCGGCATCACCGTGTGGGCGCTGGTGGTCGTCTTCGCGGCCTACGCGATCATCGACGGCATCGTACTGGTCGTCCAGTCGGTCCGTGACAAGCCCGAGGGCTGGGGCTGGTGGCTCGCCATGGGCATCGTCTCCGTCCTCGCCGGCCTCGTCGCACTGTTCTGGCCCGGCATCACCGCACTCGCACTGCTGTACGTGATCGCGTTCTACGCCATCCTGTTCGGCATCACCGGCATCGTCGGCGGCATCCGGTTCCGGAAGGTCCCCGAGTCCGGATGGGTGTGGTCGGTGCTCGCCGGCGTCGTCGCCGTCCTGTTCGGCATCGTGCTGCTGATCTTCCCCGGCGAGGGCATCCTGAGCCTGATCGTCCTGCTCGGCATCTACGCGATCCTGTTCGGCGTGCTGCTCATCATCCTGGCGTTCCAGGCACGCAGTGCGGCGAAGAAGGCCGGCGTCATCTGACCACCGGCCTTTTCCCCGATCGATCTCAGGCGTTGCGCAGGCGACCCCACGCGTGCCAGCGGTCGATCTCGATCCACGCGTTGACGCGCTTGCCGTCGCGCGCGTGGTACGGCTTGCCCGTGTAGTGGCGAGCGATCCGGTCGATGTCCTCCAGGGACGGATCGTCGGTGAATTCGACGACCCGCCCCTGGAGGCTCACGTGCGTGATCCAGTCCTGCGGATCCATCGCCGACAGGCTCACCCGCGGATCGTTCCGCAGGTAGTCGAGGCGCTTACGGGTGGAGTCCATGTTGACGAGGATGCGGCCGTCCTCGTAGACGTACCAGGTCGGAACGGACACCGGATGACCGTCCGGGCGCAGAGAGCTGATCGTGGCGTAGTTGGGCTGGGTGAGGAATTCTGCGACGGCCCCGGGCACGGGTCGTTTCGGCACGGCACTCCCTTTCGATGCGGTGGATGGATCTCGATATCGAGACTAGGCCGCGATTCCCGGCGAAACCGTCCCGGGTGACGAGGGGAGGACCGACCATGGAGGTCGGGATCCTCGAAAGGAGACGATCATGCCGCGATATCTCTGGCAGGTGAACTACACCGCGGACGGCGCACGCGGGTTGCTCACGGACGGCGGTACGTCCCGGCGCGACGCCATCGTCCGGATGGTCGAAAGTGTGGGCGGGACGGTCGATTCGGTGCACTTCGCGCTCGGTGGTCACGATCTGTACGTGCTCGGCGAGGTGCCCGACGAGATCGCGGCCGCGACACTCGAACTCCGCACCATCGCCTCCGGCGCCGCGCGCTCCACGCCGATCGCCCTGCTCACCCCCGAACAGGTCGACGAGGCCGCGCGCCGCGACGCGAGTTACCGGACGCCGGGGAGCCAGGACGGCTGACCGCTCGCCTCCCGCGACGCACTGCTGGGTATCGTCTGCTCATCCTGTTGCTTTCTCGAAGAAAGTGAATTCGTGATGAGTGTGCGCCCGGCCCAGCGCAGTGACCACCGACCGGCCCGCATCCACCCGGCATGGTGGGTCGCCGCGGTGGCCTTCCTCGCGTTGTTCGGCGCCGCCGGCTTCCGGGCGGCACCCGGCGCGCTCATGGTGCCGCTGCACGACGAGTTCGGCTGGTCGACGAGCGTCATGTCGCTCGCGGTCAGCATCAACCTCGTCCTGTTCGGACTCGTCGCACCGTTCGCCGCCGCCCTGATGGACCGGTTCGGCATGCGCCGGGTGATCTCGTCGGCGCTGTTCCTGGTGGCCCTCGGCGCCGGTGGCAGCGTCGCCATGACCGCCTCGTGGCAGTTGCTCGTGTTCTGGGGACTGCTCATCGGTACCGGCACGGGGTCGATGGCCCTGGTCCTGGCGGCGACCATCGCCGACCGGTGGTTCGTCGAGCGGCGCGGCCTGGTGATGGGCATCCTCACGGCCGGTTCCGCGACCGGCCAGCTGGTGATCCTCCCTCCCGTGGCCGCGCTCGCGGAGAACGTCGGTTGGCGGCAGGCCTCCCTCGTGATCGCCGCGGCGGCGCTCGTCGTCGTCCCGCTGGTGTGGGCGGTGATCCGCGATCATCCCGACGAGCGCGGCGTCCTGCCCTACGGGGCCGACCCCGAGACCTACATCGCGCCGGCACGGGCGACCGGTGGTGCCGTCGGCCGCGCTCTCGAAGGGCTGGTCTTCGCGGTGCGTCACCGGGCGTTCTGGGCCCTCGCGATCGCCTTCGCCATCTGCGGAGCCACCACCAACGGACTCGTCGGCATCCACTTCATCCCGTCGGCCCACGACCACGGCATGCCCACGACCACCGCGGCGAGCCTCATGGCCGCCGTGGGGATCTTCGACATCGTCGGCACCATCGCCTCCGGATGGCTGACCGACAAGTTCGACCCCCGCAAGCTGCTGGCCTTCTACTACACCTTCCGCGGCGTGGGTCTGCTCCTGCTGCCCTGGTTGCTGCAGGAGTCCGTGCACCCCAGCATGATCCTGTTCGTCGTGGTCTACGGCCTGGACTGGGTCGCCACCGTGCCGCCGACTGCGATGCTGTGCCGCCGGATCTTCGGCGACCGCGGAACCATCGTGTTCGGCTGGGTGTTCGCCTCCCACCAGATCGGTGCCGCGGCGGCCGCTTTCGGAGCCGGGGTCATCCGCGACAACCTCGGCACCTACACCTACGCGTGGTGGGCCGGAGCGTCCCTGTGCGCGGTCGCCGCGTCGCTGTCGATTCTCACCAGGGGCCGCGTCGCCACGACCGCACCGATGGGCCGCAACTGAGCGACGCGACCGCGTGCGGATCGTGACGACGCAGGACGCTATCCGGCTCGGAAGTCGCGTTCGCTACCGGCCCACTCGCGGGCCCACTCGCGCAGTTCCACGGCGCGGATCTTCGAGCCGTTGCCCCCGACCGTGGTGGGCATCCGTTCGATGACATGGATCGCCGTGGGCACCTTGAAGGCGGCGAGGGTCTCGCGGCACCAGGCCCGAAGGGTCACCGACGTCGTGTCCGCGGGTGCGTCGTCGGTGGGGACGACGAAACCGATCGCCTCCGTGTAGCCGCCGTCGCCGGTGATGCCGACGACCTTGGCCGTGGCCACGCCGGGATGCTCCGCCAGACGCGTCTCGATCTCGGCGGGGTCGACGAGGAAGCCGCGCAGGCGCAGGACGTCGCCCATCCGGCAGACGTAACGGAAACCCCCGTCGCCGAGGTCGACGGCGAGGTCGCCGCTGCGGAACCAACCGTCGGCCGTGAACGCGCACGCGGCGGCGTCGGGGTTGCCGAGATAGGCGTCGACGACGTTCGGGCCGCGGAACTGCAGTTCGCCCTGTTCGCCGGCCGGGAGGACCCGATCGTCGTAGGGATCGGCGACCCGCAGTTCGATCGCCGTGTCGACCGCGCGTCCGCCACCGTTCCAACGCACCGATTCCGGATCGTCGGCGTTCCACAGCATCGCGAGGGCGAAGACCTCGGACGAACCGAACACACCGGAGGTGTGGGTGCCGAATTCGTCGCGCAGCCATCGGGCGATCTCGTGGGAGCGGCCGAGGAAGTCGGCGATGCCGACCCAGCGCAATGACGACAGATCGACGCGTTCGCCGTCGTGCCAGGCGTCGTAGAGACGGCCGAACAGGTCGTCGGCGCCCACCGCGTGTGTGACCCCGACCTCCCGCATCCGGCGCAGGACCGCATCCGGATCGAAGACCGTCTCCATGAGCAGCGCTCCCCCACCGGCGAGCGCCGCCATCGCGGTACTGAAACCGAAGACACCCGAGACCGGGAGCACGCACAGCGCCACGTCGCCCTCGGCGACCTTCATGATCGCGGCGTCGGCGCGTCCGTGACGGACGACCGCGTTGCCGCGATGTGCGGCCAGCTTGGGCACGCCCGTGGAACCGGATGTCGTGAACGCCACCGCGATCCGATCCTCGGGATCGTCGTCGATCCCGGCCGGGGTGAGTGTCGCGGTGTCGGGGGTCTCGGGAGCGCTTGCGCCACGCGTGTCGCCGCTGCCGGCCGTCCACGCGCCTCCGCCGAGATCGAAGTCGGCCGGGGACGCCGAGGGGTTCGCCGGTCCGGGCACCACCGCAACCACCGGGGTGGACACATCGGGCACGGACGCCGCGGCCTCGGTGAGCCGACCGAACAGGTCGAGTCCGTGGAAGGCGGCCGGCACGGCCACGACGGCAGGTCGTGCTGCGGTGAGTATGTGCGCGACCTCACGGGTGTTGTAGCGGGTGTTGACACCGATGACGTGGGCACCGAGCGCGGAGGCCGCGAACTGCCACACGAGTGCGTCGGACCAGTTCGGCAACATCACCGCGATGCACTGGCCGGCGCGCAGGCCGATGCCGTCGAGTTCGCTGCGCACGGCCTCGACCCGGTCGCGGAACTCTCCGCGGCTGCGGGCCACCGCCACGTCGTCGACGATGTCGTAGGCGATCGGGGCATCCGGATTCGCGGCGACGAGCCCGTCGAGCAGTGCGGGCAGGGTGTCGGTGCGGGTGGTGGTCACAGCGCTGCCTCCTCGGGAACAGCGACCCGGCGCAGTTCACCGATCCAGGTGTCGGCGAGCGCGGCGAAGTCGTCGATCTCCTCCATCGGATAGTGCCCGATACCGGCCAGTGCCGTGAAGCGGGCGCGTCCGGGAAGTGCGTCGTTGATGGTGTCCGCTGCCCGGGCCACGGCGTCGGGGTCGATCCACGGGTCGTCGACGCCGGCGACGAGGTGGATCGGTGCGGTCACCCGGTCGAGGCGGTCGCGCACGTCGTGGGTTCCCCAGCCGATGAGGTCGGACGACGAGATCTCCGGGTCCTCCCGCTTGTGCATGAGCGCGATCGTGTGCGCCTTCACCTCCGGAACCGAACGTCCCACGGATGCAAGAGTTCCCAGATAGGTGCGCTCGGAGCGCGACGGTCCGGCGACGTCCTCGAGTTCGCGGCGCAGACCGGTGACGTTGACGCGGCCCGGGCCGGGCTCGGCTTCCATCGCCACGGCCCCGGACAGCGGACGGTCCGGGCGGGTCGCGAGTTCGAGTGTGAGCTTGCCCCCGATCGAGCAGCCCATGACGAACGGCCGGTCGATCCCGAGCGCGTCGAGCACCTCGCACAACCAGTCGCCGTAGGTGATCAGGCTCGTGACGGGGCCGCCGGGTGCCGGTTCGGAACGTCCGTGGCCGGGCAGGTCGGGGACGACCACCCGGTAGCCGCGGTCGGCGAGATCCCGGGCCGCGTGGCGCCACTGCACGCCGCTCTGGCCCGCAGTGTGGATACACAGGACGGTGGGCAGATCGGTCGCGTCGAGCGCGTTGCCGGATCGTGCGTCGGGAGTGACGATCTCGACGAAGCCGAGCGCTCCGCCGATCTCCAGGTAGCGGGCCTCGATCATGAGCGGGCCTTTCGGGCGAGGGCACGGACGTGCCCGATGATCGTGTTGAGCGGCTTGGTCAGGCGTAGGTATTCGTATCCGTCTCCGGTGGAGGAGAATTCGCCGCGGATGGCGCGGCGCATGAAGTCGTTCTCCTCGGACAGGACGAGATCGGTCCAGGCGTGGTCGGACGCGACGAAGGTGAACGTCGCGCCGTGCGGGGTGCGCCGGGTGACGTCGACGATCCGCCCCTTGTAGATGCGCAGGTGCAGTTCGATCTCGCCGCTGCGCAGTCCGATGGTGCCGTCCCAGGTGGACAGCGAGGAAGCAAAGTCCCGGTCTTCCGAGAGGCTCTCGGCGAGCAGTGCGCCCCAGGCGGGTGTGCAGAAGTCCAGTTCGGGAACCGTCGGCTGTTCGTCGTCGAAGGTCCATGTCTCGGTGCCGGATTCGCGTACCGTGCCGGCCTGGTCCACGAGCCGGACGTAGCGGCGCGCGGTCCGTCCGGACACGCGGGTGATCACGGTGTCCGCCGATACGACGTCCGATGCGGAGACCGGATCGTTTGCGTTCCAGTCGAATCCGGACGGTACGCCACCGGGAACGGACGGGACGAGCGAGGCGACGGCCAGGGCACCGAGGACGGGTGAGTTCGCCGGTGCCACCGTACCGGAGGCGGTCAGGACATCGGCCACGGTGCAGGGTTCCGAGGCGGTGCGGTCCCCGACGGTGAGCGGGCGGGTGACGGTGTGTGCGCTCATGCCTGCTCGGGCCTTCCCAGGAGTTCGTCGGATATGATGCGCATCTGGATCTCGCTGGTGCCCTCGAAGATCTTCGTCAGACGTGCGTCGCGCCAATGGCGTTCGACCTGGAAGTCGGTGGTGTATCCGGCGCCGCCGTGGATCTGCACGGCCTCGCTGGTGACCTGCTCGGCCATCTCGGTGGCGACGAGCTTGCACATCGACGCCTCGAGCGAGCACCGCCGGCCGGTGTCGATGTCGGTGGCGACCGAGTACATCAGCTGGCGTGCGGCCTCGATGTCGGCGGCCATCTTCGCGATCTTGAACCTCAGATGCTGGAAATCGCCGATGGGGCGGCCGAACTGGCGGCGGGTGTGCACGTACTCGATCGAGTCCTCGAGCGCGGCGCGGGCGAGGCCGATGGCGCGGGCGGCGGTGTGGGCACGGCCCACCTCGAGGCCGGAGACGGCGAGGTAGAAGCCCTTGCCCTCCTCGCCGAGCATCTTGTCGGCCGGGATGCGGAAGTTGTCGAACGACAGTTCCCAGGTGCTCCACCCGAAGTAGCCGATCTTGCGGACCTTGGTACCCGAGATGCCCTCGGGAAACACGCCGCGTTCCTTCTCGACGAGGAAGGCGCTGATGCCGCGATGCGGCTTGGCCGGGTCCTTGTTCGGGTCGGTGCGGGCGAAGAGCACGAGGTAGTCGGCCTCGTCGGCGTAGGTGCACCACATCTTGGTGCCGTTGACGACCCAGTCGTCGCCGTCGCGCACGGCGCGGCACGAGATGTTCGCGACGTCGGAGCCGGCCTCGGCCTCCGACAGGGCGTACGCGCCGAGGTACTCACCGCGCGCGACCTTGGGCAGCAGTGCCGCCTCCTGCTCGGGGGTGAATCCACCGCCCATGCCGTTGCCGCGGGCGAGCAGACCCGACACGCTCATCCATGCCCGCGACAGTTCCTCGGCCACGAGGCAGTACTCGAAGACGCCGAGCCCGAGACCGCCATGTTCCTCGGGGATCATGATCCCGAAGAAGCCGATCTCGGCCATCTCCTTCTTGAGGGAGTCGGGGATGGCGCCCTGGACCGGGTCGAGTTCGTTGGCGACGGGCAGCACCTTCGTCATCGCGAAGTCACGGGCGAGGTCGCGGATCGCGAGGCGTTCCTCGGTGAGATAGCGCGGGGAATCGGTGCGCGGCTGCGAGGGGCGGTGGGTCATGGGAGGTGCACTCCTTCGATGGACCGGAGTAGGTCATTAACGCTTGTTCACCCAGTACAGCACGGCACCCATGACCCGTCAACGGTTCAGCGCGAATATCCGACCAGATTGAGCGCGTATCCGGCGAAATCGTCGGCGACCTCCTGTGCCGAGAGGGGTCCGCTCTCCCGGAACCAGAGGGGGATGCCGGCGCACATCGTCAGCACCGCGGTGACCCCTTGATGCACTCGTTCGATCGTGAAAAGTCCCTGCTCCACACCGTCTTCCGCGATATCGACGAAGAGTTGTTCCTGCGCGTCGCGTGAGCCCACCACGCGCTTGCGGTCGAGCGGGCCGAGATACCGCAGTTCCGAATTCGCCACCAGGCAGGCCCGCGGATTCCGCGCGGTGTACAGCGCGTGGGCCGCGACCGCCGCGCGCCACCGCTCGGCCGGATCGTCACCGACCTTGCGCAGCGCGTTGCGGGTCGCCGTGAACTGCTCGTCACTCGCGCGGCGGAGAATTTCCACGAGCAGTTCCGACTTGTTCTCGAAGTGGTTGTAGACGTTGGCAGCGCTGCAACCTGCGGCGTTGGCGATATTGCGCATCGTCGCCCCGTGGAATCCGCACTCGTAGAACTCGTCGAGCGCGGTCTCGAGAATCCGTTCCCGAATGGACGAGGACGCTCCGTTCGACCGGCTGTTCATCCCTGCACAGTAGGCACACATCGCGCCGACCAGCAAGAACCTTCCCGTTGACGGGCATGCGCACGCTTGTTATGGTCCAGCTCACATGAACGGACGTTAATAAAACGCACAACGGAGGATCTGCTGTGTCCAGTCCCCATCCCGGACCGTCCCTGCTCGACCGCATCACCCACCTCGAAGACCTCGAGGCGATCCGGAAGCTCGATGCGCAGTACTGCCGCCACCTCGACGACGGCAACTGGGACGCGCTCATGGAGCTGTTCACCGATGACGGCGAGTTCGACGGCCTGTCCCACCCGCAAGGAAAGGAGGAGATGCGCACCTTCTTCGCGGGACTCGCCGACGGCGGCCTGACCTCCTTCTGGCACTTCATCACGAACCTCGAGATCGACCTCGACGGTGACCGCGCCACCGTGCGCTCGTTCCTGTGGCAGCCGTGCGTCACCGACGGCACCCCCGCGATCGCGGCCGGTCGCTACAACGACGAGGTCGTCAAGGTCGACGGCCGCTGGCTCTACAAGGTCAAGCAGGTGCGTTTCCACTTCTTCGGACCGCTCGAGGCCGGGTGGGACGAGAACCTCTTCGCGCTCGACAGCGCCCGCGGCGCGGCGGTGCGGGCATGACCGACACCGTGAACGGCGTCCCCACCTCGTCCCCGGAGGACGAGCTCGTCTGGACGCGGATGCTCCGTCTTCCCGAGATCGCCGAGTTGCGTCGCCGACGCGCCCGCGTGACCAACACGCTCGGTGGCATTACCGTCGTGCTGTTCACGTCCTTCCTCGTCGCCTTCATCGGGTTCCCCGACCAACTCGGCGCCACCGTCGTCCTCGGCATCCCGCTGTCGCTGTGGGTGGTGTTCTCCCAGTTCGCCGGAACCTGGGTGCTGGTCTGGGCGTACTTCCGTCTCTCCCGCACCTACATCGGCCCCGCCGTCGACGACGCCGTGGTGGCCGTCGAACGGAACCGTCCCGCATCCGAGGAGGTCGCATCATGACCGGTGACGCCGATTATCTCGCCATCGCGATCTGCAGCGCCGTCATCTCCCTGACCCTATGGGTGACCTTCGCTGCATCCCGGCGCGCGAAGAGCGCCGACGGATTCTTCGCCGCAGGTCGCTCGATCTCGAGTTGGCAGAACGGATTCGCCATCGCGGGCGAATTCATCTCCGCCGGCAGCTTCCTCGGCACCACCGGTCTGATCTTCTCCAAGGGCGTCGACGGCACCGTCATCCTGTTCACGTCCGTCATCTCGTTCCTGCCGGTGCTGTTCCTCCTCGCGGAGAAGATGCGCAATCTCGGCAAGTACACCCTCGCCGACGTCCTCGTCTTCCGCACCGACTCGCGGAACGTGCGGGTCGCGGTCGCGCTGAGCACGATCGCCACCGGCACCTTCGTGCTGCTCGCCCAGCTCGTCGCCGCGGGTGTGCTCCTCGAATCCGTCTCGGGCATCCCGTTCTGGCTGTCGGTGGTGGTCGCCGGATCGCTCATGGGCATCTACGTCTTCGTGGGGGGCATGCTCGCCACCACCTGGGTGCAGGTCATCAAGTCGACGATCCTGTCGGTGCTCGCGATCATCGTGTGCTTCGGCATCCTGGCGCAGTTCGGGTTCGCATTCCCGAAGGTCCTCGACGCGGCAACCGACAACGCCGTCGCGGGCGACGCGATCCTGTCCCCCGGCCTGATCTTCGGCCAGACCAGCGCGATCAACCTCGTCTCCTACGCGCTCGCGTTCGCCCTGGGCACCGCCGGAATGGCGCACATCCTCATCCGGTTCTTCACCGTCCCCGAGGCCACGACGGCACGTCGCTCGCTCGGCTGGACCGTCGCGCTGTGCAGCCTGTTCTATCTGATCGTCATCGTGATGGGCTTCGGCGCCGCGGCCGTGCTCGGACCGAACGGCACCGATCTCGTCGGGCCCGGTGGCAACCTTGCGGCACCCGTCCTCGTCACCGAACTCGGTGGCGGAGCCGGCACGGTCGGTGGGTCCATCGCGCTCGCACTCGTCGCCGCGGTCGCCTTCGCGTCCATCGTCGCAGTGGTCGCCGGTGTCGTGATCTCCGCGGCCGGCACCTTCGCCCGCGACGTGTGGCCGGCGGTCACGCGGAAGGAACCGATCGAGAATCTCGACGCGGACGAGCAGGCCCGGGAGGACCAGGCCCAGGCCCGCATCGCCCGGTACGGGGCCGTGTCCTTCAGCGTCCTCGCCATCGGCCTGGCCATGCTCATCGGCGACGACACCAACATCACCTTCTTCATGGGCATGGCGTTCATGGTGGCCGGCAGTGCGCATCTGCCCGCTCTCGTGCTGAGCCTGAACTGGCGGCGCTTCAACGCCACCGGCGCGGTCTGGGGTGTGCTCACCGGTCTCGTCTCGACGGTCGTGAGCCTGATGTTCACCGAGGCCCTGTGGATGGGCAGCGGCCCCGCTCCCCTGACCATCCAGCTCCCGGTGATCGTCACCATGCCGCTCGGCATTGCCGCGTGCGTGATCGGATCGATCGTCGGCGAGAAGCGTCGGGGACGAGGCCGCCTCGAGGACGAAAAGTTCGCGGAGATGCTGGTGCGCGCGGAGACCGGCATCGGCGCGGAGGTCGCCGCCACGCACTGATCCGTCAGCGATATTTCGGGTTCGCGACCTTCAGCCGGTTCGCGGCCAACCCCCTGACCACCTCGGCGACCTGCGGGTCGTCGAGGTGATCTCGTCCTGCACGCACACCGAGGGCGAGTTCGGCTTCGGAGCGGTAGCCGAGCCCGGCGAGCCGCACCCGATAGGTCTCCCGCACCGCCGGGGCGAAGAGGGCCTCCCGTACGGCGATGCCGAGAACGTGCGCCGCCACCCGGCTGCGGTAGCGGGTCTTCGCATCGGCGCCCGCCCCGACCTCCAGGACGAACTCGCGCACTGCCCCGAGCAGCTCCTCGACGGGCGGTGCTCCCAGGAACTGTGGGGTGGCGGGCGGAGTCTCCGTCTCGTCGTGGGGAGGGACGTCGAGCAGGTCCAGCAGGTCGTGTTCGCACTCGGCGACGCGCCGGCCGATGGCGAGCAGTTCGAGGGTGTTGTCGCCTCCCGTCGCCGCTGCGGCGGCCTGCATCCGGCAGATCACCGCCCACCGCAGCGAGCCGTAGACCTCCCACCAGTGGAGGACCTCGGGGTCGGGACTCTCGCCCGATTCGTCGGCGTACCCGCGGAACAGGTCGTCGCGGGAACCGAATCCGCCCACCGGATGCGGCGAACCGAAACGCCAGGTCCGGGTGCACAGCCACCCGAGGTCCTCCATCGGGTCACCGACGTGCGCCAGTTCCCAATCGAGCACCCCGCGCACGCCCTCCGCGTCGACGAGGAGGTTCCCGTTGCGGAAGTCGCCGTGCACGAACGCTTTCCCGGTCGCCGGTGGACGGTTGCGGAGGAGCCACGCGAACGCGGCCTCGAGCGTCGGCACGGGGTTGCCGTTGGTGAGGTACTCGTCGAACAGGGAGGTCAGCGGGTCGTGTTCGGGCAGGTTCGGTACGGCCTCGATGTCCATGCGGTGGATCCGGGCGAGGATGCGTCCGAGTTCGTAGGGCAGTGCGGCGCGGACCTCGGCCAGATTCTCGTCGCGCAACAACTTCTGCGGCAGTGCCTCGCCGGGCACCTTCGACATCACGAGGTAGGCGCCGATCCCGGGGTGCGGTTCGTCGCCGCTGCGGTCGATCACGTCGGGCACGGGCACGCCGATGCGGGCGGCCTCGTCGAAGGACGCCGCTTCCATTGCGATCCTGCGTGCGTCCTCGCGTCCTGGCGGGTCGCGGCGCAGGATCAACTCCCGGGTGTCGCCGGTGGCCGACACCGCGGTGATCGCCCAGGTCTCGCGGCTCGCACCACCGGTGAGCCGTTCGATGCGCCGCAGCGTCCAACTGCCGTCGAGTACCGACGAAAGACGCTTCGTCAGTTCGTCTTTCAATTCACCGCTGACGCCACCCACCGCGACCTCCCCTGTTCGGTTTCCTGCGGTGGATACTCCCACGGTGATCCGCGGTGTGCGAGTACTTCGGCCGTGGAGGGTCAGGCCGCGAACCCCACCGCGCCGATCACCGGGATGATCGTCATGAAGACGATGGCGAGCGCGAACAGCGTGATCGTGATCTTCTTGTCCCAGCGTGATCGCGTCCCCGTCGCGGCGAGCATGAAGAAGACGAACCCCACGCAGATGGATCCGATACCGATGACGACGGGTGTTTCCAGCATGCCTCCATCATCACCCATCGCGGGTCGGCGCTTCGGGGTCGGTCATCTGTCGGCCGCCGGCTGGAACAGTTCGATCGGATTGCCGGCGGGGTCGGCGAGCAGGATCTGACGACCGCCCGGACCGGTCACCACATCGCTTCGGAGTTCTATGCCGGCACCACGCAGGCGAGCGATCTCGGCGTCGAGGTCGTCGACGACGAGGTGGATCCGGTTACGGCCCGGACCGACGAACTCCTCGGGGGTGGCGCGGGCCCCGGAACTCGCCGGCCCGGACAGCAGCAGCCGCAGCGAACCCCTGATCACATCGGCGAAAGCGGGCGCGGGGTGGGTGAGCACGGTGAAGTCGAGATAACGGGTGTAGAAGGCGACGGCCGCGGGCACGTCGTCGACGAGGTATCGGACGCTGACGTATCCGTCGGTAGTGGTCATCGGTTGCTCCTGGTCATGTTGTGACGGCATGGGTCTCGCACAGATATCGGATGCGGGTGTCGATCTCGGCCGCGATGACACGGAAGGCCGGATAGGTCTCTTCGTCGGCACCGCCGGCCGCCGCCGGGTCGGGGATACTCCAGTGGATCCGGCGAGTCTCGCCGTCGAATTCGGGGCATACCTCGCGGGCCTTGTCGCACAAGGTGATCACCGTGCCGAACCGGCGGCCGGCGAGGCTGTCGAGGTGGCGGGGATGTCGGTCGGCGATGTCGATCCCGAATTCTTCTCGCAGCACCCGCACCGTGTTCGGGTGCATGTTCCGTTTCGGGCAGGTGCCTGCGCTGGTCGTGTCGACGGTCCCGCCGGTGCGCTGCCGGAGCAGAGCTTCCGCGATTGCGGAGCGCGCACTGTTGCCTGTGCACACGAACAGCACCGGTGAGGGCGTCTCGGATGTGAACGTCACAGGCGGGCGGTTGCACCCCAACCCCAGATGCAGTGCGGCACCTACGCCGGCCAGCATCTCGGTGCACCGGTCGAGGTCGAGGTGGTAGTAGCTGTCGCGGCCGTCGAAGCTGCTGCGGGAAACCCGCACCAGCCCGCCGTCGCGGAGCAGGCGGAGGTGATAGGAGACGAGGTTCTGCGGCTCCCCGACCAGTGACACCATCTCCCGGACCCGATAGTCGCCGCCGGACAGCGCCGCGAGCAGCTGCCACCGCACCGGGTGGGCGGCCAACTGCACGAAGGCCGGGACAGGTTGACGCACCGACTTCATCACCCGATGATAGCATCAGATACATCAAATCATTTTGATTCAATTTGGATGCGCGCGAAGGAGCCGTGATGTCGGAGACGACAGGGACGGGCACGCCCGAGGGGTTACAACGGCGCCTCGGGGCGGCCGACGCAGTCGTGATCGGCCTCGGATCGATGCTCGGGGCGGGGATCTTCGTGGCACTGGCGCCCGCAGCCGGAGCTGCGGGGTCGGGCCTGCTGATCGGGCTCGCGGTGGCGGCAATCGTGGCGTACTGCAATGCGTCCTCGTCGGGACGGCTGGCGGCACGGTACCCGGTCTCCGGTGGCACATATGTGTACGGACGCGAACGGCTCGGCGAGTTCTGGGGATATCTGGCAGGCTGGTGTTTCGTGGTCGGCAAGACCGCCTCGTGCGCGGCCATGGCGTTGACCGTCGGCCTCTACATTTGGCCCGAGCAGGCGCACGCGGTTGCGGTCGCCGCCGTCGTGTTGCTCACGGCGGTGAACTATCGCGGTGTCCAGAAGTCGGCACTGGCGACCCGGATCATCGTGGCGATCGTGCTGGCTGTACTCGCCGCGGTGGTTGTCGCAGGGTCTACCTCCGGCTCCACCGAGGTGGCCCGACTCGGGTTCGGCACCGACATCACCGTGGGCGGGGTGCTGCAGGCGGGCGGGTTGTTGTTCTTCGCCTTCGCCGGGTACGCGCGGATCGCCACCCTCGGCGAGGAGGTACGCGAACCGGCGCGCACGATACCGCGCGCGATCTCGATGGCACTGGGCGTCACCCTGCTCGTCTATCTGGCGGTCGCTTCGGTCGCGCTGCTGGTACTGGGCCCTCGCACGCTGGCCGAAGCGACTGCACCGTTGTCGAGTGTGGTGACCGCGGCCGGGGTCGAGTGGTTGGAGCCGGTGGTGCGCGCCGGGGCCGTCGTTGCCGCTCTGGGTTCACTGCTCGCCCTGGTGCTGGGAGTGTCGCGCACCACCTTCGCGATGGCACGGGACCGGCATCTGCCGCACGCGCTGACCGCGGTGCACCCCCGGTTCGCGGTGCCACATCGAGCCGAACTCGCTGTCGGAGTGATCGTCGCGGTCGTCGCCGCAACCGCAGATGTCCGTGCCGCGATCGGATTCTCGTCGTTCGGGGTGCTGGTCTACTACGCCGTCGCCAACGCCTCCGCCTGGACGCTTCCGGGCGGGCGACGCGGGCGCATCATCGCTTCACTCGGGCTGGCCGGATGCCTGACCCTGGCGTTCACGCTGCCCGGCTCATCGGTGCTCACCGGTACGGCCGTGATCGCAGTGGGCGCGCTGATCTACGCCACACGTCGGCGCTTCAGGTCCCAGCCGGAACCGGTTGAACCGCAACGGTAGATCCGTCAGAAATGAGATGCCCATCGGCCTACCGCCGGTCGGAGGTAGCGCCACTGTCGGGCCGAAACGCGCCGTGGGAGGTCATCGGCACGTAGTGCTGCAGGATCACCGCCGCGGCCGGTCCGTCGCCCGGTCGGTCGGCGCGCAGGACGAGAAGCCTGCTGCCCCTGCGCGCAGGCTGGTGTTCGAGCGTCAGCGATCAGCCGCCGCCGTCGGCGTCGCTGCCGGTGCGAACAGAGGTTCACAGACGGTGGTGCCGGCCTCGGCCGTGTACCGGTTCGTCGTGCCCGTACGGTGATCGATCATGGTGACCGAGTCGGGATCCCCTCCCGGGACCGATGCCGACGCGGTGTAGCTGTAGCGATGCTCGGTGGTGGCGAACCGCGGGTCGAGTCGAGGGAATTCGCATCCGTGATCGTCGAGCGCGGTGGCGGTGATGCGGCGGGCCCTGCGGTCGACGGTCAGCCGAGTGAGCGTGCCGCCGAAGGCCGGTCCGGCATCGCCCCGATAGTTGCGCAGGTGACCGTTCTACCCTTCCCAGCCGCCGGCCGGATCGTGCGCGACGAGTTCGACGACGGTGCGATCGCCGGCCTCGTGGGCGTTGGTGACGTGAAAGTGGAACAGCGCGTCGTGTTCGAAGGTCGCCGGTTCACCACCGTCCCGCGACACCAGGACGATGGTGGTGCCGAGTTCCGGTCGGTACGACAACGCATCGTCGAAGGGCGCAACCCCAGTGCAACCGGGACGGGATTCCGAACCAGCAGGGTCCCAGCACGAACACCATGTGCCGATCGGTCAGCGCGAAGTCGTGGACGAATCCGAGCTCGGGAATCGGGATCGTCGCGGGCCCGTGCAGCCGACCACCACGGTCCAACCATCTATCGCCGGTACGCATCGAAGGGCCATCTGCTGGGCGTCATCGTGAATCACGAGCTCGACACTCTCGAACAACTTGTCCTCGGTCGCCTGCGATTCGCCGACGAACCGTGGCTCATCCGCTCCGAAAGTGCAGCACACTGGTCGACATCGTCACCGAGCGGGCACTGAAGCACATCACCGGCCCACCCCTGGCTGCGCACCTCGGGCCGACCCCGGAGACAGCAGTGGAATTCATGGTGGGCGTGGTCTTCAGCCAGTTGCTCTCCCCCGCCCGGCACATGACCCACGCCGACGTCGCCGCGTATGTCACGAACGCGATCTACCGTCCTGACTCACGCGGATCAGCGGTTGAGCTGCGTGATCCGTCCGGTCAGCAGCGTGGCGAACGCCGTCCACGCCGAGTACGGAGCCAGCGCGGCACCCGCAGCCGGATTCGCCTCGGCCGTCCGGCGCGTCAGATCCGCGGTACTGGCGGCGAGTAGGGCGGCGACCACAGTGGCAGGCATCAACCGATGCCACTTGAAGAACACCCACGACCACGACGCGTTGAGAACGAGATTCGTAGCCAGAGCCGCGATGTAGTTGCGACGACCCGCATAGTCGTCGGCGTCGGTGTACTCGTCGATCGCGACGGCCGAGGTGACAGCGATATCGGCATACAGCGCCGTCCAGACGATCGGGAACGCCGCGACCGGAGGCTGGAAACCGGGCTTACGCAACTTGCGGTACCACCGGGAGTTCGTGTCCTGGGAGGCGATCGATCCGACGATCGCGGTGGTCGTGGTGGCAGCGGCGGTCGCGAGAACGGTACTGAGTCTCATGTCTGTCGGCTCCTGTGGATGACGGTTGATCGTCGGCTACCCGAGCCGAAGGCGCACGAAACGGACACCTCGGTAGGGTGGCGGGCCGGGAGGTCGACATGAGTGGATTGCAGCAGGTCGGTGACGGGGTCTGGGCGTTCGTGCGCACCCCCGGCGGTTGGGGTGAGGCCAACACCGGGTTGGTCGTCGCACCGGGAACGGCGTCGCTGGTCGTCGACACCGCATGGGACGTCGCATGGGCGCAGCGCATCGCCGAGGCGCAGGCACCGCTGGTCGCCGATGCTCCGATCACCGACGCGGTGAACACCCACAGCGACGGTGACCACTGGTGGGGCAACGACACGCTGCCGCCCGACGCGCGGATCACCACCAGCGCCGCCGCACTGGACGGGATGCGCGAGGATCTTCCACCGCGCGCCCTCACCGTGCTGGCCGGCACGGGCTCCCTGATCCGGCGCGTCCCCGGCCCCATCGGTGCGGCCGGTGCCTACATGGCGCGGGTCCGCGGCGTGCCCGATTCCCGCGCCGCACCCCGCGGATGCCCGACACGACCTTCGCGACCGCCACCTCACTGGACATCGGTGGTCGCACGATCGAACTCGAGCAACTCGGACCGTGCCACACGGCCGGCGACCTCGTCGTCCGCGTGGCCGATGCCGGGGTCGTCTTCACCGGCGACCTGCTGTTCATCGGGTCGACGCCGATCCTGTGGCACGGCCCGCTCGACAACTGGTTGTCGGCGCTCGATCGGCTGCTCGGCTGGGACGCCGACGTGTACGTACCCGGGCACGGGCCGACCTGTGGTGCGGCGGAGATCCGAGCACTGCGCGACTACTGGCTGTGGCTATGCGCGGGTGTCGACGACCAGACAGGACCTCGACCGACAGATCGACGCACTCACCACAGCGGGGGTGGACCCGCAGCGCATCTACGTCGACAAGAAATCCGGGGCCACCACCGACAGACCGGGCCTGGTGGCGCTGCTTGAGTACGCCCGCGACGGGGACATCATCGTGGTGCACACCCTCGACCGATTGGGCCGCACCGTGCGGGACACGCTGAACCTGATCCACGACCTGCGCGAGCGCGGGGTCGGGGTACGTAACCTCGCCGATCCGATCCGGATCGACTCGTCGGATACGGACGATCCGATGGCGCAGTTGGCGGTGGTGCTGCTGGCGCTGTTCGGGCAGATGGAACGCACCTACAGTCTCGAGCGGGCCGCGCACGCTCGGGCGGTGGCCACGGCGCAAGGACGCCGGATCGGCCGGCCCTCGGTGGTGTCCGAAGCGCAACTGGCCTACGCCATCCAGCTTCGGGACGGCGGCGCCACGGTCGCAGAGATCGTCGCGAAGACCGGGTTGACCCGTTCGACCCTCTACCGGCACCTGCCTGCGCGACCGGCCGATCCGGTCACCGCCGCTCCCGATTCCGCCCGCCCACACCCCGACGGTTTCGGCCGAGCCCGATACGGCAGCCGGATCCGGGGACCGGCTCGAGTGCCCGACCTGCGGGTACCGGCCGGAAACGCGCCGCGAGATGATTCCGCATCTCGACGATCTCGACACCGTCTGGCTGCATCTCGACCCCGGCGGGCAGGTGCGTGAGTGTCGGCATTGTGCGCACTGTCAGCCCCACGAGCAGGTCGTGGCGGTCAGTTGCACGCGCTGCGGGGTGGGGCCGCTGATCAGCGGCATCGACGTCGGAGGGGAGCTGCCTGCTGCGGTTCTGCGGTGGCTCGAAAAGCGAGGCTGGGCCACCGGCACGAATCCGGTGTGCAGTCTCCACTCCTGACCGGTCGTGTCGTCGGTGAGTTCGGCCGGTAGGCGAGCGAGCCGGAGCGTGGCTACTCCACCCCGGTGGGCATGTGCTGCCGGTGCTGGATTGCGTGTTCGGCAACGGTCCGATCGGCCTGTGGAAACCGCCGTCAGTGTTCCCGATCCGGGAAGAGCTGGTTTGTGGTCGCGCACTTCGGGGTGGACTGTCCACCAGAAAACGATGTTGCACTTGTAAGTGAAATCGGGTTACGGTCGGTGCAGACAGCAGGGAGGTCCGAGACGATGAACGCGGTGATCGACAGTGGCGTCGGGAAGACGACCCTGACGGTGACATCCGATCAGGTGGCGCAGGCCGGGGCGTTCGACCCCACAGCTCTGCGGTCGGTGGTACCGGCTGAGCTGGCAGGGGTTCTCGCTGAGGTGGTGAGGATCGTCGCCGCCGGTGGCACGGTGACGATTGGGTCGATGCCGCAGGAGCTGACCACTACGTCGGCGGCGGATCTGCTCGGCATCTCGCGGCCGACGTTGATGAAACTGGTCCGGGATGGTCAGATCGTTGCGCACAAGGTCGGCACCCACACCCGACTGAACACCTCCGATGTTCTCGCCTACCGGGATCGGCTGCGTGAGCGGCAACGGGCGGCGCTGCAGCAGTTGCGTGACTTCGAAGAGGCGGAGGGCCTGGACTACTGACGGTCCGAGACCGGTGGTGTGACAGGGTGGTCGGTGCCGGCGCCTATTGTCACTCGGGTGAGTTCACGAGTTCCGAACGTGCTGCCGGACGCGAACGTGCTGTATTCGCGGACGCTGCGGGACTGGATCTGCCTGTTGGCCACCAGGTCCGGTCCGCCGCTGTTCCACCTGCGCTGGACCGAGGACATCTTGGCGGAGTTGGTCTACCACCTGCGGAAGAACCACCCGCACTTCTCCGATCGTCAGATCGGGGGAGTGCGGGACAAGATCGTCGACATCGTCGCCGAACACGGCCGGATCGCCGGATACGAGATCGACCCGGACCTCGCGTACACCGACGAGTACGACGCGCATCTGCATGCCGCCGCAGAGCATGGTGGTGTCCAGTACGTCCTGACCAATGATCGCGGATTCCACGACTTCGCCGCGGCCAACGACGAGCGCCTCGACTACGAGGTGTACACCCCGGACGACTTCCTGATGCTCGTCCACCGGGACGCGATCGCCACGGTCCGCGAAGCGTTGCTCGACCAGATCGGGTACTACCGCCGGCTCGGCAGGCCGTTCAACCTCGCCGCCCGTCTCGAGGCCGCTCAGGCCCCGAAATTCGCTGCCGCGATCCGCGAGATGATGCAGGCACCTGCCGTTGCTCGGGCCCTCACCCAAACACCCGAGGACGATTGAGGGGGACGACATCCCGTTGCTGTGTGGAAGAGATGTCGGTGTGCCCCGATAGCGTAAGAACATCTAGTGGTGACATCGATGTGATTCGCCTACATGTTGTGGCGGTCGGGTCAAGGTTCCGCGGGATACGCGTCGACAGCAAAGCCCCGACCGTCGGGGTGAGCCGACAGGCCAGGGCCTGCACAAGATTGGAGCCTTGTTAGGTCACGGTAACGCACTGCACCAGGCACTACCCCAGATGGGGTGAACTCCGGTGGGAACGGTGCGTCGGCTCGTTTTGGCTGTCAGTCGCACGCTCTCTTGAGGAGGGAGCAACGCCATGAGCAAGAACCCCAGCAACCACGGCAAGGCATGGACCAGCAAACACGATCAGCAGTTGCGTCGGCTCGCCGATCAGAACACCCCGACCCGCGTGATGGGACTCAAGCTCGGACGCACCGAGGATGCCGTCCGTACGCATGCATCCGATCTCGGCGTCAGCCTGAAGCCGACCAACCAGTCGCCGTACAACAGGCGGAGCAAGTGATGTTCGAGAAGCAACCCGACTACCCTTGCGCGGTCACCAACAGCAGTTCGGCAGACCCGACTGCCATCGAGCGCGCCTTCCGTTGGGTGCGCCAGCGCAAGCAGCCGGGGCAGAAGATCCTGTTGTGGACTCCGCAGAAGAGCAACATCCGCAACGATCGCCAGGTGGAGGCCATCTCACGCCATCCAGACGTCCTCGTCGGGACGTCCCGGGGTCGGTTCTCCTCGGGCTGGTACGAGGGCCCGGTACTCGGAATGTGGCAGGACACCGAGGACCTGGCCAAAATGCCGATCGGTAGGCCGACAGCCATGTGCATCGTGCCGTGGGTGCCCGAGCGCCTTGCCGGGTGGGTGCGGGCCGTTGACGCGGAGATCCTCGGCGACGGCCGCGACTGGCAGTTGACCACTTCTGCGGGTCAGGGTCTCGACCCGGTCGTTGTTCGAGGGATGGAGAGCATCACACTGCTCATCAACCACAGCAACACGATCAAGGCCGGCTACGAGAAGCGCGATGTCGTCAGCGCGCTGCTCGCGCTGCACGATGCGGGATACGAGCTTCCTGCGGAAGCGATTCAGTCCTGGGCGCTGGGCCACGGTTGGCGCGCACAGAACGCCAACCACCTGGCCGACTACTGCGCCCAGATCAACCGCGGAAGCCGACCTCGGTTCACCGGCGCTGGCGCCCTGCGCCCCGACATCGTCGCTCTCTGGCGCGACGAGGTTGCCTGACACCAGGTCGCATTGCCCCCTGTAGGTGTAGATCCGGCCCTGCGATTGGTTCTCGCAGGGCCGGATCTACTTCTCATGGGGGTCTTCTCCGGATTAACTCCGTAGGGGCCCCGAGCGGTTCCGGGACACCCGGCCGGCCACCGCCGCCCGCCGGCGCGACCTGGGTGCGGCGTTCAGTGGCTGCACTCGTGTGCGGGGGCGCACCGGCCGATCATCTCGATGAGAGTTGGCTTCTGCCTGGAGATGAGACCCCAACCGAGTGTGTGCTGTTGACGATCCTTGAGCAGGACACTCAAGAGCACGCCGGAGAGGACAGTCACCTGCGGTGATGCTTGGTTTTCGGTCCTGGTTACCCGTGCTGCATGCCGGTCCGGTGTGGCTATTCCCTACCGGGCCGCGTGGCGTCGTCGAGGGGTCAGGGGGTGATGACGGCGCGGGCGGTAGCGGCCACGGCGGGGTGGCGGCCGGTGGGCCGACCGCCACGGGTGGTGCCGGCGAGGATGTCGAACACCTCGAGGGTGGGATTGACGACCGCGGCAGGAGTAAGAGAGCTCCTGCCCTGGCTGCGCCAGCCCAGTGCCTGCAGCAGGGCGGCGATCTCGGTGTGCCAGTGCTCGGCAGGCGCCCCGCCGGCGATCACCGCGGCGGTGATCCAGCCGGCCTGCCGGTCGAAGTCGGTCCTGCCCACCGGTAGCCGGGAGATCAGGTGCTGCCACAACGCCAGGGGCCGGTGGCGGTATCGGCGGGCCACGGCCGTCGGGGCCAGGCGCCCTGTGCGCACCCCGATCAGGCCGAGGGTGCGCGCGCTGGCCCGCAACCGGGCCACCGGGACGGTCAGGTCTTCACGATTGGCGGCGCCGATCCACCATCCGGTCACGCCGGTCCGTTCGGCGAGGTGCCCGACCAGCGCCGGGGGCAGGTAGCCGGCAGCGGTCAGCTGCACCCCGTCACCGATCGCCTCGAGCAACAGCAGATACGGCTCGAGCAGCTGCGCGGCCTCCGCCTCGCCGACCTCGATCACCGCCCCGGTGGTGGCGTGTTCCAGCAGGAGGGTCAACGCCGGATCGCCGTGGAGTTCGAGTCGGGTGCGCAGGGCGGCGAGCTCGGCGGGCACCGCAACCGGTGGGGTGATCGCCGCGGCGATCGCGGCGGTGGCCTCGGCGGGATCGAACCGGTCCGGATGCCAGTCGAGCGGCAGCCAGTCGCGGGCATCGTCGGCGGTGTCGAACGGCGCCGGGACCGCCACCGGATCGCAGCCTCCGCGCACCCAGGCCGCCAGGTCCGCATAGCCCCAGATGCCGCCGCAGTCCTCCGGTGGGCAGGCATTGCGGCCGGTGGTGCAACGCACCGTGGTGGGGGGTTCGTCGAGGACCGCTTCGACCTGCACCACGTGAGCCCATCCGTCACCGAAGTCGTAGTCGTACCAGAGGCGATCACCGGATTCGGTGAGCAGCTGATCGAGCCGCACGGTGTCCTCAAGGATCCCGTCCTCGCCGTCCTCGACGTCGAAGGCGGTCACGAAATAGGGGGCGCGGGAGTCGTTGCCGGTGCGGAAGCGATGCAGATGGCAGTCGAGCCAGCCCATCGCGGCCTGGAGCACCGTGTGCAGCCGGTCGAGGGTCAGATCCCCGGGCAGCTCGAGCCGCCGCCACACCGGCGGCTTGGCGCCGAGCAAATCCACCCGCACCCGCACACCCCGGACCCGATCCGGTACCTGACCGACCACCGGTTCCGGTGTGCGCAGCAACTCGTCGAGCCAGTCCCGGGCGCTGCCGGCGCGCAACGCCTCCACCATCGCCTGTTGTTCCTGCGGGCTCAGCGCGGCGATCAGCTCGTCGGCGCGCCGGCGTGCATCATCCGAAGCCGTCACGATCCCCAGTGAACCACCGGCCGGGCACCTCTCCACGCATAGGCCCGACGACGCCGTGCCGACAGGCACCGCCCCATCCCGGTGCCGGCCCCGCCACGGCGGCGGGGCCCGACCGGGCCGGGCCGGGGCTTTCACCCGGTTTCCAGCACGCCGATGGGATCGTCGAGCAGCGCCTCGGCCCGTGCCTCGATGTCGTCGAACAGATCGGACAGATCGTCGAGGCTCTCATGGTCACGGCGCCGGGCGGCGACACCACGGTCGTAGTAGCCGGGATCGAGGTTGATCTCCGGCTCGACGCAGGCGTCGATGGCACCCTGTGGCGAGACGGGCAGCGCCCTGCGCACCGGGGCGCGGCCGGACAGGTGCGCCCGCACCAGCATCGACACCGCCTGCGGAGTCATCGACTGCGCGTGCGGGAGGTGTCCCCAGCGGTCGATCGGACACAGCAGCGGCTGGCGGGCCTGCTCCGCATCGAACGGATCGGTGACGATCGCGGTCGGGTTGGTGAGGTGATGGCGCAGCAGGTGCGTGCCCGGGTACTGGTCGAGAAACGCCTGAATCTCTGCCCACCGCCGGTAGATCCCAACCGCGGGATTGTCCCCGGCCTCGGGATCCGGTGCGATCGGGAAGCGTTCACCAGCGCGGGTCGTGACCACCAGGGTGTTCCCGTCGAGGCGGAGGTCGCGGCGGCGCAGGCGGGTGATGTCGGTGAAGGTCATCCCGGTCGCGGCAAGAACCAGCAGGAGGGCGTCGCGACGGCCGAACAGTCCGCTCGGCCAGCCCTCGGTGGGTAGCTCATGCGCTCGCTGTATCAGAAGGCATCCGAGCCGATCGAGGCGTTGAGCACGAGCGGCGTCGAGGTGCCGGCGCACCGTCTCGGTCCGCCCCGGGGCCGGGTAGCCGTGCCGGGTATGGACGGCATTGATCGCCGAGAGTCGGCGTCGCTGGGTCGCCGCCACGGCGGGGTGTTCGTGCAGGAACAGCGCGAGCGTGTCAGGACTGGCCGGAATCGGCGACCGATCGGCGGCAGCGCACCAGTCCGTAAACAGGGCCCAGTCGTGGCGGTACCGCGCCGGGACCCGCAGCCCACGCTCCGTGTCGTGGATGTCGTCGGGTCGCCGCGGGGAGGTGTCGGTGCTGGTCATCGCTCACAGCCCCAGATTGGTGACAGCGTTGCCC
The DNA here is from genome assembly GCF_050321925.1 of Rhodococcus sp. IEGM1339. Lineage (NCBI taxonomy): Bacteria > Bacillati > Actinomycetota > Actinomycetes > Mycobacteriales > Nocardiaceae > Rhodococcus > Rhodococcus sp. IEGM1339. The sequence goes on from NZ_JBNQFT010000028.1 coordinate 72,331, forward strand.
AAGAGGGGTGCGTGTTCGCGGGCGTAGACCTCGAGCATGGCGGGGGTGGTGTGCCCGGTCTGGCGCATGATCGCGTGCGCGGAGGCGCCGTTGCGGAAGGCCTGGGTGACGAACCCGGCCCGCAGCGAATGCCCCCCGAGCTGCTTCACGATCTCGGGGTCGTAGCCGGCCGACTCGGCGCGGCGGCGGATCGCGTGGTGCACCGCCGCCCCCGACAAGGCGGTGTCGGAGAGGTTGCCGTTCTTACGGATCGCCCGCAGCAGCGGCGCCCCCGAGGTGGTGCGGGGGCGGGTGCCGCGGCACACGTGCGCGTCGAACGGCTCCGCACCCCGCAGCAGCCGGATCACCGCGGGCCGGCCACCCGCATCGTGGGCGGCGATCACCTGGGCCCACCGCAGCCACGCGCACGGCGGGCAGCTGGTGTGGCTGTGGGTGAAGGTCAGGGCCCGGACGGTGCCGCGGCCCTCCTGGTCGGTCTTCGACTTGCGGAGTTTGATGTGCAGGCCGTCGAGCCGGTGCAGGGACACGTCGCTGCAGTTCAGGGCGACGAGTTCGCTGCGGCGGAACGCCCCGGCGAAGCCGAGCAGCAGGAGGGCGGTGTCGCGGCGTTCGACCACCTCGTCCGCCCAGCCCTGGCAGTCGGCGCGGGCCTTGTCGACGATCGCCACGATGTCGGCGGTGAGCAGCGGCGCCCGCGGGCTGCGCGGCCGCTCCCCCGTGGTGGCGTAACCGCGGCGGATGCCGGACATGGTCGCTTTTACCAGGTCGTCGCCGGTGGGAGTCGGGTGCCCGCTCTGGCGGTGGTGGTGGGCGATCGCGGCGAGGCGATGCGCCAGGGTCGCCGGGGCGTAGGCCCGCTCCCCCGCCTCGGTGACGGTGTCGGCGCAGGCGACGAGGTAGGCAGCGACGGTGACCGGGTGCGCCGGCACCGCGGTGTGGCCCTCGCGCGCGCACCAGGTGGTGAAGGCCCGCCACGCGGAGGCGTAGGTGCGGCGGGTCCCGGCGGCCCGCGCCGACGCCACCGACTCCGCGATCCGGGAGGCAGTCGTCGCCGTGATGTCCGGCAGCGCGGGTGTCAGGTCCCGTCTGGTGTGGCGAGGCTGATCCTCGTTGAACTGCGGCTCGCCATTCGGGGTCCGTGCTGCCATCTGTAATTGATTCCCGTCTGAAGTGGCGGATTTCTGGTCGGGGGGGGTGGGTTCGTGCGCGTGGCGGTCCTGGCTGTGGCTTCGGTAGGTGAATCTGTAGGTGTCTCGGTGCTGGGCTTGGTGCTGGTCGCCCCTGCGGCGTAGTAGCGGGTGTCGACCAGCCGATCCCCATGACGACCTGCGGAAGCGACTGCCACGGCAGCCTCCGCCGGTCACCGGACAACATCACGAACTCCACCTTGAAACAGGAATTACCCCAGGCACTCGCATCGTCTCGGAGCTCAGAAGCAGCAGTCGGCACCGAACATCTTCGCCACTTCAGGTGGGAACCCGCCACCGACCCGCCACTTCTCATGGGAATCCGCCACTTCGATCGGGACCCGACAGCGGGCCCCGCCGGGGTCCCGGGTACCGCGAGCTGGCCTCCGTCGGCGGGTTTCGGCTGGTGCTCCACGGGTGGGAACAGTACCGGACGGCTCCGACAGAGTCTCTGCGCGGGAAAGCACGCTCACCTCGGGGTTCTCGGCGATAGCTGCGTAAATGACAATTAGCGCACCACCACACGTGTTTGACATAAGCAGCCAAACTCCAGCGCTCATCCCCGACCCAGTCCTTCCCTCCGGAAGTAGAGCGTCTCAACTCTTGGGACTGCTGCACGATCCGGTGACAGATTCGGTCACGCAGCCTGTGTGGCTGGTGTGGTCATGATGGTCTCGAACTCGACAGGCGTCAATCTGCCGAGC
>NZ_JBNQFT010000029.1:0-61372 GCF_050321925.1 Rhodococcus sp. IEGM1339
GCCTCGTGCGCCGGAACTGCCCGGGTCTACAGGGATCAACATCCACCACCTGTCTCAGACAGGTTGACAACTACCGAATTGCTGTAGCGGATGGCGAAAACGTGAGCGGATAGCGAGGGCTCAGCGAGCCGGGAGTCACCTCATTCCTGGACCACCTCGGTCCCGGCGCCGGGCGCCCACGTGATGTAACCGAACTGGAAGTTGCTTCGCGCACCGTCGGGGGTCTGTTCCTCGTCGGTGATCGGGAAGCCCAGGTCGCCACCGGCACCACCCGCGGCCTCCCAGGCCGTGCGGATCTCACCCCACACGATGTGGGAATCGGTGTCGGGGCTCCACGCGATGATGCCGCCCTCGAACTCCGCGACGTAACCGTCGCCGACTTCCTCCTGCTGGCCGGTCGCGGCGCCGAGCGGGCTGGACGCACCGCCGACCTCGACGTACTTCTGCAGGATCGGCCCGCTGAGTTCGACCTGCTCGCCGTCCGGTCCCGGCACCGCACTGGACCGATCCGCCGCGGGCTCGTCGGCCTCGGGCGAATCGTCGCCCTGCGTGATCGATTCGACGGCGCTCTCCGCCCCGGATGCCACGCTCTCCGCGGCGGACTGGACCGCGCTGGTCGCGCTGCCCACCGTGTCCTCCGCGGATTGGTCGTCGCTGCAACCGGCGACCACCAGTCCGATCGCCGCTGCGGCCGCCACCAACGCTGCTCTGCGTCGGGGAATTCGATTCATCGGTTCGCTCCTGTCACTGAGAGGACGGGTACCTGATTTCAGGGTGCCCGACTCCTCGGCGACACAACCCGGTTTCGGTGATTCCGTGCCGTGCACCAATCCGCCCCACCCCCGGCATCCTGCCGTTACCATGCGACGCAGCCGACGCCGAGGAGAACGATGAGCACACAGACCGCCACCGCGCAGGACGCCGTCGCCACGGTGACCGACTTCCTGGAGGCAACGGCCGCGGAGGACATCGACCGCGCCGCCTCGCTGATCACCGACGACATCGCGTGGCACAACACCTGGCTCCCCACCATCCGCGGCGGTTCCCGGGTCCGGAAGATCCTCGCCGGTCTCGCGCGACCTTCGGTGGGCTTCGGCGTCGTCGTCCACCACATCGCAGCCGAGGGCGACATCGTGCTCACCGAACGCACCGACATCCTGCGCTTGGGGCCGGTGAGCATCGAGTTCTGGGTGTGCGGCACCTTCGAACTGCGCGACGGGCGGATCGCCGTGTGGGACGACCACTTCGACGTCCTCACCTTCCTTCGTGGAACCGTCGTGGGCGTCCTGCGTGCCGTCCTGCGTCGCTCCTGACGATCCTCACCCCACCGCTCCCCCCAGGGCGCCCGCATAGAATCCGTTCGTCGCCGAACCGTTCGGCGACGGATCAGCAGGGAGCGATGACATGTCCGACGCCGAGCACACTCCGGGATTCACGACGGGTCTGGAGATCCGGCGCGAAGTGATGGGTGACGACTTCGTCGAGCGGGCGTTCGAACGTTCCCGCGGCACCGACTCCGAGGCGATGCAGGAGTTCGTGACCGAGCACGCCTGGGGTGCCGTGTGGTCGCGTCCCGGCCTGGACCGGCGCAGCCGCAGCCTGCTCAACCTTGGCATGCTCATCGCGCTGCGCGCCGAGAACGAGCTGCGCGGACACGTCCGCGGTGCCCTGCGAAACGGGCTCGGCCGCACGGAGATCGTCGAATCCGTCATCCACTGCTCGGCGTACTGCGGCGCTCCCGCCGGACTCGCTGCGATGCGCGTGGTCCAGGAAGTGCTCGAGGCCGAACTCGGCCCTCTGCCCGAGGGCACCGACACCTCCGACGAGGCCTGACGACGACGGCGCGTCCGGCATTGCCGGACGCGCCGTGTCGGCCGTGCCCGGGCGTCAGGCGCCCGGAGCGAACTCCTCGAGCATCTCCGTCACGAGTGCTGCGATCGGCGACCGTTCACTGCGGGTGAGCGTGACGTGCGCGAACAGCGGATGTCCCTTGAGCTTCTCGATGACCGCCGCGACACCGTCGTGCCGGCCGACACGCAGGTTGTCGCGCTGGGCGACGTCGTGGGTGAGCACGACGCGCGATCCCGCACCGAGCCGCGACAGGACGGTGAGCAGCACGTTGCGTTCGAGCGACTGTGCCTCGTCGACGACGACGAACGAATCGTGCAGCGACCGGCCGCGAATGTGCGTGAGCGGCAGCACTTCCAGCATTCCGCGGCTGAGCACCTCCTCGAGCACCGCCGGGCTGGCGAGTCCTTCGAGGGTGTCGAAGACCGCCTGCCCCCACGGATTCATCTTCTCTGCCTCGGTACCCGGCAGGTAGCCGAGTTCCTGCCCACCCACCGCGTAGAGCGGCCGGAAGACCACCACCTTGCGGTGGGTTCGTCTTTCCAGGACAGCCTCGAGTCCCGCCGTCAGTGCCAGCGCGGACTTTCCGGTTCCGGCCTTGCCGCCGAGGGAGACGATGCCGACGGATTCGTCGAGCAGCAGGTCGAGGGCGACGCGCTGTTCGGCGGAGCGCCCGTGCAGTCCGAACGCCTCCCGGTCGCCGCGGACGAGCTGCACCCGCTTGTCGGCGGTGACCCGGCCGAGCGCGCTGGAGGAGCCACCGAGAAGTCTGATCCCCGTGTGGCACGGCAGATCCCGCGCATCGTCGATGTCGACGATGCCCTCGGTGAACATCTCGTCGATGAGGGTCCGGTCGACCTCGAGTTCGGTCATGCCCGTCCATCCCGAGATCACCACGTCCTGGGCGTGGTACTCGTCGGCGTCGAGGCCGACGGCACCGGCCTTGACGCGCAACGGGATGTCCTTGCTGACGAGCACCACGTCGCGTCCCTCGGTGGCCAGGTTCAGGGCGCACGCGAGGATGCGGGAGTCGTTGGTGTCGGTGCGGAATCCCGCGGGCAGGACCATGGGGTCGGTGTGATTGAGCTCCACGTGGAGGGTGCCACCCTCGTCCCCGATAGGGATGGGCTGGTCGAGGCGTCCGTGCCGCTGCCGCAGGTCGTCGAGCAGGCGCAGCGATTCGCGAGCGAACCAGCCGAGTTCGTGGTGGTGCCGTTTCCCTTCGAGTTCGCCGATCACGACCAGCGGAAGGACGACTTCGTGCTCGGCGAACCTGGTGACCGCCCAAGGGTCGGAGAGCAACACTGAAGTGTCCAGCACGTAGGTGCGTACAGCGGATTCTTTCGCAGCGGCGGTACCGGAGGCGTGGCCGGAGCGGGTGGGGACGGAGCGTGTTGCGTTCACGTGGGGCTCCTCGGCCCGGACGGCACCGCCCGGACGTATTCGGTGGGCCGGTGGGTCCCCGGTGTCGTCACGACCACGGAGACCCGGTGCCGGCCCCCTCGCTCGGACTGTGTCAGCCACACGATCAGGGACCTCCCGTGTAGACGGCACCTGCGCCGCCTACACCCCCGACGCTAACCCCGATACGGGCGATTCGCTCGATGGCGGAGGAAGCGTGTCGGTGAAGATCACGTTAACGACACCTCATAAGTACCCCTGAACCCCAGCAAACACGGTCGGCTCCGCTGCGTCAGGAACGCGAACCCCTGGATCGCGCGGCGTACGGTCACTCCACCGTGACCGGATGCGCGCTCGGTTCCACCGTCGCGCCGCGCAGTCGTCGCAGTACCAGGGTCACGAGCAGCGCGAGGACGGCCATCGCGGCGCTGTACCAGACGACCGCGTCCGGGGCGTCGAAGATGCCGCCGAACAGACCCGCGACGAGCGCACCGACCGACATGCCCGCGACCTCCTGGGCGGACCACAGACCGTTCACCCGGCCCAGCAGCGTGTGCGGCGTGTGCGTCTGGATCAGCGAGTAGCGCAGCACCTCCTGCACGGCCCCGAACACACCGACGATCACGAGCAGCACGACGGTGAGCGCCAGGACGGACGTGAAGCCGACCAGTGCCTGGACGACGAATCCGAGGACCAGGGCGGTGAGCAGCACGCGGCCGGGCCGCACCGAACGGCCGAGCCATCCACTGGTGACCGTGGCCGCGGCGGCGCCGAGCGCGATCGCCGCGTACATGACGCCGATGGCGACCGCATTGCCCTCGAAACGCGCGTCGGCAAAGGCCGGCACGAGCACGAGCACACCGCCGCCGAGCATCGCGACGACGCCGGCGATCATCACCCCGCCGACGACGCGTTCGCGGCGCAGGAAGCCGGTCACCGTCTCCGCGGGTGCGTCGGCGTCGTGCCCGGCGTCCGCCGTCGGTGGGTTCAGCGCCGGCAGGCCCGAGAGCAGGGTGACGGTCACGGCGGTGCCGATCGCGGCCACCCAGTAGTTCCACGCCACCGAGAACGTCGCGATCACGAGACCGCCGAGCGCCGGGGACAGGACGGCTCCCGCGCGGGCGCTGAGCACGTTGAGCGCACCGACGGCGACGAGCTGGTCCTTGGGGACGAGCGTGGGCACGACTGCCAGCAGAGCCGCGATGCTGATCGACCCGATCAGGCCGTTGACGACCGTCAGGGCGATGATCGCCGGCACCGAGGGCGACGACAGACCGGCGTTGACGGCCAGTCCGACGAAGGTGAGACCGGAGACAGTGCGGGCGAACAGGATCAGGAACGTGCGGTTGTAGCGGTCGGCGAGCATGCCGCCGAGCAGCATGCCGCCGATCGCAGCGCCCCCTTCGAGCGCGGAGACCAGACCCACCATCGGCGACGATCCGGTCAGGTCGTAGACCTGGATCGGTACGCCGACCATGAGCATCCCGATACCGAAGATCGAGATGGTGCGAGCGATGAAGATCCGGCGGAAGGCCGCGCTCTCGCGCAGCGGCCGCAGATCGAAGAGGGCGCCGTTGCTCATTGCCGGGCCGTCACTCGGACTTCGCGGCGGCGTCGGCGAGCATCGGAGCGATCTCGTCGGTGGCCCACTTCAGCGACAACGCCGACGGGAAGCCCACGGCGTTCGGCATGCCGGTGTTGCGGGCGAGCGAGACGACCGCGCCGCGCTCGACGGCCGGAAGACGGTTCCACGCCTCGAACTTGGTCAGGTATCCGAGATCGCCGGTGGGCGAGACGACCACGAGCAGGTCGGCGTCGAGCTGCGAGATCTCCTCGTAGGACAGCACACCGCGTCCGTCCGCATCGACCTGCAGTGTGTTCGCGTACTCGCTGAGCTCGAGGCCGAGCGAGTTCAGGAACTGCCCGATGCCGCGGTCGTCGGCGGCGAGCACCGACAGCTGGCCACCGGTGTCGCCGATGATCGCGTTGTAGGTCGCGCCCTCGAGTGCGGGGTACTGCTCCTTGGCGGCGTCGAGATCGACCTCGGCCTGCTCGATGACCTCCTCGGCCTTCTCGGGGATGCCGAGAGCCGAGGCGATCTTGCGGGTGGAGTCCTGCCACGGCTCACCGTTGGCGCGGTAGTCGAAGTGGACGACGGGGAACTGTTCGGCGAGCTGGTCGTAGGTGTTCTGTTCGAGTCCCCAGAAGCCGGTGGAGACGATGATGTCGGGCTGCAGCGCGGCGATCTGCTCGGCGATCACCGTGGCACCGCCGTCCATGTTCAGCAGCGGCGGGACGTCGGCGCCGAGTGCTTCGGCCTCCCACGGCCACACGCCGGTGCCGCCGGTCGCCGCGAGGTTCTGGGCATCGACGGGGAGCGCGAGCGGGGTGACGCCCAACGACAGCAGGATGTCGGCGTCCTGCGGCGACAGCGGCAGGGCGCGGGTCGGGGCCGACTCGACGGTCGTGTCGCCGAACTTGCCGGAGACGGTGACCGGGAACTCGCCGTTCGCCGCCGTCGCGCTGCCGGACGAGCTGCCGCTGTCGGTGTCCGAGCCGCACGCCGTGACACCGACCAGCATGGCGGTGGCGGCGAGGGCGACGCCGATCCGGCGCAGTCGCTTGTGGATCCTCATCGATTCTCCTCTGCTGTAGAACACTTCGTAGGTCCGTCGTCCGGGTGTCCGTTCCCGGCGCCGCGGATCTCGTCCTCGTGGAGGGTCGCGGCGAGTTCGCCGATCGACCCGGCGGTGAAGATCGACTCGGCGTCGATCACGTATCCGGCCGCCCGCAGTCCGCCGAGGATCCGCATCACCGAGATGCTGTCGCATCCGAGTTCGAGCAGATCGTCGCCGACGACCTGCTCGACGCCGGTGACCTCGGAGGCGAGGGCGCACAGCAGCTCTTCGGCCGGTGTGGACGGTGCCCGGTGCGTTCGCGGGGCGAGTTCCGGTCGCGGCAGCGCTGCGCGGTCGATCTTGCCGTTGGCGAGCGTGGGCAGGGCGTCGAGCACGACCGTCGCCGACGGCACCATGTAGTCGGGCAGCACCGGCGCGACCGCGCGTCGCAGCGTCTCGGCGTCGAGGGTGTGCCCGGCGGCCGGGACGACGTAGGCGACGAGACGTGCCGTCGCACCGAGATCGGTGCGGGCGAGCACCACTGCGGTCGCGACGTCCGGTCGCGACGAGAGCACGGTCTCGATCTCGGCCGGTTCGATCCGGTATCCGCGGATCTTGACCTGGTCGTCGCCGCGTCCGCGGTAGCGGATGTGTCCGTCGGGCGTCCACAGGGCCCGGTCACCCGTGCGGTACATGCGGTCTCCGGGGAATTCCGGGTCGATCGTGTCCGCGACGAAACGGTCGGCGGTGCGACCCGGGTCGGCGAGATAGCCGCGGGCCAGTCCACGACCGGCGAGGTAGAGCTCGCCCTCCACACCGATCGGCGCGGGACGCATCCACCGGTCGACGATGTAGGCCCGGGTGCCGGCGACCGGTCGGCCCGCAACGGGCGCCTCGGCGTCCGAAGCCCGTGCGACGAGCGCGTCGACGGTGCTCTCGCTCGGCCCGTAGAGGTTGTAGGCGCTCACGCCGTCCAGCCCGCGCAACCGGTCCCACATCGGTTGGGAGACCGCCTCGCCGCCGAAGCCGAGCGAGGCCGGGCACCGTCCGTCGTCCGCGAGTCCGTGATCGAGCAGCTGCGCGAGGTGCGACGGGGTGACCTCGACGAAGTCCCAGCGGGATTCGTGGGCGACGCGGACCATCTCGGCCGGATCGCGCTGGACCTTCTCGTCGACGACGTGCACCGCGTGCCCGTCGAAGAGCCACAGCTGCGGTTGCCAGGACGCGTCGAAGGCGAACGACCACGCGTGGCCGACCCGGAGCCGGTCGCGTCCGGTCCGTGCCTGCGTCGGCGCGTAGAGGTCGGCGCGGTGGCTGTGGAACAGCGCGGTCAGGCCGCGGTGCAGGGCGAGGACCGCCTTGGGTGTGCCGGTGGAGCCGGAGGTGTACACGACGTAGGCCGGGTGGTCGGCGCGCAGCGGTGCGAGCCGGTCGGCGTCGGTCAGCGGGGCGTCGTCGTAGCCGGCGACCCGCGCCGCGAGCGTCTCGTCGTCGAGCGCGAGCACCGGCGCGTCCACCGCGGGCAGCGACGACGCGAGTTCTCGGGTGGTGAGCACGACGGCCGGCTCCGCGGTGCCGAGGATCGTCGCGAGACGCTCGGTGGGAGTGCGCGGTTCGAGCGCGACGTAGGCACCGCCGGAGACGAGCACCGCGAGCATCGCCGCGATCGTGTCGGCCGTGCGGGGCAGCACGAGCGCCACGCGGGTCTCGGGAGCGACACCGTGGTCGACGAGCAGTCGCGCCCACCGGCGGACCAGGGACGCGAGGTCGGCGAAACTCCATTCGAGATCGCCTGCCACGAGCGCGGTCTCGTGCGGGTGACGGGCGACCGCGTCGTCGAACAGGTCCGCGACGGTGACGGCTTCGGCGACCGGTGCCGGTGTGGCCCGCCACTGTTCGAGCCGGGCGCGTTCGTCGGCCGGCAGGACGTCGATGGCGGACAGGCGCCGGTGCGCCTCTCCCCCGGCCAGCGTGCGCAGCACCCGGTCGAGTCCGGCGACGAGACGTTCGACGGTGCCGCGGTCGTACAGGTCGGAGCTGTACTCGACGACGCCGACGAGGGTGTCGGTGCCCACATACTCGACGAGGTCGAACGACAGGTCGAACTTCGAGGTCTCCATCGGGTGCGGTTCGGGGGTGACACCCGCCGTGAGCCCACCCGCACTGCGCGGATCGGGTTCGACGAGATAGACGATCATCACCTGGAACAGCGGATGCAGGGCGCGCGAGACGGATCGGTCGGAGCCGAGCACCGCGTCGACGACCTGCTCGAAGGGCAGGTCCTGGTGGTCGAACGCCTGGAGGTCGGTGCGGCGGATCCGGTCGAGCAGTTCGGCGACGGTGGGGTCGCCGGACAGGTCGGTGCGCAGCACGAGGGTGTTGAGGAAGAAACCGACGAGATCCTCGAGTTGCGCGTCGCCGCGTCCGGAGACCGGGATGCCGAGGGGGATGTCCTCGCCGCCGCCGTAGGCGGCGAGCAGCACCGCGACGGCGGCCTGCACGACCATGAACATCGAGACGTCGTGTGCGCGTGCGAGTTCCCGCAGTGCGCGCACGACCTCCGCGTCGAGCGCGAATGGCACCGCGCCACCGCGATAGGAGGTGCGGGCCGGACGGGTCCGGTCGGTCGGCAGCGGCATTTCCTCGGGCAGGCCGGCGAGGGCGTCGCGCCAGTAGGCGCGCTGACGCGCCGCGAGCGACTCCGCATCCGCCGGGTCGCCGAGCAGATCGCGCTGCCACAGCGTGAAGTCGGCGTACTGCACGGCGGGCTGCGTCCACTCCGGTGCCCGCCCCACCTGCCGCAGCGCGTAGGCGGTCGCCAGATCGGTGAGCAGCGCCTTGGTCGACCACTCGTCGACGGCGATGTGGTGAATCACCAGCGCCACCACGGTGCCGTCCCCGGCGTCGAGGACCGACAGCCGCACCGGCAGCTCGGCCGACAGATCGAAGCGGTGATCGATCGCCTCGGCCAGCGCATCGTGGACATCGGCCGCGGCGACCGAGCGGTGGTCGACGACCACGCGGACCTCGTCGGGCGCGAGCACCTGCTGGTAGGCCTGTCCGTCCGCGCTCGGGAAGACCGTGCGCAGCGCCTCGTGCCGCAGGACGACGTCGCGCACGGCCGCTTCGAGTGCCGAGACGTCGACGCGCCCGTGCACCCGCCACGTGACAGGCACGTTGTACACGCCGCCGCGGGCCCCGAGCTGGTCGAGAATCCAGAGGCGTTGCTGCGCGTACGACAGCGGCACCATCGCAGGTCGCGGGTCGGCCGCCACCAGCGCGGGTCGCGGCGACGCCTGCCCGGCGGCCGCGCACCGCTGCGCGAGCGACTCCACAGTCGGGGCGTCGAAGACCGTGCGCAGGGCCAGATCCGCGCCGAGCTCCGAACGGATCGCGTTCACGAGCCGGATCGCAGCGAGGGAATGCCCACCGAGCGCGAAGAAGTCGACGTCGATACCGACCTCGTCGAGTCCCAGCGCATCGGCGAACAGTGTCGCGATCGTCGCCTCGAGTTCGGTACGCGGCTGCCGTCCGGATCCGGTGTCGAACTCCGGTGCCGGAAGGGCACCGCGATCGAGTTTGCCGTTGAAGGTCGTCGGGACCGCGTCGATCACGAGAACCCGTGCGGGCAGCAGATAGTCGGGCACACGTCCGACGAGTGCGTCACGGACCGCCACCGGATCCACCGCGACTTCCGCTGCGGGAACGATATATCCGACGAGCACCGAATCGCCTGCGGGACGGGGTTTGATCGCGGCCACAGCACGGGCGACACCGTCGACGGCATCGAGAGCCGCCTCGAGTTCGCCGAGTTCGATGCGCAGACCGCGCAGCTTGATCTGGTCGTCGCCGCGGCCGAGATACTCGAGGTCGCCGTGGGCGTCCCAGCGTGCGAGGTCGCCGGTGCGGTAGAGCCGGTCGCCGGGATCGCCGTAGGGGTCGGCGACGAACCGCTGGGCGGTGAGCGCCGGGCGCCGCAGGTAGCCCTGCGCAACCTGCACTCCCCCGATGTACAGCTCACCGGGGGCGCCGGCCGGCACGGGGCGCAGATACCGGTCGAGCACGTACAGGCACACGTTCGCGCCCGGCCGCCCGATGACGGAACCGCGGGTAGGCGAACCGATCCGGGCACCCGGGTCGGCGTCGAGGGTCACCTCCACCGCGGCTTCGGTCGGGCCGTACAGGTTGTGGACCTTCACCTGCGGGAGCACCGTCGCCGCGCGTGCGACGGTGCGCGGCGACAGTGCTTCACCGCTGCACACGATGCGGCGCAGGCTCGCGGCGTCCGCGGTGGCGGGCACGGCGAGGGTCTCCTCGAGCATCGACGGCACGAAGTGGGCGACGGTGATGTTCCCGTCGCGCAGCAGGGTCGCCGATTCGACGGGATCGCGGTGCGCGTCGGGTCCGCCGACGACGACGCTCGCACCGTCGACGAACGGCGCGAACAACTCCCACACCGACACGTCGAAGGTCGCGGGTGTGCGCAGCAGCACTCGGTCGTCGGGCGAGGCGGGCAGTTCGCGGCGCACCCATTCGAGCCGGTTCGCCACGGCGCGGTGCGACACGGCGACGCCCTTGGGCAGACCCGTCGACCCCGAGGTGTAGATGACGTAGAGCGGGTGGTCGAGGGTGAGCGGCGCGATCCGGTCGGTGTCGGTGACCGACTCCGGGCTGCGGGCGTCGATGCGGGCACGCACCTCGGTGTCGTCGAGGTCGAGTCGCGGATGCTCGCCGGGCAGTTCGATGTCGCTGTGCGTCAGCACGACTCGCGGATGCGCATCGCCGAGCAGGTACTCGATGCGCGTTTCGGGCAGCGTGGTGTCGATCGGCTGGTAGGCCGCACCGGACTTCACGACGGCGTGGATCGCGACGACCTGCCCCACGGAGCGGGGCACCGCGACCGCGACGATCGCACCCGGACCGGCGCCGAGCGCGACGAGTTCGCGGGCGAGGCGGTTCGAGGCGGCGTCGAGGGCGGCATGGGTGAGGGTGTGGTCGGCCGCGACGAGAGCCGGCCGTTCGGCGTGCTCGGCGGCGCTGCGGGCGAGCACCTCGCTCAGCGGGGCGAGAGCGAAGTCGACGCGCTCGCCGGTGCCGACGGCGAGTTGTCCCGCGGCCTCGTCGACGTCGAGGATCGCGACGTCGCCGATCCGGGCCGCGGGTGCGCTCGCGACCTGATCGAGCAGAGTGAGCAGCGCGGCGAGAAGCGTGTCGGCCATGGTGGCGTCGAACAGGTCGGTCGCGTACTCGACCGATACGGCGACCTCGCCGGTGTCCGGGGCGTCGACGAAGGTGAGGTTGAGGTCGAACTTGGCGCGGACGTTGCTCAGCGGTTCCCAGCGGGTGGGCACACCGAGCAGGTCGGGCAGCTGCGCGGGGCGCTGCAGGTAGCTCATCATCACCTGGAACAGCGGGTTCCGTCCCTCGACGCGCGGCGGTGCGAGTCGCTCGACGAGCTGCTGGAAGGGCACCTCCTGGTGCGCCATCGCCGCGAGATCGGTCTCGCGCACCCGGTCGAGGAGTTCGGCGAAGGTGGGCTCGCCGGACAGATCGGTGCGCAGCACCAGCGTGTTGACGAAGAAACCGACGAGTTCGTCGAGTGCGGTGTCGGAACGGCCCGAGACGGGGGTGCCGACGACGATGTCGTCGCCCGCGCCGAGCCGGGAGAGCAGTGCCGCGACGGCCGCGTGCAGCGCCATGAACATCGTGCCGCCGCGGGCATCCGCGACCGCGCGCAGGCGGGCGGCGATGTCGGCGGGGACCGTCGCGGTGGTGTTGCCCGCCGCTCCGGTCGGCCGCGCGGGGCGGGGCCGGTCGGTGGGCAGGACGATCTCGTCGGGCAATTGCGCGAGAGTGTCGGTCCAGTAGTCGATCTGGGTGTCGATCCGGCCGGCCTCGATCAGTTCGCGCTGCCACAGCGTGTAGTCGGCGTACTGGACGGGCAGCGGAGACCATTCGGGTGTCGCGCCGGCCGACCGGGCTTGGTAGGCGCGGGTGAGGTCGCCGAGCAGCGGCGCATCCGACCATTCGTCGGTCGCGATGTGGTGCAGCACCACTGCGAGGACGTGCCGGTCGGGCGCGACGCGCACCAGCACCACGCGCAGCGGCGGGTCGGTGTGCAGATCGAACGACGCGGTGAGCCGCTCGGTGAGCAGCGCCCGGACGGCATCCTCGGACTCTGTCTCGTGCAGTTCGAAGCGCACGGCCTCGGGCGTAGCCAGGATCCGCTGGTAGGGCGTGCCGTCCTCGGAATCGACGACGGTGCGCAGGCTCTCATGACGTTCCACGACGTCGGCGACCGCCGCGACGAGGGCATCGGCGTCCACCGCGCCGTCGAGGCGGGCGACGTGCGCGTAGTGGTAGGCGAGGCTGTCGTCCTGCAACTGCTGGAGCAGCCACAGGCGTTCCTGGGCGGCCGACAGCGGCACCCGGTCGGGGCGGGTCCGCGCGGTGATCGGCGGGAGCGCCGCTGCGGCGCCGGGGATGCGGCGGGCGAGTTCCTCGACGCTGCGAGCCTCGAACAGGTCGCGGATGGTGACGTCCACACCGAGTTCGGAGCGGATGCGGCCGACGATCCGCATGGCGATCATCGAGTGCCCGCCGAGTTCGAAGAAGTCGTCGTCGGCGCCGACCTCGTCGACCCCGAGGACGTCGGCGAAGACCTCGCACAGGACCTTCTCGGTCTCGGTGCGCGGGGCGCGTCCACCGAGGCCCGTGGCGGCCTGCGGTTCGGGCAGGGCGCGGGTGTCGAGCTTGCCGTTGACGGTCATCGGCACGGAATCGATGAGCTGTACCCCGGCCGGGACCATGTAGTCGGGCAACTGGGCGCGCAGGTGGGCGACGAGCCGCGACGACAGGTCGGACGGATCGCCGTCTCCGACCGGAACGGCGTAGGCAGCAAGTCGTTTCGTGCCGGGCACGAGCGGGTCGTCGACGGCGATCACCGCCGCGGTACCGACCTCGGGGTGCACCTCGAGCACAGCCGCGATCTCGTGCAGTTCGACGCGGTAACCGCGGATCTTGACCTGGTCGTCGACGCGGCCGAGATAGTCGAGGTTGCCGTCGGTGCGGCGGCGCATGAGGTCGCCGGTGCGGTACATGCGGCCACCGGCCGACCACGGATCGGCGACGAAGCGGTCGGAGGTGAGCCCGAAACGGTTCAGATAGCCGCGCGCGAGACCCACACCCGCGATGTACAATTCGCCGACGACACCGTCGACGACGGGTCGCAGCCACGGATCGAGGATGTAGGCGCGGGTCGCGCGGATGGGGACGCCGACCGTGGGGGTCGCGCTGTCGTCGGTGCCGCCACCGAGGGTGTTGATGGTGTACTCGGTGGGGCCGTACAGGTTGTACCCGAGGGTGCCATCGGTCTCGCGCAGGCGCGTCCACACCGAATCCGACACGGCCTCACCGCCGAGCAGAACGAGCGGCGGGCGGTGCTGTCCCGGACCCTCGTCGAGCATGCCGTCCGCGATCAGCTGCGTCGCGTAGGTAGGGGTGACGTTGACGACGTCGATGGCGTGGGTGTTGCAGTACTCGACGAGCGCGGTGGCGTCGCGACGCAGGTCCTCGTCGCAGACGTGCACCTCGTGGCCCTCGACGAGCCAGAGCAGTTCCTCCCACGACATGTCGAAAGCGAACGACACGGTGTGCGCGACCCGCATCCGGCGTCCGTCCACCGACGAGACCACCGGATCGAAGATCTCGTCCTGGTGGTTGCGCTGCATGTTGGTCAGGCCCCGATAGGGGGTGACCACGCCCTTCGGCTTGCCGGTGGACCCCGAGGTGTAGATGACGTAGGCGGGGTGCTCGAGCCGGCCCGGGCGACCCGGGGCGAAGGCACCGAGTTCGGCGCCGGTCAACGGCGCGGTACTCGCGGCGAGGGGCCCGTCCAGGCGGATGCTGCGGTCGGCGGGCAGGCCGAGACGGTTCTGCACCGCGGTCGTGGTGAGGAACAGCGCCGGCAGCGCGTCGTCGATGACGGTGCGCAGACGCTCGTCGGGCTGGTCGAGTTCGAGCGGCAGGTAGGCGGCACCGGTGCGCAGGATCGCGAAGAGCGCGACGACGGTGTCGATGCTGCGGGGCAGACCGAGGCACACGATGGTCTCGGGTCCCGCTCCCCCGGCGATGAGGGTGCGGGCGAGCGCTTCGACGCGGCCGGCGAGTTCGCCGTAGGTGCTGCTCCGTTCACCGGAGACGAGGGCGATGCGGTCGGCGTCGGTCGCGGCGCGGGCGATGAGCATCTCGGCGACGGTGACGTCCTCGACCTCGGGGATCTCGGCGCGCAGCCGGGCGTCGGTGACGGTGTGTTCGGCGGCCGTCAGTGCGGGCACGGACGCGACCGGCAGATCGACTCCGCGGGCGACGAAGTCGAGCAGCGCCACGAAGCGGTCGTGCAGGGCCCGGGCACGCGCACCGTCGACGACGTCGGGCCGGTAGTCGATCTTGACGTGCATGGTCCGCCCCGGCGACACGACGATCGCGAGGGGATAGTGCGTGTGGTCGAGGCTGTCCTCGGCGAGGATGTCGTGCCGCGCGGACTGCCGGGCCATCTCGTCGGCGTCCTTGAAGTTCTGCAGTACGAACAGGGTGTCGAACAGTTCGGAATGACCGACGGCGCGGAGGATGTCGCCGAGTCCGAGATACTCGAACTCCATGCGGTCGGCGTACTCGTCCTGCATGCGGCGCAGCAGGTCCGCGACGGTCTCGGCGCCGGACAGGCGCACCCGCACCGGGACGGTGTTGAGGAACATGCCGACCACGCGGTCGAGTCCGACGATCTCGGTGGGCCGCCCGGCGACGGTGGAGCCGAACACGACGTCGGTGCTGCCGGATTCGGCGGCGAGCAGCAGGCCGACGACGGCGTTCATCAACGCGTTGAGGGTGACGCCCGTGCTGCGGGCCCGATCGCGCAGTGTCGCGGTGAGCGTCTCGTCGATGTACGACTCGATGCGCAGCGGCACGATGGCGGCGCGGTCGCGGGTGGATCCGGCGAGCAGCGTGGGCTTGTCGAAACCGGCGAACTCGTCGCGCCAGGCCTGCTCGGCGGCGGCGCGGTCGCGGGCGGCGAGCCACTGCAGGTAGTCGGTGAAACCCGCTTCGGGCGCCGCGATTTCGTCACCGGCGTAGCGGGCGAGCAGTTCGTCGACGAACAGCGCACCGGACCAGCCGTCCCACAGGATGAATTCGCGGTTGACGACGAGACGGTCGATGCCGTCGAGGTGCAGCAGCAGCATGCGCCACAGCGGCGGGGACGCGAGGTCGAACGGCTGCAGCCGATCCTCCTCGATGAGTTTCTCGGCGCGGGCCTGCTGCTCGGCGGGGTCGAGGTCGGTGAGGTCGACCTCGGTGAACGGCACCTCGAGATCCGCCGCGCCGATGAACTGCACCGGATCGGCCAGACCGTCGTCGGTGAAACCGGCACGCACGGTGGGGTTCTCGGCGAGCAGACGTGCGGCGGCGCGGCGCAGGCGCTCGACGTCGAGGCGGTGGCCGAAGTCGAGCGAGAACTGGGCGGTGTAGATGTCCTTCGACGAGTCGAAGACCGACTGGAAGTACAGGCCGCGCTGCAGCGGCGACAGCGGCCAGATGTCCTCGATCCGCACGGGCGCGATCCGTGCGACGCGGTCGATCTCGGTCTGCGTGAGCGTGACGTGCCCGAGATCGGACGGAGTGAGACAGGTCCGCCCCAAAGCTGCGTCGGCGCGGCCGAGGAGATCGTCGAATGCCGCGCGCCATGCCTCGGCGAGCCGGGCCACGAGATCGGGGTCGAGCGCCTCGTCGGCGGTCAGATGCACCGTGGCGCCGCCGGTTCCCCGTTCGACGTGGATATCGAGCAGGTAGTTGCCGATGCGGTCTCCGCCGCTCCGCACGAGCACCTGCGGCTGTCCGAGCGGCGCGAGGGCCGGTCCGGCCTGGACGTTGGCGTAACGCAGCATCGGCCAGCCGATGCCCCGGTCGGGGGCTGCGCGCAGGCGTTCCTTCGCGGTGCGCAGGGCGTCGAGCGGATCGGTGGCGAGCGCCAGCCGCACCGGCGTCGTCCAGTCGAGCGCGCCGACGGTGCGGGTGAGGTCGGAGTCGGGGGCCAGTGCGATGCGGCCGTCGCGGACGATGTCGACGAGCAGTTCACCGTCGCCGCTCTCGCGGGTGTTCGCGACCGCGGCTGCGGTCACCGCGGTCCACACATCGGTCGAGACGCCCGAGACGAGACCGGCCACTGCGGTGGTCGCCATGGAGAATTCGTCGTCGGTCAGGGTGAGGGTCACAGGCGTCCGTGTGCGGCCGGTGGCCACCGCTGCGGCGAACTCGGCACCGGGCGCGACGGTGGTCATCCAGTCGGGAAGCTCGGCGAGTCGCTGCGGGGAGGCGGCCTGCTCGGTGAAGACGCGGGCGTGGGTCGCGGGCGAGGTGGGCACGGGCGGCAGCACGATCTGCGTGCCGCGCCGGGCGGCGCGCAGGGCACGGTGCAGGTCGGCGGTGACGATCGACCAGGACGTCTCGTCGACGAGCCCGGCGGGGGCGAGGAAGACCACTTCCCCGGCGCTCTCGTCCGCAGCGGTGAGCCGCACCGCGGTCAGGACCCGGCCGGCGGTGGCGTCGGGGCGCAGGGGCAGGTCGGCGGTCGCGGTTCCCACCGGCAGGGCGGCGTCCGCGACGAGGGTCCGGACGTCGACGGCGGCGGTGTCGTTCACCGACAGCAGCCACAGCACCGGGGCCGGTGCGGTGAGGGTCGTCCGCAGCGCCGGGTGGTGCTCGACCACGGCGGCGACCGCGGCGAGCACGGCGTCGTCGGTGAGATCCTCCGGAGCCGGGACGCGGTATTCGCGCAGGTCGGCGTCCACGGAGAGTCCGGCGTCGCGGCGTCGCGCGGTGGCCGGCAGCAGCGCGAGCGGTCCGGCGGCGGTGTCCTCGTGGTCGGCCTCGGAGCTGTCGCCGAGGGCCGGCGCCGAGGCGACGTCGAAGGTGCCGAGCGGCGCGTCGAGGTCGTCGAGGATCGCGGCGAGGAAGTCGTCGAGATCGGCGGCGCAGCGCTGCGCGAGCGGTGCGTCGTCGGCATGACCGCGCAGTCCGATCTCGATCGGGTGCCCGGCCTTCTCGAGCACGAGGATGAATTCCAGTTCGCCGACCGGCCCGGAGGACAGCATGTGCGCCTGCGATTCCCGCCCGACCGAGTACCGCGAGGCAGCTGCGGGCATGATGTTCACGCCGACGGTCGGGGGCCGCCAGTCCGGGTCGATCTCGGCGAGTTCGCGACCGAGATCCTCACCGCGGTACCGGCCGTGTTTGAGCAGGCCGAGCAGTTTGCCGTCGATCACCTCGGCGACGTCGGCCAGGCGCGCGTCGTCGGGAACGTCGAAGCGCAGGGGCAGGACGCTGGCGACCATCGCGGGCACGGTGCGCAGTTCGCGGGTGCCGCGCGCGGTCGTGGGCAGGCTGATCACCACGTCACGGCGGCGGGTGGCCCGGGCCAGATAGGCGCCGAGGAGGGCGATGAGCACGGTGGCGGGCCGGGTGCCGTGGGCCTTGGCGTACCGCTCGAGCCGGCCGCGTCCGTCGGCGTCGATGTGCGACCAGGCGACGAGTTCTCCGGGGCTCGACAGGCGACCAGAGCCGAGCAGGCGCGTCACCTGCGGGAGGTCGGCGAGTTCGTCGAGCCAGTAGCGGCGGTCGAGTTCGCGTTGTTCGCTCGCGACGTACTCCTCGTCGACGCGCACGTACCGTTCCAGGGTCCACTCCGCGGCGCGGTCGGGACCCTTGCCCTCGACGTACGCCCTGGTCATCGCGGTGGTCGCGAGACCGATGCCGTAGCCGTCGTTCACGATGTGGTGGTACTGCTGGTACAGCCGCATCGTGTTGTCGGAGAGGCGGTGGATGGCGAATCGGAACAGCAGGTCGCGGGCTAGATCCTGCGGTTCGTTCATCGTGGCGCGCATCCAGCGGTCGGACGCCGCCGCCGGGTCGTTCTCGCCGCGGAAATCGATGACCGGCAGGTCCCACTCGCGGGTCGCGCGCGGGATCTGGACGACATTGCCGTCGGCGTCGACGTCGAAGTTGACGTGCAGGGTCTCGGCGGCGTCGAGGACCGAGTGGATCGCCGTGATCATCCGGTCGATGTCGATGTCGTCACCGATGGTCTCGGTGTACATGCCGGTGTTGTAGAGGTGCCCGGTGGCGTCGAGCTGATGACCGAAATAGATGGTCCGCTGCGCGCGCGTGACGGGATACACCGACTGCATCGAATTTCTCTCTCCCACGGATGCCGCGACGAACCGCGGGCGCATACCGACTAGCTAATGGTTAGGCTAACCATACTAGGCGCCCGAGGGGGTGCTGAAACCTGCTCCCACCGGCGCGTTCATCGCCGTCGTCCAGGCCTCGGACAGCCCTCGGATCTCCTCGCAGGAAATTCGTCCGTCCGACCGCATCGTGGCTGTGAATATACGACCGCCCGCTTTCTCCTCGATCCGCACCGACAGCTCGAGGGCGCGCCCGCACGGGGTCCGCCGCTCCGTCGGCACCGTGTCGATCCGGACGAGAACGTCGGGCCGGGCCAGTGCCATGAAGGCCGGTGCGGCCTGGGCGTTGAGGTGCCGCAGCAGCGCGTAACCAGACCCGTCCCCGGGCACCGCGTCCACGGCGGCGGCCACACCGGTCGACACCGCGTCCGGATCGTCGGCGACGGGTACCCGCACGGGCACACCGACGGCGAACGGACCCACGGTCCGGGTACAGTCCGGCTCGCCGTCGGAGAATTCACGTGCGTCGCGTTCGATCTCGACGAGCAAATGTGCCGGCGCGGCCTCGCGGACGCGTCCGACGGCGACTGCCAACGCGGTCACTGCCGCGACAGCGAGGTCCTGCCCACCGGACGGACCGGCGTTGACCTCGACTGCGGCGATCTCGACCGGATCGCCGACGGGGAGCACCGCGGTGCTCAGCGCGGCGCCCGGGGCGAGGACCTGCACCCAGTGCGCCAGTTCCCCGAGCAGCGCCGGGTCCTGCGCGCGCTCGTTGATGCGGGTCGCGAGTCCCTGCGCGGTGGCTGCGGGAACGGCAACCGGTCCCCCGGTGACCGCCGCAGCCAGGTCGGCGGCGAGCACGCCGACGGAGACACCGTCGGCGACGATCGGGTGGACCGCCACCACGAGTCGACCGGTCTGCCCGGTGGTCAGCCACACGGCCGAGAGCACCGGTCCGGCCTCGGGGTCGAGAGCCTCGGCGGCCTCGGTGCGGGCCTGCTGCTCCGCTGTTGCGAGGTCGGTGGTCTCGACGACCCGTACCGGTACCTCGGCGCCGGCGGGGTGGGTGTCGAGCGACCACAGCACCGAGGCCACGCGGGTGAGCCGCATGCGCAGCGCATCGTGAGCGGCGACCACCGTGCGCACGGCACCCGTCGCCTTCTCCTCGTCCGCCGGGGTGTCGACGGCGAACACGAGTGCGGCTCCGGCCGGCTCTGCACCGATCTCTCGCAGTGCGTGCACGGCCGGCGGCACGGGCACCGGGCCCGGTTCCCGGTCGTCCACGGGGCCCGTCGGCTGCTCCTCCGTCTCGGCGAACCGCGCGACGGCGGCGAGACCGGCCGGGGTGCGCCACCGGAAGATCTCGCGCGGGCCGAATTCGATGCCCTTGCGGCGCGCGGCCGTGACGACCTGCATCGAGACGATGCTGTCGCCACCGAGCGCGAAGAAGTCGTCGTCCGGTCCGACGACGTCGAGACGCAGTGCCTCCTCGAACAATTCGCACAGTGCGGCCTCGGCGGGGGTCTCCGGGTCGCGGCGCGTCGTCGCGGTCGGTTGCGGATCGGGAAGTGCCCTGCGATCGAGTTTGCCGTTCGGTCCGAGCGGCAGTACCTCGACCACGGTCACGGTCACCGGGACCATGTGATCGGGCAGGGAGGTCGCGGCGTGCGCGAGTAGATCGGCCGGTTCGACGGTGCGCCCGGACAGGGGCACCACGTAGCCGGCGAGCATGCCGTCGCGCACCACGACGGCGCTCTGCGCGACGTTCGGATGCGCGACCAGCGTCGCCTCGATCTCACCGAGTTCGATGCGCAGGCCGCGGAGTTTGACCTGCCCGTCGGCGCGGCCGATGTAGTCGAGTTCGAGGCCCGCGCCGCGCTCGCGCCACCGCACGAGGTCGCCGGTGCGGTAGAGCCGCTCCCCCGCGTCGCTGTAGGGGTCGGCGACGAACCGGCCCGCCGTCAGGCCCGCGCGCCGGTGGTAGCCGCGGGCGAGCTGGACACCGCCGAGATACAACTCGCCGACGACGCCCGGCGCCACGGGCCGGAGCCGCTCGTCGAGGACGAGGGTGCGGGTGTTGTCGATCGGCCGTCCGATCGGGACCCACGGAATGTCCTGCGCCGGAATCGGTGCCGCGGTGACGTCGACGGCCGCCTCGGTGGGGCCGTAGAGGTTGTGCAGTTCGGCGTCGACGAGGGTGTGGAAGCGGTCGCGATGGTCGGCGGTCAGCGCCTCACCACTGCAGATCACCCGGGTCAGGCGCAGTGCCCGGTCCTGCTCGGCGGCGAGCACGTCGAGCAACGCCGCGAGCATCGACGGCACGAAGTGCGCCGTGGTGATCGACTGCCGGGCGATCACAGCGCGCAGATAATGCGGGTCGCGGTGACCGTCGGCGGTCGCGACGACGAGCGTGGCGCCGGTGATCAGCGGCCAGAAGAACTCCCACACCGACACGTCGAATCCGGACGGGGTCTTCTGCAGCACCCGATCCTCGGCGGTGAGACCGTATTCGTCCTGCATCCACCGCAGCCGGTTGGCCACGGCGCGATGGCCGACGACGACACCCTTCGGGGTTCCGGTGGATCCGGAGGTGTAGAGCACGTACGCCGCGCAGTCGAGGGGCATCACGGTCGGTGCTGCGACCGGATCTGCGGGATCGGTTCCGACGGAACCGGATTCGTCGACCTCGAGCACCGGCACACCGGAGTCGAAGGTCATCGCCACACCGGCGGCCGCCACGACCGCGACGGGCTGCGCGTCGGAGAGCATGTACGCGAGTCGCTCGGCGGGATAGTTCTCGTCGAGCGGCAGATAGGCCGCACCGACGCGGTGGATCGCAAGGAGGGCGATCACGAGAGCGGTGCTGCGCGGAATCGCCACGGCCACGACGGCATCCATTCCTACTCCGGGAACGGCACGCAGATGCCCGGCCAGAGCGGCGACGGCACGGTCGAGTTCGGCGTAGGTCCACCGCCGTCCGGTGGCGTCGTCGACGAGCGCGAGGGCATCCGGTGTCGCAGCGACCTGCTGCGAGAACAGCTCGGGGACCGTGCGATCGGGACCGTCGTCTCGGACCGTGCCGATCTCCGCTGCCACCAATGCCTTCCGGTCGTCGACGGTGAGCACGCTCAACTGCGACAGCGAGGCGTCCGGATTCGCCGCGATCTCCGCCAGCAGAGCCGTGAGTCGCTGCACGAATCCGTCGACGGTGCCGCGGTCGAACAGGTCGGTCGCGTACTCGATGCGACCGCGGATCCCGCCGTCGTCGGTCTCGGCAAGGTCGAAGGTCAGGTCGAACTTCGACGTGCCGGTCTCGACGAAGACCGGTTCGGCGTCGAGTCCGGGCATGCGGATCTCGTCGAGGCGGTCGCGGTACTGCACCATGATCTGGAACAGCGGCTGGCGTGCGAGCGACCGTGCCGGGGCGAGTCGTTCGACGAGCACCTCGAACGGCAGGTCCTGGTGAGCATAGGCGTCGAGGTCCACCTCCCGGACCTGCGTGAGCAGGTCGCGGACGGTGGGGTCGCCGGACAGATCGGTGCGCAGCACGAGCGTGTTGACGAAGAAGCCGACGATCCGGTCGAGGGCGGCGTCGGGACGACCCGCGACGGGAGTGCCGAGGACGATGTCGTCCCCGGCGCCGTGCGCGCGCAGCAGTACTGCGACGACCGCGTGGGTGAGCATGAACATCGTCGCGCCGGATTCGGCGGCGATGTCGGCGAGTGCTTCCCGGGTGCGCGGGTCGACGGTGAACGGGACCGCGCCGCCGCGGTAACTGCTGACGGCCCCGCGCGGCCGGTCGTGCGGAACGGCGAGTTCCTCGGGTGCGCCGTCGAGGACGCGTGCCCAGTACTCGGTCTGGACCTCACGCAGAGACTCGTCCCCGGTACCGAGACGTTCGTCCTGCCAGAGAGTGAAGTCCCGGTACTGCACCGGCAGCGGCGCAGGCGCGGGTGCCCCGGTGGTCACGTGCGCGTACCAGGCGGACAGGTCGGCGACGAGCGGCGTGGCGGACCACTCGTCGGCGGCGATGTGGTGCACGAGCACCAACAGGCGCGCGTCGTCGGGAGCGGTGCGCACGAGCGTCGCGCGGATCGGCAGGTCGTGGGCGAGATCGAACGGACGGCCCGCCTCCTCGGTGAGCAGCACGTCGAGATCCGCCGGGGCGGCGTCGACGATCCGCAGGTCGACGGTGCAGTCCTCGGCGGGCAGCACCCGCTGGTAGCCGATCTGCTCGACGTCGTCCTCGTCCGGCTCGGTGAACACCGTGCGCAGCGTGTCGTGCCCGGCGATCAGGTGCTGCAGGGCACCCCGCAGAGCGTCGACGTCGAGCGCGCCGCGCAGCCGCATCGTGTACGGGATGTTGTAGGTCGCCGACGCGCCCTCGAGGCGGAAGAGGAACCACAGCCGGCGCTGCGCCGCCGACATCGGGACGAGATCGGCGTGGTCGCGGCGCACGAGTTCGGGTCCGACGGCGGTGGCCGGGACCGTCGCCGCGAGTCGCGCGGGGGTGCGCAGATCGAAGATGTCGCGGATCGACGGGTTCCGGCCGGTGCGCATGCGCAGCGCCGCGGACAGACGTGTCGCGAGGAGCGAATTGCCGCCGAGGGCGAAAAAGTCGTCGTCGGGGCCCACCTGGCGGACACCGAGGAGTTCGGCGAGCACCTCGCACACGACGCGTTCGTCGTCGGTCGCCTCGCGCGTGCTGTGGCTCTGTGCGGGATCGGGCAGAGCCGCGCGGTCGACCTTGCCGTTGGGCAGGGTCGGCATGGCGTCGAGCACGGCGAAGACCGAGGGAATCATGTAGTCCGGCACCACGGTCCGCAGATGGTCCTGCAGGTCGATGGCCGCCGAACGCGGCGCGGCCGGATCGGCGACGACGTAACCGACGAGCAGATCGGTCCCGGACGCGGACGGGCGCACGGTGACGAGGGCCGCGGTCACCGCCGGGTGCCGCAGCAATGTGGCTTCGACCTCGCCGGGTTCGATGCGGAAACCGCGCAGGCTCAGCTGGTGGTCGGCGCGCGAGACGAACTCGAGTTCTCCGGAGGCGTTGCGCCGCACCAGGTCCCCGGTGCGGAAGAGCCGGGTGCCGCTGCCGGTGGGGTCGGCGACGAACCGCGCCGCGGTCAGATCCGGGCGGCCGAGATAGCCGCGGGCGGACTGCACTCCCCCGACGTAGAGTTCGCCGGTCACGCCGTCCGGGACGGGACGCAGGTGCCGGTCGAGGATGCGCGCGGTCACGCCGTCGACTGGGGCACCGATGCGGACGCGGTCGACGTCGGAGCCCGGCGCCGTCCAGATCGTGACGTCGCCGGCGACCTCCGATGAACCGTACGAGTTGATCACCCGTGCGCCCGGCAGTGCCGCGATCACGCTCGTGCCGAGGGGTTCTCCACTGAGGAACCATGTGTCGACGAGTTCCGCGGCCTCGGGGCGCAGGGCCGCGAGGGTCTCGGCGAGGCTGGGCACCGCGGTGAGCATCCGGACGCGGTGCCGGACGACGAGATCGGCGAGGGTCTCGGCGTCGCGGGAGGCGGCGTCGTCGGCCAGGACCATCGTCGCGCTGGAGAGAAGACCGGCGAACAGCTCGGTCGATCCGTCGATGAAGCTCAGCGAACTCTTGGCCAGGCGCACGTCGTCGCCGGCCGGGCGGACGCGTGCCGCCTGCCAGGCCAACCGGTTCGCCAGCGCCGCAGCGGTTCCGACGACACCCTTGGGCACACCCGTCGAACCGGAGGTGTAGACGACGTACGACCCGTCCGCCGGATGCAGCGGTCGGCTGCGGTCGAGGTCGGTGATCGGTGCGTCCGAGTAGCCTTGCGCCGCCTCGGCCAGTGCGGCGAGGGTCAGCTCCGGTGCCTCTCCGGGCACGGCGCCTTCCGTATCCACAAGCACGAGATCGGGTGCGGCGTCGGTGAGCATGAACTCGATGCGCGCCGGAGGGTACGACAGGTCGACGGGCAGGTAGGCGGCACCGGAGACCACGACGGCGGCCAGCGCCACCACGGCGGCGTCGGACCGTGCCGCCGCGACCGCGACGACACTGCCAGGCCCGACACCCCGTTCGGCGAGCGCGCGAGCCGAACGGTGCACGCGCGCCCCGAATTCCCGATAACTCGACGTCTCGGTGCCGAACACGAGCGCCGGGTGATCCGGGCGGGCGGCGAAGGCCGCCGCGAGTAGGTCCGGCAGCAGCTGCGTGGTGGCGGGCACCGTCGCGACGGTGTCGGCGGCGCGCTCTTCGTCGGTGCGCAGGTCGATCGATGAGAGGTGTCGCGGTTCGGGGTCGGCGAAGGCCGCGAGCACCGACAGCAGACGCTGCCCGAGGGTCCGTACGCTCGTACGGTCGTAGAGGTCCTCGGCGTACTCGAAGCGGATCGACAGGCCGTCGTCCGCGTCGACGAAGTCGACGGTGAGATCGAACTTCGACGTGCCGGTGGACAGATACGACACGGTCGCGGTGGTGTCGCCGATCTGCGGGACGACCGGTTCGGTGCGGTACTGCACCATCGTCTGGAAGAGCGGGTGCCGCGCGAGCGACGGGGTGACACCGACGGCGTCGACCACCTCGTCGAAGGGCACCTCCTGGTGGGCCAGGGCGGCGAGGTCGGCGTGCCGTACGCGCGTCAGAATCTCGGCGGTATCGGGATCGCCGGACAGATCGGTGCGCAGGGCGATGGTGTCGACGAAGAATCCGACGATGTCCTCGAGTCCGCTGTCGGCGCGACCCGCGACGGGCGCGCCGAGCACGATGTCGTCGCCCGCCCCGAGCGCGGTGAACAGGGCGGCCACGGCGGCGTGGGTGAGCATGAACATGCTCGCCCCGGAACGGGAACACGTATCCCGAAGGGCCGCAGACAGTTCCGAACCCACCTGCACGTGTACCTCGCCGCCGCGGTGGCTCGGCACCGCGGGTCGCGGACGGTCGTGTGGCAGGGCGAGTTCCTCCGGTGCTCCGGCAAGGGTGGAGCACCAGAACGCGAGGTCGCGGTCGCGGAGCACGGCGGCGGCGGGGTCGTCGGCGAGACCGCGCTGCCACACCGCGAAGCCCGCGTATTGGGGACGCGGCGCGTCGTCGGGCACACGACCCGCAGAGAGATCGGCGTAGGCGGCGGCGAGGTCGGCGAAGACCGTCTCGGCCGACCACTCGTCGCCGGCGATGTGATGCACGACGAGCAGCAGCACCGCGTCATCCGGTGCGCGTCGCACGAGATGCGCACGGAACGGACGGTCCTGTCCCAGATCGAAGGATGCCCGCGCGGCCGCGTCGAGAAGTGCCGCGGCATTCCCGTCGCGCGCCTCCGCGACCTGCAGGACCGTCGACGGCGTGTCGGCGACGACCTGCACGGGCTCACCGTCGACGACGTCGACGACGGTGCGCAGCACCTCGTGCCGGGCGACGACGTGCACCAGCGCACGGTCGAGCAGGCCGGCGTCGAGCCGGCCGCGCAGTTCGAGGGCGAAGGGGATGTTGTAGGTCGGCGACGGTCCCTGGGCACGATCGAGGAACCACAGACGTTGCTGGGCCGACGACAGCGGGATCCGCGCCGGTCGCGGTCCTGCGACGAAGCGGGGACGTGTCGGGCTCGCGCCGTCGACCACCACGGCCAATTCGGCCACGGTGGGAGCGTCGAAGACGTCGCGCAGCGACACCTCGACGTCCAGCACCGAGCGGATCCGGGCGACGAGACGGGTGGCGGACAGCGACGTTCCGCCGAGGGTGAAGAAGTCGGCGTCGACACCGACGGCCGGGAGTCCGAGCAGGTCGGCGAATACACCGGCGAGGGTGTGTTCGGTGGCGGTCTCGGGATCGCGACCGGTGTCGGGGGCGCCGATCTCCGGGGTGGGCAGTGCCTTGCGGTCGACCTTGAGGTTCGCGGTGAGCGGGAACTCGTCGAGCACGACCGTCAGCGACGGCACCATGTACTCGGGCAGACGTGTGCGGAGGAAGTCGTGCAGTGCTGCGCTGTCGACGTCGGTGCCGGTCACGTAGCCCACGAGGCGGGCCGCACCGGTGGCGTCGGGCCGGGCGACCACGACGGCCTGCGCCACACCGGCGAATTGCGCTGCGGCGGTCTCGATCTCACCGAGCTCGATGCGGTGTCCGCGGACCTTGACCTGGTCGTCGCCGCGTCCGAGATACTGCAGGGTGCCGTCGGCGGTCCAGCGCACCAGATCGCCCGTGCGGTACATCCGGCCGGCGCCGAAGGGATCGGCGACGAAGCGGGCCGCGGTGAGGTCGGGGCGGCCGCGGTAGCCGCGCGCGAGCTGCTGCCCCACGACGTACAGCTCACCGGCCGCGCCGACCGGCACGGGCTGCAACTGCCGGTCGAGCACGCGCACACCGGTTCCCGGATAGGGGCGGCCCACCGACCCGGTCCACGGCAGATCCGGCGCGACCGGAGCGGAGGTGCACCACACCGTCGCCTCGGTGGGGCCGTACATGTTGACGACCGAACACGCTCGCGCGGCGAGGGTTCCGGCCAGGACGGCGGGCAGGGCCTCGCCGCCGACGAGCACGTCCGCACCGGCGAGATCCAGACCGTCGTGTTCGACGATCGCGCCCCACAGCGACGGGGTGGCCTGGATGCAGTTCACCGACTCGGTGGCGGCGAGCGCGGCCAGCGCCGCCGGATCGCCCACCTCGTCGTCGCCCGCGAGCACGAGGGCCCCACCGCGGCACAGCGGCACGATCAGTTCGAGCACCGAGATGTCGAACGACAGGGTGGTCAGGGCGAGAAGCCTAGTGTGCGTGCCGATTCCGGCGAGATCGGTCGCAGCGTCGACGAAGCGGGCGAGTGCGCCGCGCGAGAGCACGACACCCTTCGGCCGGCCGGTCGAACCCGAGGTGTAGATGACATATGCCGACTGGTCGGGCACGACTCGCTCGGAAGGTGTGGTGCCGACGGGGACGTCGCCGCGCCAGTGCAGGACGCCGTCACGGAAGACCGCCGTGGCGTCCGGGGTCGATGCGCCGAGACGGTCGGCGAAGTCGTCGGTGGTGAGCAGGATCGCCGGTCGCGCGTCGTCGAGCATGTACTCGAGTCGCTCGGCGGGGAAGGCGGGATCGAGCGGCAGGTACGCCGCGCCCGTCCGCAGCACGGCGAGGAGCGCGACCACCATGTCGGCGGTGCGTGGCAGCGCGAGCGCGACCGTCACCTCGCACCGCGCACCAGCCCGTGCGAGTTCGCCTGCGACGGCATCGATGCGCGCGTCGAGTTCGGCGTAGGTGAGACGGTCGGCGCCGGCGACGAGCGCGGGTGCGGCACCGGCGGCGGCCACCTGCGCGTCGAACAGATCCATCGCGTCGGGCGCGAAAGACTCGGATACGACTCCGTGCCAACGGGATTCGAGATCGGCGCGGAAATCCGGGTTCAGCAGGTCGGCGTGGGCGAGAGGACGTTCGTCCGCGTCCTCCCGGGCGGCGAAGGTGAGCAGTCGCGCGATGGCCGCGGCGTGACCGGCAACCTCCTCGGCGGTGTACCGGTCGGCGTCGGCGTCGAGGGTCAGTTCGAGTGCGCGGGTGCTGTCGACACGACGGGCGACCACCGCGAGGTCGTGGACGGGACCGCGCGCGAGCGAGTGCACGGTGGCGGTCGCGTCGCCGAATCGCACGGTGTCGCCGAACGGCTTGATGTTGACCGTCGGGCCCACCGGACCGGGACTGGTCGCGGGCAGACGCAGGTCGCGGTGGATGTCCTCGCCCCGGTAGCGACTGTGGCGTCCCTGCGCAGCGACGGTGGCGCGCACGTCGGCGGCGAGCGCCGCGAGACTCGCCTCCGGAGCGACCTCGATGCGGAGGGGCACGACATTGACGGCGGTGGTGAGCACCTTCGCGGCGACGCTGCCCATCCGGTTCATGGCCGGGAAGCCGAGCACCACGTCGCGGACCGCGGTGACCCGGCCGAGATAGGCGGCGGTCGCGGCGGTGACGAGGTCGGGCCAGCCCACCCCGGCGCGGCGTGCCGCTACGTCGAGCGCCTCGGCGACGTCCCCGGGGACCTGCACCGATTCGGTGACCACCGCGCGGGCGAGCGAGGACGCGGCCGGCACCGCGGTCTCCGCGAGGCCGAGCGCGTCGGGTGCACCATGCAGCGTCTCGGTCCAGAAGTCGCGGTCGGCGACGATGCGCTCGCCGCTGCGGTACTCCTCGTCCTCGGCGACGACCTGCTCGACGGAGCCGAAGGTCGCGGGCGGGACGTCCTCGCCGCGCACGAGTGCGGTGTACACGGCGACGATGCGGCGTTCGACCAGGCTGTAGCCGTAGACGTCGAGCAAGGCGTGGTGGGCGCGCAGGAACAGCAGGACACGGTCCGGTCCGAGGACGAACACCCGGGCGCCGATGCCGGCTTCGGCCGTCGGATCCATCGGCACGCGCAGGATCGCGCGCATCGTGTCGACGGCCGTCCACCGCGGATCGGCGTCGGCGGTGAGGTCGGTGACCTCGATCTCCGGCGCCGGATGGGCACCGGGGAACTGGACGGGCACCTCGTCGACGACGGCGATCCGGGCGCGCAGTCCGGCGGATTCGTCGAAGACCGTGTGGACGGCGCGGGCGAGCACATCCGGATCCATGGCGCCGTCGATCTCGAGGAAGTGCCCGGTGACGAGTGTCGCGTTCGAGGGGTCGATCGTCTGCGCGAACCACATTCCCGCCTGGGCAGCGGTCAACGGCAGAGGCACGATCGATTCCACGGGTACTCCTCGGCATTCCTGGACCCGCCCCCTCGGATCCGCCCCTCCGTCCAGATATAGTTAGGGCCGCCTAACCATACCAGCAGCGACGCGCCCGCCCGAATTGTCCGGCCGGTCCCGTCCGGAAGGAGCTCACCATGCCGGTGACGACGCCCCCGACCCGCGTCTCCCTGCCCATCGTCCTGCGGCGCCTGACCGTGCTCCGCGCGGTGGACGTGACACCGCGGATGCGTCGGATCACCCTGGGCGGCGAGCAGCTCGGTGCCTTCCGCAGCGGCGACTACGATGCCCCGGCGTTCACCACCGAGGGTGCCGACGACTACGTCAAGATCTTCCTGCCCGAACCCGGCAGCGACACCCCTGCCCTGCCCGAACAGCACGACGGGCACCTGCACTGGCCCCGCAAGCCCGCACCCGTGACCCGCGCCTACACGGTGCGTCGCTTCGATCCCGTGGCCGGGGAGCTCGATCTGGACTTCGTCCTGCACGGACACGGCCCCGCCGGTAACTGGGCCCGCACCGCCGAACCCGGCAGCGTGCTCCACCTCGCGGGACCCAAGGTCGCGATCATCCCGCCGCAGGGCGCCGACTGGTGGCTGCTCGCCGGCGACGAGACCGCACTACCCGCACTGGGGCGCTTCGTCGAGACCTACGGTGGCACGGTGCCGATGCACGCCTTCGCGCTGGTCGACGGTCCGCAGGAGGAACAGTCCGATCTCGCGGGCGTGACGTGGGTGCACAGCCGTCCCGGCGTCTCCGACGCCACCGTGCTCGCCGAGGCCGTCGAGTCGGGTGCGCCGCGCGGCGGTGAGGGCTGGATGTGGATCGCCGGCGAGGCGTCGATCGTGAAGGAACTGCGCGCCGTGTCGAAGCGACTCGGCATCGCCAAGCCGATGCTCGACGCGTCGGGCTACTGGCGCAGCCCCGAGTCCGATCGCCCGCTGGCCCGCCTGCGGCTGCTGCGCGAGCAGGCCGTCGAGACGCTCGAGGCGCGTCGTCGCGGCACCACCTAGGCGATTCCTGTGTGCTCTGTTTCGGTGTTCTCGACCGCGCCTGGCGACGTCGAGAGCACCGAAATCGCTTCCCGCGTCAGCGCGGTGAGAGTTGGTCGCGGTCGATCGTCACCGATCCGACGTAGTGCAGATCCGCGTGGGTGACGGTCGCGCGATGGATCTTGCCGGACAGAAGAATTCGCTGCATGTGCTGAAGTTCCCGATTCTCGGACCGTGCCGGTCAGCGCAGCGATGCGGTGAGTTCTTCGGTCTCGCGGTCGCGGCGACGCGCTGACGCGGTGATCGACTCGATCAGCGCGTCCGTGGTCTCGACCCGGCCGACCCGCTTGGCGACGTACTGGAGCGCCATGAGGTGCTCGTCGCGGGAGAAGTCGGCGGTGGCGTCGAGGGCCATGAACGGCGCGACGTCGCTCATGAAGGCGTCGGCGGCGCTGAGCATACAGCCCATGTGTGCGTAGACGCCGGTGACGATGAGCTGGTCGCGGCCGTTGTGCGCGAGCAGCTGACGGAAGTCGGTGCGCTGGAACGCCGAGTAGCGCCACTTGGTGACCTGGATGTCGTCCGGGCCGGGGGTCAGTTCGTCGATGACCTCGGTGTCGCGGCCGGTGCTCAGCCCGACGCCCCAGAAGTCGGCAAGGATGCCGCGACGCGACGGATGCTGGTCGCCGGGCTGCATCGTGTAGACGACGGGGATACCGGCGGCCAGGCACGCCTCGCGGAGGCGGACGATGTTGGGCACCACGGTCGCGAGGGGTTCGGCATCGCGCCGGTAGGCGTCGATGAAGTACTTCTGCATGTCGTGGATCAGCAGTGCACAGCGGGACGTATCGATCGTCCAGTCCACCCGAGCAGCGGGAATCTCGTCGCTGGTAGGCAACTCGTACGGATCGATGCTCGGGATGGCCATGCGACTTCCTTCTGCTGTTCGGGGTACGCGTGCGGGCACCGACAGTGTCGGCATGCGTAGGCTACCCTAACCAGCCCTACGGTGGGATGTCTCGACCCCTGGTACGCCGACCGGCCCGCACCGGAGATCGGTGCGGGCCGGTCGGCGACAGCAGGAAGCCGTCAGATCAGACGCCAGTCCTCGAGGCCCTCGTACAGCGGCACGGACTGTGCCAGGGCGCTCACGCGGGTCCGCAGCGACTCGGCGTCGGCGCCACCGACGAGCGTCTGCGCGATGATCTCGGCGACCTCGGTGAACTGCTCGTCGCCGAAACCGCGGGTCGCGAGCGCCGGGGTGCCGATGCGCAGGCCCGAGGTGACCATCGGGGGACGCGGATCGAACGGCACGGCGTTGCGGTTGACGGTGATGCCGACCTCGCGGAGGGCGTCCTCACCCTGCTGGCCGTCGAGCTGCGAGTTGCGCAGGTCGACCAGGACCAGGTGCACGTCGGTGCCACCGGTGAGCACCGAGATGCCCTTGTCGGCGACGTCGGACTGCGACAGGCGGTCGGCGATGATCCGGGCACCGGAGAGGGTGCGCCGCTGGCGGTCCTTGAACTCGTCGCTCGCGGCGATCTTCAGCGCGACGGCCTTCGCCGCGATCGCGTGCATGAGCGGTCCGCCCTGCTGGCCGGGGAAGACGGCCGAGTTGATCTTCTTCGCCCATTCCTGCTTGGCGAGGATCAGGCCGGAACGCGGGCCACCGAGGGTCTTGTGCACGGTGGTGGAGACGACGTCGGCGTAGGGCACCGGCGACGGGTGCAGGCCTGCGGCGACCAGACCGGCGAAGTGCGCCATGTCGACCCACAGGTAGGCACCGACCTCGTCGGCGATGGAGCGGAAGGCGGCGAAGTCCTCGTGGCGCGGGTAGGCGGACCAGCCGGCGACGATGACCTTCGGCTTCTCGCGCAGCGCGATGTCGCGGACCTCGTCCATGTCGATGCGGTGGTCGTCCTTGCTGACCCCGTAGGACGCGACGTCGTACAGCTTGCCGGAGAAGTTGAGCTTCATGCCGTGCGTGAGGTGGCCGCCGTGCGCGAGGTCGAGACCGAGCAGCTTCTCGCCGGGGGTCATCAGCGCCATGAGCACCGCCGCGTTCGCCTGCGCACCCGAGTGCGGCTGCACGTTCGCGAAATCGGCGCCGAAGAGCTCCTTGGCGCGGTTACGGGCGAGGTCCTCGACGACGTCGACGTTCTCGCAGCCGCCGTAGTAACGACGACCGGGGTAACCCTCGGCGTACTTGTTGGTCAGGACGCTGCCCTGGGCCTGGAGGACGGCGCGCGGCACGAAGTTCTCCGACGCGATCATCTCGAGCGTGTCGCGCTGACGCGACAGCTCGCCGGCCATGGCCTCGGCGACCTCGGGATCGAGGTCGTTCAGTGCGGCAGTGTTCACGTCGGCGCCGGGCGCAGCGGTCATCGAGGTTTCTCCAAGCAGAGGACGTCAGGGATACGTCCTCCAGTCTACGAAGGCCGTCCACCGCTCCGGAAGCCGGTCCCCGAGCGACCTGCGGTTCACCGCAGGCTGCTGGGCACCAGGGGTTCGTCGAGCAGGCGCCGGAAACGGTCGGCGCGCTCGGCTCCGGCCGGAACCTGCCCGAGCCAGCTGCCGAGGAGCCGGTAGCCCTCCACATAGGTGCTGATATAGGCGCGCCACAACGGCGACGACAGGAACCGCAGCGACTGCCGGGCACGTTCGGGGCTCGACAGCGACCAGCGCTGCAGGAATTCCACGACCTCGTCGTGGCTGCGCCCGCGGTCGTGGAGCAGCAGCGCGGCGTCCTGCCGCACCGAGAGCAACTGCTCGGACGCCTCGGACAGTTGCTCGGCCAGTTCGCCGTCGAACCGGAGCCCGAGATCGGCGTAGATGTCTTGTGCCCACTCCCCCCAGCCCGGGCCGACGATCGCTTCGAGCGCAAGATCGGCGAGCCCTTCCGCCATGAGGCACTGCGGGGTGTTGACGAGGAACAACGTCTGCTCGGCCTGACCGCCGGCGACGAGACCGGCCTCCTTGCGGCAGTGCTCGGTGTGGTGCCCGGGATACGCCTCGTGCGCGATCAGCCGCGGCAGGTGCGCCATCGTCTGTTCGAGATCGGAGTTGATCGCGACCCGCGAACGGTAGTCGCCGAGGTAGTAGTTGAAACCCGACCACGGCTTGTCGCCGACGATCTCGTACTCGACACGCTCGGTGTCGGGCAACGGGTAGACCGCCCGCACCTTCTCCCGTAGAGCGCTCGAGAACGCGTCGACGCATTCGGCGAGACGATCGGCGGGGATCACATCGGACTTGCGGTGGGCCTGCATCCGTTCGGTGAGCGATCCGGTGCCGGGCAGCAACGCATCGAGGCGACGGTGCGCGTCGCGGTAGGTGTCCTCGTCGCCGGGCGCGATGCGGACGTCGAAGTATGCCTCGACCTCGTCGACGAAACCGATCTCCTCCCCCGCGAACTTGCGGGCCGAGCAGTCGAGGGCGCGCAGATGCACGTCGAGGAAACGGGTGCGCTCGTCGGACAGTGCCGCACCGGGAAGTTCGTCCCGCAGGCGTCGCGCGGTGTGTGATAGATCACGGGGATCGGGGGTCGGGGCGTTCTCGACCTTCCGCCGCAGCGCGGGATCGCCGGTGTAGGCGTCGACGTACCCGTCCTCGAGCCGGTCGAAAGCCAGGCCCAGCAGCAGATATTCGTTCACGAAGTCGTCGGCTCCCATACCGGCCGAGCGTAGTCGCTCGTCGGCGACCCGACACGGGAGAACCCGCCGGGGTGGGGACCCCGGGGAGGCATCCGCCTGTGTCAGCGAGCACAATCCGTTACATGGACATGCAACGCCGCATCCGCCGCGCCACCGGGAAGCCGTGCCGATGGCTCGTCTGAACGAACCGAGCCCGTATGTCGAGTTCGACCGCAAGCAGTGGCGGACGCTGCGGAAGTCGACTCCCCTCGTCCTCACCGAGGACGAACTCATCGGGCTTCGGGGCCTGGGCGAGCAGATCGATCTCGCGGAGGTCGCGGAGGTGTATCTCCCCCTCGCCCGGTTGATCCACCTGCAGGTCGCAGCGAAGCAGCGGTTGTTCGCCGCGACCGCGACCTTCCTCGGGGAGAAACATCCCGACCAGCAGGTGCCGTTCGTGATCGGTGTGGCCGGTTCGGTGGCGGTCGGCAAGTCCACCACGGCCCGTGTGCTGCAGGCACTGCTGGCACGCTGGGACCATCACCCGCGGGTGGATCTCGTGACCACCGACGGGTTCCTCTACCCCACCAAGGAACTGGTTCGGCGCAACGTCATGCACCGCAAGGGTTTTCCCGAGAGCTACGACCGGCGCAAACTGCTGCGGTTCGTCACCGAGGTCAAGTCGGGAGCGAAAGAGGTTGCGGCGCCGATCTACTCCCACATCTCGTACGACATCATCCCGGGTCAGTACCACATCGTGCGGCAGCCGGACATCCTCATCATCGAGGGTCTGAACGTGCTGCAGACCGGTCCGCGGTTGATGGTCTCCGACCTGTTCGACTTCTCGATCTACGTCGACGCGCGTATCGAGGACATCGAGAAGTGGTACGTGGAACGCTTTCTCGCGCTGCGTAAGACGTCCTTCGCGGATCCCGAGGCGCACTTCCACCACTACGCGAACCTGTCGGACCGGGACGCGATGAGTGCCGCGAAGGAGATCTGGCACTCGATCAACCTGCCGAACCTGGTGGAGAACATCCTGCCGACGCGTCCCCGCGCGACCCTGGTCCTGCGCAAGGACTCGGATCACGCCATCAACCGGCTCCGGTTGCGCAAGCTCTGACGCGCCCCGCCGCTCAGCCCTGTTCCAGGCGCCGAACCGGCGGGTGCCGTCAGGCGCCGAACCGGCGGTGCCGGGCGGCGTAGTCGCGCAGCGCGCGCAGGAAGTCGACCCGGCGGAACTCGGGCCAGTACGCCTCGGTGAACCAGATCTCCGAGTAGGCGGACTGCCAGAGCAGGAATCCGGACAGTCGCTGCTCGCCGGAGGTACGGATCACAAGGTCCGGATCGGGTTGACCGGACGTGTAGAGGTGGCTGTCGACACCGTCGACCGTCACGGACTCGACGAGCTCTTCGCCACGCAACCCCTGCGCGTAGCGCACCCGCAGGAGCGACTGCACCGCGTCGACGATCTCCTGGCGACCGCCGTACCCGACGGCGACGTTGACGTGCGTGCCCGTCCGGCCCGCGGTGCCGGCCGCGGCCTCGTGCAGCCGCTTGGCGTGGTCGGCCGGGAGCAGGTCGGTGGTGCCGACGATCTTCACGCCCCAGTTCTGGCCGGGCGCGGAGATCTCCTCCACCACGTCGGAGATGATCTCGAGCAGAGCATCGAGCTCCTCCGGGTCGCGCCGGAGGTTCTCGGTGGACAGCAGGTAGATCGTCGCCGTTTCGATACCGGCCGCGTCGCACCAGCTCAGCAGCTCGGCGATCTTCTTGGCACCTTCGCGGTGGCCGTGACTGACGTCGGTGAAGCCGTTCTCGCGCGCCCAACGCCGATTGCCGTCGCACATGACCGCGACGTGTCGCGGATGCCGTGCTCCGTCGAGTTCCTTCAGCAGCCTGCGCTCGTAGAGCCGGTACAGCAGTCCGCGGACGCTCACCCCGTCATCACCACGCGAGTCACATTACGCCCAGGCGTACGGACGGTCGCGTCGGTGGTCACAGAGTCTCCCGGAGCGCCCTCACGGGCTGTAACGTGACGACGGAACAAACCTACGGGTGCGTAGGTTACTGATCGGTACCGAGAGGAGCGCACGCATGACGGCATTCGGCCTCGAGGAACTACCCGTCAAACCGCGGATGCGCGGATGGATCCACGCCTGGGCCTTCGGTGTGGCCGTCATCGCCGGCGTCGCCCTCGTCTCGGCCGCCGCCTTCCTCGCCGACCGCCCGGACGCCGTACTCCCCGCGACCATCTACAGCCTCACCGTGTGCGGTGTGTTCGGCGTCAGCGCGCTCTACCACCGCCTGAACTGGGGGCCCCGGTCCCGCGTGTGGATGAAGCGCGCCGACCATTCGATGATCTTCGTGTTCATCGCCGGCAGCTACACCCCGTTCGCGACACTCGCCCTGCCCCCGGAGTCCGGGCGACCGCTGCTGATCGTCGTGTGGGCGGGCGCGCTGGCGGGCGTGGCCCTGAAGATGCTGTGGCCTACGGCGCCGCGCTGGGTCGGTGTGCCGCTGTATCTGCTGCTCGGATGGGCCATCGTGCCCGTTGCCGGACAGTTGGTCGCCGAAGTCGGTCTCGCTCCCATGCTGCTCCTGCTGTTCGGAGGGCTGTTCTACAGCGGAGGAGCGATCCTCTACGCGACCCGCTGGCCCGATCCGTGGCCCGCGACCTTCGGGCACCACGAGTTCTTTCACGCGGCCACGGTCATCGCGGCACTGTGTCACGCGATAGCGGTGTGGCTCGTGATTCTCGGTTGAAACCTCACCGACCGCTTCGTGCAACTTCTCACACCACCTGAAGCATCCGGCACCCGTTTGTAGACTCGCGGGGGATGTCTATTCCGTTGCTCGCCTTCGAACTGACCGAGACCAACAGGGACTGGCTGATCCACCGGCCGCTCGCGATCGTGAGTTACATCGTCGTCGCGATCGTGCTCCGCTTCGTCCTCCACCGACTGATCGACCGCATGACGAAGCCGCGTGAGAAATCCGGCAAGCCCCGCCGATCGTTCCTCGCACCGCTGCAGGAACGCGCCGAACGCGCCATCGGTGATCCCTACGCGCGCGAACGCCGGATCCAGCGTGCCCAAACGATCGGCTCGGTATTCAAGTCCGGTGTGTCGGTCGTCGTGCTCGTCTGGGTGGTGCTGCAGACGCTCGACACGCTCGGCTTCAACGTCGCGCCGTTCATCGCCTCGGCCGGTATCGCCGGCGTTGCTCTTGGTTTCGGTGCGCAGAACCTCGTGCGGGACTTCATCTCGGGCATGTTCATGCTGCTCGAGGACCAGTACGGTGTGGGCGACGTGGTGGACCTCGGCGACGCGGTGGGCACCGTCGAGTCGGTCGGCCTGCGCGTGACGACCGTCCGCGACATCGACGGCACCCTGTGGTTCTGCCGCAACGGCGAGATCCTGCGCGTCGGCAACATGAGCCAGGGCCACGCGGTCTCCGTGATCGACGTACCCATCGCACCGACCTCCAATGTCGACCGCGCCTGCCAGATCGCCCTGCGGGCCGTACTCGACAGCGTCGAACGCGAGGACATCGCACCCGACGTCCTGGAGAAGCCCGAACTGCTCGGGGTCAACTCCGTGACGGCGGGTGCGGTGACGCTGCGGCTGACCGTGCGCGTGCGCGCCGGCAAGCAGTGGGCGATCCGCCGCAGTCTCACCCGCGCGGTGCTCGAGGCGTTCGATCAGAACGGCATCGAGTCGCCGAACGTCGCGGTCGCAGCCGCCGTGAGCAGCTAGACCCTCGAAGTAGAGGACCGAGCGCACCGATGCACCGCCCCTGGCACCGCCTGGCCTCGACGAGTCAGAGCGCGGCGAGCACCTCGCGCAGATCCGTCTCCGTCGTCACCGGCCGATCGCACACGAAGCCCCGGCACACGTAGGCCGCGGATGCTCCGTCGACGAGCGGCCGACCATCGAGCAGCGGCGACGAGTCGGGTTCGCCGCCCACCACGATCGCTCCCCCCGGTGCGAGCCGGCGCGCGAGGTCGAGGAGTGCGCCGCCACCCGCGACGGCGACCTGCAGCGGACCGCGCACCGACGCCTCGGCCACGGTCAGCCAGTGCCCTCCGGCACGCGGCGCTTTCTCGAGCAGGATCGAGGCCGCCGACAGCGACAGCGCGGCGGCATCGGCGTAGCGGGGGTCGTCGTGCACCAGCGCGGACAGACCGAGCAACGCCTCGGCGATCAGCGACGCCCCCGACGGCGTCGCCCCGTCGACCGGATCGCGCGGCCGGGCGACCAGCGATTCGGCGTCGTGCGCGGTGTCGAACCAGCTCCCGGGACGTTCCGGATCCGCGAACTGCGTGAGCGCGACGTCGGCGAGTTCTCGCGCGCGCTCGACCCAGCTCCGATCCCCGGTCCCCTGATGGACGGCGAGCAGCGCGGTGACGAGTGCTCCGTAGTCCTCGAGCACGCCCACCGGAGATCCGACGACACCTCCGAGCGACGCGCGGCGCAGTCGTCCATCGACGAGGTGCCGGTCGAGCAGGAACCGCGCGCACCTCGCCGCCGCGTCGATCCAGGCGGGTTCGCCCAGTGCGATGCCGGCCTCTGCCAGTGCAGTGATCGCGAAGCCGTTCCACGCGGTGACGACCTTGTCGTCGCGTCCGGGTTGCGCGCGATCCTGCCGGGCCGCGAACAGGCGTGCCCGCACGT
This sequence comes from Rhodococcus sp. IEGM1339, assembly GCF_050321925.1. NCBI lineage: Bacteria > Bacillati > Actinomycetota > Actinomycetes > Mycobacteriales > Nocardiaceae > Rhodococcus > Rhodococcus sp. IEGM1339. The sequence continues at coordinate 38,108 of NZ_JBNQFT010000029.1, forward strand.
CGGCGAGACGGGCCGGATCGTCGGGCTCGTCGAGCAGCTGCAACACCGAGGTGCCGTGTTCGAAGGTGCCGCCGGGAGTGACGGTGAAGGCCTCCGCGGCCCACCGGCCGTCGTCCGCACCGAGCACCTCGACGAGCTGGTCGGGGGTCCACACGTAGGTCAGGCCCTCGACCCCGTCCGTGTCGGCGTCGAGCGCCGAGGCGAATCCGCCGTCGGTGGTGAGCAGGTCGCGCAGCAGGAATTCGGCGGTCTCCCGGGTGACCCGCGTCGGCAGTTCCGCGCCGGTCACCCGCGCGAGGTGCGCGTACAGCCGTAGGAGCAGCGCGTTGTCGTAGAGCATCTTCTCGAAGTGCGGCACCGTCCAGGCGGCGTCGACGCTGTAGCGGGCGAAACCGCCACCGAGCTGGTCGTAGATCCCACCTCGCGCCATCGCGTCGGTCGTGCGCTCGACGAGACCGAGCGTGTCGGCGGAGCGCGTGCGCTCGTATCCGCGCAGCAGGCCCTCGAGCAGGTTGGACGGCGGGAACTTGGGTGCGCCCCCGAAGCCGCCGTGTTCGCGATCCTCGTCGGTGGCGATCGCAGCGGCCGCCGCGTCGAGCAGGACCGCCTCGACAGCGGCCTCCCCGACGGGCAGTCCCCCGCTGCTGCGACGGAGTTCGGTGGCCACGGCGTCGGCGGCCTGCGAGACCTCATCGCGCCGGTTGTGCCAGGTCTGGGTGATGGCCTCGAGAAGTTGGACGAAGGACGGCATGCCGCCGCGCGGCGTGTTCGGGTAATACGTGCCGCAGTAGAAAGGCGAGCCGTCGGGGGTGAGGAAGCAGGTCATCGGCCATCCGCCCTGACCGGCCATGGCGACGGTCGCGTTCATGTAGACCGCGTCGATGTCCGGCCGTTCCTCACGGTCGACCTTGATGCACACGAAGTTCTCGTTCATGACAGCGGCCGTGGCCTCGTCCTCGAACGACTCGTGTGCCATGACGTGACACCAGTGGCAGGCCGCGTACCCGATCGACAGCAGGATCGGCACGTCGCGCTCGCGCGCCTCCGCGAGCGCGTCGTCGCCCCATTCCTGCCAGTGGACCGGATTGTCGGCGTGCTGCCTCAGATAAGGGCTCAGGGCGTCGGCCAGTCGGTTCGCCATGCCCCCACGCTACGGAAGGAGCACCGCCGGTGACGGCCGGTCGTCAGCTTCCCTTGGTGGGTTCCGGACGTTCCGGACCGGTGGCCTTCGTGCCGCCGGCCTTCTCCTCGGCTCCGCCGGGCATCGCACCCGGCAGCGTGCCGTCGTCCACGGCCTGGTCGGGTTCGGGATGCTCCGGCTGGAAGTTCTCGGGCAGCTTCTTCAGCCGCTTGTTCATGTTCCAGATCAGCAGAGCGGTCGCGACCAGCAGGACCACCACGATGGCCAGTCCGAGCGGAGACGCCTTGCCGAACTCGGGGCCGGTCGGCTCCTGGGCCAGAATCTCGACGGCCAGAACATCGACCGCGAGCGTGCCTATCGTCATTTGCCCTGTCCGTCCTCGATGCCCGCGAACAGATCCGTCTCGGGAAGTACCGTGCTCACGCGGGTCTTGGCCAACTCGAACTCCTCGGTCGGCCACACCTTCTGCTGGATGTCCAACGGCACTGCGAAGAAGGATCCGTTGGGGTCGATCTGGGTGGCGTGGGCCCGCAGCGCGTCGTCGCGCTTCGGGAAGTAGTCGCCACAGGTGATCTGGGTGGTCACGCGCCCCATGATGTCGCCCTGCTCGGTGCGCCACTTGTTGAGCCACTGCTCCATCGGGAACGGCTCCCCGCGACGCTCGTACTCCTCGCGGAACAGCTCGAGCCGCTTACGGATGAAACCGTGCGAGTAGTAGAGCTTGCTCACCGCCCAGGGCTCGCCCAGCTCGGGATGGAAATCCGGATCCGCGGCCGCTTCGTAGGCCGCGACCGACACCTCGTGGCACCGGATATGGTCGGGATGCGGGTAGCCACCGTTCTCGTCGTAGGTGGTCATGACGTGGGGGCGGAACTCGCGCACCGACTGCACGAGCCGGCGGACCGGTTCGTCGAGCGGGATCGCAGCGAAGCAGCCCTCCGGCAGCGGAGGCTTGGGGTCGCCCTCGGGCAGTCCGGAGTCGACGAAGCCGAGCCACTGGTGCCGCACACCGAGGATGCGGGCGGCCTCGGCCATCTCCTCCTGACGCACCTCGCTCATGCGTTCGCGAATGCCGGGCACATCCATGGCGGGGTTCAGGATGTCGCCGCGCTCTCCGCCCGTGAGCGTGACCACCAGGACCTCGTGCCCCTCGGCCGAGTACCGGGCCATCGTGGCCGCGCCCTTGCTCGACTCGTCGTCGGGATGGGCGTGCACGGCCATGAGCCGTAGTCCGCTCACGTGTATTCCTCCACCTCACGTCGTCTGCTTCGCCGGAACCGACCCTGCGCCCGCGTCGCGGTCGCTACGGCTCCGTCCTCTATAGTTCCACCTGATAATTCCGACGTCAGCCGTGACCCTGCGGCGACGCCCGATCCATCGTTCCGCTGTGAAAGCAAAGTGATGAGCAACACCCTGCCCACCGACCGGTACCCCTCCTCCCGGTACCCCGGGCCCCGCGTGTCGACACGCGGCAAGCGCTGGGGTTTCACCATCGCCGGTCTGCTCGCCGGGCTCGTCGTGGCGTTCGTGCTGTTCCAGAACAACTCGGCTCCGATCGAGTCGGAGGTCCTCGCCTTCGAGATCATCGACGACAGCACCATCGACATCCAGCTCAAGGTCACGCGGGACGATCCGTCCGAGGATGCTGTCTGCATCATCCGGGCGCGGTCGAAGGACGGCAGCGAGACCGGACGGCGCGAGGTCCTCATCCCGGCGTCCGATTCGCAGACGGTCGTGCTGACATCCACGGTCAAGACGTCACAACGCCCCGGAATGGGCGATACCTACGGCTGCAGCACCGAGGCTCCCGTCTACCTCCGCGCACCCTAGAAATCTACCGCGACCAGCGGCTTCCTGCGCTTTCCGGAGCAGCGACGATAGTGATGCTAAAATAGCCGGATACACGGTTCCACCCTTTGGGGCCGTGTATTGCTGCATAAGAGCATCAACAGACAGTACGACTTCCGTTCAGCCTGACAACCAGGGGGGACGACGGGGGTCGTGCTGTCGCGGTCGTTGCATGTGCACGACTTGTCCACGGAGCCGGGGGCTCCAACCCGAAGGAAGTGATCGAGGATGACCGAGACCCAGGTGACCTGGCTGACGCAGGAGTCGTACGACCGACTCAAGGCCGAGCTGGACCAGCTCATCGCGAATCGTCCTGTCATCGCCGCCGAGATCAACGAGCGTCGCGAGGAAGGCGACCTCAAGGAGAACGGCGGCTACCACGCGGCCCGCGAGGAGCAGGGCCAGCAGGAAGCCCGTATCCGTCAGCTCCAGGAGCTGCTGGGCACCGCCAAGGTCGGCGTCGCTCCGACCGAGTCGGGCGTGGCCCTCCCCGGTTCCGTCGTCACCGTCTACTACGCCGGCGACGAGACCGACACAGAGACTTTCTTGATCGCGACCCGCGAAGAAGGTGCCCGCAACAGCGAGCTCGAGACCTACTCCCCCAGCTCGCCCCTCGGTGGCGCCCTGATCGACGCGAAGGTCGGCGAGACCCGCGAGTACACGCTGCCCAACGGCAACACCATGAAGGTGACACTGGTGAGCGCGGAACCTTACCGCGGCTGATCGCCGAGTGCCGCACCGCGGCAGTCCCCTCTGCAGCCGAAAGGCCCGACCGAATTCTCTCGGTCGGGCCTTTCGCGTGTTCACGGCAGGTGTCAGAAGATGCGCCGCGCCTTCATGTCGGGGAAGACCGGCCCCACCCGCACGACGTCGCCGGTGGTGGGTGCGTGCACCATCTGCCCGCCACCGATGTAGATGGCGACGTGACCGGGTCCGCCGGCCTGCCAGTTGCCGAACAGCAGGTCGCCGGGGCGCGCCGCGTACAGCGGCACCTCGGTGCCGATGTGCCACTGTGTCTCGGACGTGCGCGGCAGCGTGATGCCCGTCGCGGCGAAGACCGCGTACGACGTCAGGCCGGAGCAGTCGAAACCGCCGCCGGACGGCCCGTTGATATTGCCGCCACCCCAGACGTACGGCAGGCCGAGGTACTTGAAGGCAAGGTCGACGATGCGATTACCGACGTCGCCGGCTCCGCCACCGATGCCCAGACCCAGGAACGGCGAGAGCATGCGGGCGAAGACGTGCTCGGTCGCGCGGATCTTCGCGACGTAGGGCTTCGTCTGGTTCTCGTAGTCGGGATGACCGGACGGCATGCCACCGGAGCGCTTCACCGCGCCGACGCCGGCGTTGTAGGCCGCGAGGGTCAGATCGAGGGTGTCGCCCTCGACCAGTCCGCGCTTCTTCCAGTCGTCGATGAGCTTGTAGTTGTCGCACAGGAGGTTGCCCGACGCCATGACCGGGTCGGCGATGCCGAGGACGTCGGCCTTGCCGTCACCGTCGGCGTCCTTGCCGTACTGGTCCCAGGTGCCGGGCATGAACTGTCCCGGGCCGCGGGCGCCGACCGGCGAGACCGGCGCGGTCGGGCCGTACCGGAAACCGTTCTCGGCGGAGTAGAGGGCCGCGAGGACCGGCGCGGAGACCCCTTCGCACAGTTCGCCGGCCTTCTTCAGCCACGGCGCGAACACTGCGATCGCACCGATGGGTGCGAGTCGCGTTCCGGGAAGGATCGCCGGGATCGACGGCAACGTGATCCCGGTGCCCGGGATCGTGGGACCCGGTTGCGGGTTCCCGACCACACCGGTCGCCGGGGGTTGGACCGGTATTCCGAAGGGCCCGGGACGCGCGGCCGGCGGTTCGGGCGCCAGAGCGGGCGGAGTTGCTTGCGGATCGGCGGGGTGCAGGGCCGCGGCCGCATCCTCGGGCAGATGCGGCTCGATCGCTCCCGCGACCGCCGTCGTCGCATCCGCGACCGCCTGTTGTGCTCCCTGCTGCATCGGTTCCGGCAAGGACGCGACGAGATTCGCCACATCCGTGTCGGCGTTCTCGGCAGTTGCCTCGAACGACTCGATCGCCCCGTTGATCTGATCCTTGATCTCTGCTGGTAGGTCCACGCCCTGAACGAGCGCACTTGCTGCCGTAGCCACTGCCACGATGACCGCAGACGGGTCCACCGACATCCGCTACCCCCACATCCATCCATCAACCGCTCTCACCGTAGCTGTGAGGTCGATCACCAGTGCGGCTTCCGGATGTTCTTATCACATATATTCAGGAACACGTTCTAGTACTGGGACCAGTGGGACCGGTGCTTCCTGAGGGTCCGGAGTTACGGTTCCGGATAGAAGTCTGCGGCGTCCGGCTGGGTCAGGACGTCCATGATGTCCACCGCATCGACCGCGTCCTCGTCCAGCAGCGTGACGAGCGTGTCCCGCTGATCCTTCGTCACCGGTTCGCAGCCGCCAGGCATCACCCACCGGTCCTCCCCCACCGGCATCACACGGGCGCACAGCAACGTCCCGGCGGGCACCTCACCCGCGAGCCAGGGCGCGGACACCTCCACCACCCGATCGCTACGGACGTCGCGCAGCGTGAGCGACTCCTCCGGCGCACTCGCCTCGACCTCGAAGACCGAACGCTCGACCGCCAGCCACGAGCGGGCGAGCTCGGCCTCGTCCTCGGGCAGCAACTCACCGCGACGCTCGACGAAATCCGCGAAGGCGCCGGCATCGAAGAGCAGGACGTCCTCGACGAGAGGATCGGCGACGGCCTCGGCCACCGCGTCGTCGTCCCCGTAGCCGGAACGCGCCTCCGCCAGCGCGACCCGCTGTTCGGCCCATCCGGGTTCGAGGGCGTGCATGGCCGCCTTCATGTACAGCCAGTCGGAGCGTTCCTCGAGCGAGTGCTCGGCGCGCCCGAGATGGCACGCCTTGTACTTGCGGCCCGACCCGCACCAGCAGCGGTCGTTGCGGCCGAGCCCCGGGACCTCCTTCGGCCGGTACCGTTCGAGCACTTCGTGGAGGGGATGTTCGTCGCCGCCCGGCACCCGGGCGAGCAGAGACAGCCCCCGTATCGCGTCCCCGCGATCGGAAGCGAAGCGCGCGAGGTCGAACAACGGGAGGTCGAAGGCGGAGTCGAGGTCGGCCGAGCGCTCGTAGTGCCGTTCGGCTTCCGTGAGGCGTCCGGTCGATTCGGCCGCGCGACCGGCGATCCAGTGCGCTGCCCCCGCCGCACGTCGCGGCACATGGTCGAGCAGCCACAGCGCGGCCTGTTCGATCGCCTCGGGCGCGAGCTTCTCCCCCACCAGTTCGTCGTAGACGGTCTCGGCGATCTCGGGATCGGACAGCACCGAGTACAGACCGGATTTTCCCACGGCGAAACGCTCGTCGAGTTCGGCGTCGTCGCCGCGTTCGAGGGCTTCGACCAGCGACGCGAACAGGGCCACGCCGGGCACGGCGTCGACGGGGATCCCGAGCTGTTCGGCATAGATCTCGAACATTGCCCGGTCGGAGTATCCGTCGAAGTCGAAACCGTTCGGTGCCACCAGGTCTCCGCTGCGGACCAGACCGGCTCCGGCGAGCAAGTCCCCGAGCGGCAGGGACGGCGCGGAGAACGCGTCCGGTACATCGGCGAGCACGTCGAGGAAGGCGCCCCCGAGGCTCGCCACCTGCTGGCGGGCGATGGTCTGTTCGAGCGCGTGCACGAATTCGGCCTCACTACTTCGGACTTCGTCGTCGACCGGAGCGAACGACAAGCGACCGTCCCGCACGGTGAGTGCGAGCAGGTCTCCCGCCTCGTGACCCGACAGGGCTCCTTCGGGAAAGACGATCGTCTCCTTGCGGACGATCTCATCCGAATCCGGATCGTTTTGCGTGGCAGCAGCTTCGAATCCACCGGGCTGCACGAGATCGAACTCGTCGTCCTCGGAGACGAGCAGCAGGAGCGGTTCGATGTCGTCGACCGGGATCGCGTGCCGGTCGAGTTCGTCCGCGGTGAGGCGGTGTGTGAGCATCCTGCCCTCGAACAGCGCATCCGTCGCCGCGACACGGCCGTCGGACAACCACATCAACAGCGGATGCGGTTCCGACTGTTCGAGATCGATCATCACTTGCTCGGCCGAGCCGAATCCGTGCTCCTCGAGATGATCGGCCACCTCGTCGATCGTCATGGGTCCATGGCGCCGTACCGTGTCGAGCACGGTGTCCCACAGGGCGGATTCGGGATGTTCACTGTCCGTCACCACGTGATCGTACGGCGCCCGGCAGTGCTTCCGGGGGCTATGCGGTTCCTTCCGCACGTCGCCGTCGATGTTTTCCCGATCGACACGGGAAGAAGGCGTCCTTCGGGACGCCTTCTTCTCCTGTCTTCTACGACCGGTGTGTCAGCCGAGCGCCTGTTCGACGTCGGCGAGCAGGTCGGCGGCATCCTCGATACCCACCGACAGCCGGACGAGATCCTCGGGGACCTCGAGCAGCGACCCGGCGGTGGAGGCGTGGGTCATCGCACCCGGATGCTCGATGAGCGACTCCACACCACCGAGCGACTCGGCGAGGGTGAAGATCTCGGTGCGCTTGCAGAAGTCCAGCGCGGCCTGGCGGCCACCGGCGAGGCGCACGGAAATCATGCCACCGAAGCGACGCATCTGCTTGGCCGCGTACTCGTGGCCCGGATGCGATTCGAGACCCGGGTACAGCACCTTGGTCACGGCGGAATGTCCCGACAGGAAGTCGACGAGCTTCTCGGCGTTGTCGGAGTGCTTCTCCATCCGCACCGCGAGCGTCTTGATGCCGCGCAGCGTGAGGAAGGCGTCGAACGGGCCCGGCACGGCGCCCGCACCGTTCTGCAGGAACGCGAAGGCGGCGTCGAGCTCTTCGTCGTTCGTCACCAGCGCGCCACCGACGACGTCGGAGTGACCACCGATGTACTTGGTGGTCGAATGCAGCACGACGTCGGCACCGAAGGTGAGCGGCTGCTGCAGGTACGGCGACGCGAAGGTGTTGTCGACGACGAGCTTGGCACCACCCTCGTGCGCGATGTCGGCGAGCGCCGAGATGTCGCCGATGTTGAGCAGCGGGTTGGTGGGCGTCTCCACCCACACGAGCTTGGTGTTCGGGCGCACGGCCGCGCGCACCTCGTCGGCGTCGTTGATCGCGGCCGGGGTGTACTCGATCCCCCACTGCGTGAACACCTTGTCGATGAGACGGAAGGTGCCGCCGTATGCGTCGTTGGGGATGACGAGGTGGTCGCCCGGACGCAGCACCGAACGGAGCAGGCAGTCGGTAGCGGCCATGCCCGAGCCGAACGCCCGGCCGTAGGTGCCGTTCTCGAGCGCGGCGAGGTTCGCCTCGAGGGGACGACGGGTGGGGTTGCCGGTGCGGGCGTACTCGAAGCCGTTGCGCATCTCGCCGACGCCGTCCTGGGCGAAGGTCGACGACGCGTAGATCGGCACGTTGACGGCACCGGTCTGGGGGTCGGGCTCGTACCCGGCGTGGATGGCGCGGGTCGCGAAACCGTGCTGGTTCTGGTCTGTCATGAAGATCTGTGTCCTATCGGCCTTGAGAGATGAATCCGAGCAGGTCGTGGCGGGTGATGACACCGACGGGCTTGCCGTCGTCGATCACCATGAGCGCGTCGGTGTCGCCGAACGCCTTCGTGGCGGAGTCGATCGACTCGCCCACGCCGATGTTCGGCAGCGGCGGGCTCATGTGCTTCTCGACCGGATCGGCGAGATTCGCGCGACCTTCGAAGACGGCGCTGAGCAGTTCGCGCTCGCTGACCGAACCAGCCACTTCACCTGCGGTGACGGGCGGTTCGGCACCCACGACCGGCATCTGCGAGACGCCGTACTCCCGAAGGATCTCGATGGCGTCGCGCACCGTCTCGGACGGGTGGGTGTGCACGAGGTCGGGCAGGTCGCCGCTCTTGCCGCGCAGCACATCGCCGACGGTGGAGTCGTCGGGCTTGCCGTCGAGCGGCGCGCGGAGGAAGCCGTAGCTGGCCATCCACTTGTCGTTGAAGATCTTCGACATGTAGCCGCGACCACCGTCGGGCAGCAGCACGACAACGACCGCGTCGGGGCCCTCGCGCTCGGCAACCTGCAGTGCGGCGACGACGGCCATGCCGCAGGAGCCACCGACGAGCAGGCCTTCCTCGCGGGCGAGGCGACGGGTCATCTCGAACGAGTCGGCGTCGGAGACGGCGATGATCTCGTCGGGGATCGACGGGTCGTAGGCCGAGGGCCAGAAGTCCTCACCGACACCTTCGACGAGGTACGGCCGGCCGGTGCCGCCCGAGTACACCGAGCCCTCGGGGTCGACGCCGACGACCTTCACCGCACCGTTGGAGACCTCCTTGAGGTACCGGCCGGTACCCGAGATGGTGCCGCCGGTGCCGACGCCCGCGACGAAGTGCGTGATCTTGCCGTCGGTGTCGTTCCAGATCTCCGGGCCGGTGGTCTCGTAGTGGCTCGCCGGGCCACCCGGGTTGGAGTACTGGTTGGGCTTCCAGCCACCGGGGAGCTCACGGGCGAGACGGTCGGAGACGCTGTAGTAGCTGTCGGGGTGCTCCGGCGGGACCGCGGTCGGGCACACGACCACCTCGGCACCGTAGGCCCGCAGCACGTTGCGCTTGTCCTCGCCAACCTTGTCGGGGCACACGAACACGCACTTGTAGCCGCGCTGCTGCGCGACCAGGGCCAGGCCGATGCCGGTGTTGCCGGAGGTGGGCTCGACGATCGTCCCGCCCGGCTTCAGTTCGCCCGACGCTTCGGCCGCATCGATCATCTTCACCGCGATACGGTCCTTGGAGCTGCCGCCGGGATTGAGGTATTCGATCTTCGCCGCTACGAGCCCCGATCCGGGTTTCACCACCGTGTTGAGCTTGACGAGGGGGGTGTTTCCGATGAGGTCGATGACGGAATCCGCAATGCGCATGACTCCATGTTCCCACGTCGTGGCTTTCCGACAGGGTGAAGGTGTACACCCCTGGGAAAACACCCCCTGGGAAACGACGAAGACCCCGGACCGTGGTCCGGGGTCTTCATGGCGTACTGCTAGTCGTTCTGGAAGTAGCTGAGCAGTCGCAGGATCTCTACGTACAGCCACACCAGGGTGACGGTCAGGCCGAGGGCGACGCCCCAGGCGGCCTTCTCGGGGGCCTGTGCGCGGATCAGCTGATCGGCGGAGTCGAAGTCCAGCAGGAAGCTGAACGCCGCGATGCCGATGCACACGAGGCTGAAGATGATGGCGATCGGGCCGCCGTCGCGCAGGCCCAGGCCACCGTCGATGAAGAAGCCGGCGACGAGGTTGCCCAGCGCCAGGACCAGGACACCGACGAGGGCGCCGACGATCATGCGGGTCAGGCGCGGCGTGACGCGGATGGCGCCGGTGCGGTACACGACGAGCATGCCGAAGAACACGCCGAAGGTACCGAGGACGGCCTGCGCGATCAGAGTCGCGCCGCCGGCGCCACCGAACGTGATGTCGGTGAACATGAACGACAGCGCGCCGAGGAAGAAGCCTTCCGCCACCGCGTAGGCGAGGACGATCGCCGGGTTGTCCATCTTGCGGCCGAACGTCGCGACCAGCACCAGGACGAGGCCGATCAGACCGCCGCCGATGACGAACGGAGCTGCCAGGCCGACGTTGGAGTTGACCAGGACGTAGGAGATGAGTGCCGAGACGGCGAGCACGCCGAGCGTGATGCCGGTCTTGGTGACGACGTCGTCGATCGTCATGGTCCGCTGGTCGGTGGGACGTGCCCACGGATCCGTCTGGGGCTGACCGAATTGCTGGGTGGCCTGCGCGGCGCCCGCCGTCGCAGAGCCGAACGTGGCGTATCCGCCGCCCTCTTGCTTGGGCAGGTTGCGGAACACCGGGTTACTGGTGGTGCGCACCGTGCACTTCCCTTCTCGTGGTCGCTTCTGTCCGTTCAACGAGGCAGTAACCTCAAGAGTTCCCGTTTCGTCGAGAAAGCTCGGACTAATCGAACTCTACCGGCTCCGTACCGACCTGGTCACCGTGAACTTGCGGTTGCGGCCCTCGACGCGGGTCGGCCCGACGATGCCCGACAGCGAGGGGCGGTAGTCGAGGTGGCGGTTGTAGACCGTCCACATCTGTCCTCCCGGGCGGAGGATCCGGGCTGCGGCGTCGAACATCTTGTGGGCCGCGCCGGTGTGCACGGCGGCGCCGATGTGGAAGGGCGGATTACACACCACGAGGTCGACCGACCCGGCGGCGATCGAACTCGCGGCGTCGTCGCGGAGCGTGTCGATCCGGTCGGCGAGCCCGTTCGCGGCGGCCGTCTCCGCGGCGGAGGCGACGGCGGCGGCGGAGTGATCGGTCGCGATCACGCGAACGTCGGGCAGTTGCCGGGCGAGCATCGCGGCGAGGATGCCGGTGCCGCAGCCGAGGTCCACCGCGATCTGCTCGTCCGTGTCGTTACGGGGGAAGTCGAGACGGGGGAAGAAGTCGAGGAGGAAACGGGTACCGATGTCGAGGCGCGGGCCGGCGAAGGCGGCCCCGTGCGCGACGACGGTGAGGCCGAGTTCGTCGAGCCTCTCACGGACGGGATACGAGGCCGGTCCGGGCGTTGCTCGGCGCGCGGTGAGCACACGCGACTTCTGCCGTCCCCGCGACGCGCGGACCTCTGCGAAGGACGCAGCGAGGACGTCGTTCATCGCAAGGCTGATGTGCTTGTCGCGGCCACCGGCGAACACGACGACCTCGGGGTCGGCGTGGCGGGCCACGATCTCGGCGATCTCGGTGAGCGCCGACAGCGAACGGGGAAGACGCAGCAGTACCACTCGGGCACCGGCGAGCAGGTCCGCGTCGAGTCCGCAGGAACGGTAGCGGTCGGTGAGATCCTCACGCTCGGCGTTCGCAGCCAGGGCGCGTTCGGCCACCACCGAGTCCTGATGCACCCGGATCCGCTCCGCGCCGAACCGGACGGCCGCACCCAGGGTCAGGGCGCCGTACTGGTCGTCGACGACCACGATCGTGCCCGGCGCTGCGGATTCCAGTGCGGGCGCGGCTTCGTCGAGGAGCAGGCGATCGGCCCCGTCGACGGCGAACAGGTTGGGCGCTTCCACATCCGGGAAGCGCCTCAACCTGTCGTACAACTCGTCGATCACCACTCGACCGTCAGCACTCGCCCTTTCCGGCGTTCTCGATGGCACGCAGGGTGTCGGCCTGCTCCTCTTCGCTGAGATCCTGCCAGGCCGGGAGCTGCTGCTGGGCGTCGGCGACGGCCTGGGCCGCTGCCACGCGGTCCTGGCCCCACTCCTCGAGCTCGTCGAGGTAGGGCAGCAGAGCCTCGCAGTTCTCCTCGTAGCTCTTACCGAGTTCGACGCTGGTGCCCGAGGTGCCGGCCTCCGCCGAAGCCGAGGTGCTCGTCGTGGTGGTGGTCTCCTCGGCCGAGTCGGATCCGTCCGAGGATCCACACGCCGCCGCAAGCAGGACCACACCTGCACCGAACAGCGCCGCGAGAGTCTTCTTCATCTATGTCCCACTTCTGGTCGCAGTGTCGTTTCGTCCGTTCCCGGTGAGGCACCGTGGTCCGGCCGGACCACGTTAGAACAGGGGCGACGCACGATCTGCGGCGGGCGTGCACATTTCGAGACTATCCTGGGGAAACGGCTTCCCGAGGTGATTGCGCCGATGACCGAGAACGATCCGGCCGCCACTCAGCGCGCGCCGATTGTCGACGTCGCAGAGACGGGCATCGTGCGCGCGCTGCACGATGCCGGTTTCACCGACGCCGTGGAGATCGGCCGCGGCGGCTTCGGTGTGGTCTACCGCTGCCGGCAGGCCGAACTCGACCGCGACGTCGCGGTGAAAGTGCTGCGCCGCTCCCCCGAACCCGCCGATCTCGAACGCTTCCTACGCGAGCAACGCGCGATGGGGCGGCTCTCCGGCCACCCCAACATCGTCACCGTGCTGCAGGCCGGCGCGACGGACACGGGCCTGCCCTATCTGGTGATGCACTATCACCCGCACGACTCTCTCGACACCCGCATCCGGCGGCACGGACCGATCGCCTGGCCGGAGGCGGTCCGGATCGGGGTGAAGGTCGCCGGTGCACTCGAGACGACGCATCGTTCCGACGTCCTGCACCGCGACATCAAGCCCGGCAACATCCTGCTCACCGAGTACGGCGAACCGCAGCTGACGGATTTCGGTATCGCCCGCGTCGGCGGCGGCTTCCGCACCACTGCCGGTGAGATCACCGGTTCCCCCGCGTTCACGGCACCGGAGGTGCTGCGCGGTCATGCCCCGACTCCGGCCGCCGACGTCTACGGCCTCTCCGCGACCCTGTTCGCGGCGATCACCGGTCACGCCGCCTTCGAGCGGAAGGAGGGCGAGAAGATCGTCGCGCAGTTCGTGCGCATCACCTCCGAGCCCGTCCCCGACCTGCGCGGCGAGGGCATCCCCGACGACGTGTGCGAGGCCCTCGAGCGCGGCATGGCGACCGATGCCGAGGACCGGCCGCAGACGGCCGCCGGGTTCGGCGGCCTGCTCCGCGACGTCGAGCGCGCCCACAACCTGCCCATCGACGAGATGGCGCTGCCCGGGTCACCGCCGTCCGGCCCGCTCCCGCCGCGTTCGGCGCCACCGCTCACCGGACCGGCCTCGACGGTTTCCCGCCGGTCGTCCACGGTCTCGGGACGCACCGGTCCGTCCACCGCACCGTCGACCAGGTTCCGGCCGCCCTCGACCTCACGTCCCCTGATCGAACGCAGCCGTCTGATCTCGTTCCTGCGGGCAGGCGGACGACGCCGTCTCGTCGCCATCCACGCCCCCACCGGCTTCGGTAAGTCCACCCTCGCGACGCAGTGGCGCAACGTACTCGCCGCCGAGGAGTGCCGGTCGCGTGGTTGACGGTGGACAGCGACGACAACAACGTCCTGTGGTTCCTCGCGCACCTCGTCGAGGCCACGAAGCAGATCCGGCCGGTCCTCGCGCGCGAACTGGGCCAGATCCTCGACGCGCACGGCGACGAGGCCGAACGGTACGTACTGTGCACGCTCATCGACGAGTTGCACCGCACCGACACCGCGGCGACGCTGGTGATCGACGACTGGCACCGCGTCACGTCGACGGAGACCGTCGCTGCCCTCGAGTTCCTGCTCGACCGCGGATGCCATCACCTGCAGCTCGTGGTGACGAGCCGCAACCGATCCGGACTTCCGCTCAGCCGCATGCGTGTTCGCGACGAGCTGGTCGAGGTCGATTCGACGGCATTGCGGTTCGGGGTGGACGAATCGAACGCCTTCTTGCGCGACATCGGCGGGATAGACCTCGGCCCCGAGGACGTAGAGGATCTCACCCGTACCACGGAGGGCTGGGCCGCAGCCCTGCAGCTCGCGTCGTTGTCGTTGCGCGACAGCGACGATCCGTCGTGGCTCATCGAGAACATCACCGGTCGGCACCACGCGATCGGTGAGTTCCTCGCCGACAACGTGCTGGCCGGTCTCGAACCCCGGATGTACGAATTCCTCCTCGCGACGAGCATCACCGAATCGATCAGCGGCAGCCTTGCCGCGGCGCTCACGGGCGATCCGCGCAGCCAGGCGATGCTCGAAGAGGCGGAGGAACGCGCCCTGTTCCTGCGGCACGTCGACGACGAACGCGTGTGGTTCCGCTATCACCACCTGTTCCTCGACTTCCTGCGTCGACGTCTCGAACGCGACCATCCCGAGAAGGTCGCGGACCTGAATCGCACCGCCGCCGACTGGTTCGCCCGCAACCGCATGCTGCAGGAGGCCGTCGACCACGCCCTCGCCGCCAACGACACCGACTTCGCCGTCGACCTGCTCGCCGACGACGGCATGTACCTGATGGAGCACGGGCACATCGCCACGCTGCTCGCCCTGATCGACAAACTGCCGCCGCGGGCCGTCGCAAACGATCCGCGCCTGCTGCTCACGCAGGCCTGGGCGAACAGTGCGCTGCTGCGGTTGGACCGATGCCGCAGAACCCTCGCGGCAGTACGGGAATTGCTCGACCGTGGGGTGACGGACAGCTACGACGTCGAAGCACTCCACATCGAGGCGGATGCCGTCGAGGCGTCGATCCTGATGAACTCCGACCGCATCGACGGCATCTACGAACTCATCGCGCCGTGCCTGGAGAATCCGACCTCCGTGCACCCGTGGGTGGTGGCGGCCGCAGCCGACTTCGCCTCGTACGCCGACATCTTCCGCTTCGACTTCACCTCAGCGATCCGGCGGCAGGAATGGGCGGAGCCCCACCACCGCGAGACCCGCGGACCGTTCGCGTCGATCTACGGTCAGTGCCTGTGCGGCATCGCCGCGAACGAACGACTCGACGTCGCCTCGGCCGAGAAGTACTTCCGCACAGCGCTGCGCCGAGCGCGACGAAACGGTGGAATCCACACCCACGGAGGGCGTCTCGCCGCTGCCATGCTCGGAGAGCTGCTCTACGAACAGGGACGAACCGCCGAGGCCGAAGCACTGCTCGACGAGAGCAACCTGCTCGGAATAGAAGGCGGTGGAACGGATTTCCTCATCGCTCGCTTCGGTACCGCTGCGCGCCTGAAGATGTTGCAGGGCAACCGGGAGGAAGCCGTCGCCCTGCTCGCCGAAGGACTGCGGGTCGCGGCGCTGCACGACCTGCCGCGCCTGCGGGCACGCATCGAGAACGAACGGGTCCGGCTCGGAATCGCCACTCCAGGCCACTCGACGCGCACGATGCCGGAGAACACTACACCCCACCCCGACGGAACCGTCGAGATCACCCTCCAGATCGAGGACTCCACCGCAATCCGGCTGCTCAGCGAGAACGGGGAGCCCGAGGCGGCGGAACAGGCCGTCGGATGGGCGCGGATGTGGGTACAGCGCACCACCTCGCGTCCCCGCGCCCACCTGCAGGCCCACCGTCTGCTCGCCTCCTGCCTGCACGCGGCCGGACGCATCGAGGAGGCCGAGGAGACCCTGGCCGTCGTGGTCGACGCCTGCGCGGCGCGCGGAATGGTGCGCTATCTGACCGACGGCGGGCCACACGTGATCGCCACGCTCACCTCGATGCGGGTACGGATCCAACAGGGTCTGCGGCCTGACGATCGGCCACGGATCGACCTCGGGTTCGTCGACGAGGTGCTGCGATTGGTGGACACCGAGCATCGTCCTGTCGTGTGAGCCCGGTCGTGACAGGAACGTGGTGTGAAGCCCGCCGATTTCGGGGACACTGCCGAGGTGACGGACCGATACGACAACTCCATCCGGACCCGGCGGTGGGCCCACGGGAAACTCGTCGACGAAGGTTTCCCGCTCTCAGCCGTCTCGGAGCATCTCGCCGATCCCGAGGCCCTCGTCTGGGTGGATCTGTGGAATCCCGAGCACACGGCTCTGCTCGAACTCGCCGAGGAATGGAACCTCGACCCGCACGCCGTCGAGGATTCGCTCGCACACGGCGAGCGCACGAAGGCCACCCGCTACGCCACCCATACCTTCCTCACGGTCTACGCGACACACCTGTTTCCGGATTCCGAGGACGAGAATCAGGCGCACGAGTCCCGGCTCCGCACCACCCGGATCTCCGCCTTCGTCCTGCCCCGCGGCGTCGTCACCGTTCGCCGCGGCACTCCCTTCGACATCGACGAGGCGGTGCGCAGGTGGGACGAGAACACCGACCTGCTGCAGTACGGACCGGGTGCGCTGATCCACGGCCTGCTCGACACGGTCGTCGACGGGCAGTTCGAGACCATCCAGGAACTCGACGATGCCGCCGAGGACCTCGAGGACTGCCTCTTCGAGGACGGCGCCTCCACCCGGCAGATCCTGCGACGCGTCTACCGGCTCCGCAAGGAACTCGTACAGCTCCGGCGGGTCGTGCTGCCGATGCGCGAGGTCGTCAATGCCGTCCTGCGGACCCGCGCCGAGAGCAACCACCACCCCGAACTCGACAGTTCCTACAACGACCTCTACGACCACGTGATGCGTGCTGCGGAGTGGACCGATTCACTGCGCGAGATGGTGAACACCGTCTTCGAGACGAACCTGTCGCTGCAGGACGCGCGCCTGAACATCGTCATGAAGAAACTGACGGGATGGGCCGCGATCATCGCCGTCCCCACGGCCGTCACCGGTTGGTACGGCATGAACGTGCCCTATCCCGGAGTAGGCGAGGCCTGGGGACTGATGAGTGGGGTCGGGATCATGGTCGTGTCGGCGATCGTTCTCTACGTGCTCTTCAAGCGCCGCGACTGGTTGTGAACCCCGCGTTGCTCGGTGAACGGCTCTGTTCAGAGGAAAACTACGAGCAGCACGACGATCACCGCGACGGCTGCGATCACCGCACCCGCCGAACGCCGGCGCTGCACCGGCCCGTCGCGGACGAGTTCGGGATCGGCGTCGGGCGCGTCCCCGATCGGGTCGTCGTTCTCGGGACCGGAGTTGGTGGGATGCGACATCGGTCTCCTCCTGGCTGTCTGTGTCGAAGTCTGACACGGACGAGCCGGTCGTGTTCGGTTTCAGGCTGTTCGGGTGGGGTACTCCGTCAGAGCAACGTTCGATGACACAGGAGGACCCCATGGCGGACTTCGTCGATAAGGCAAAGCACAAGGCAGAAGAAGCGGGCGGCAAGATCAAGGAGAACACCGGTCGGGCGACCGGCGATCGTGATCTCGAAGCCGAGGGTCGCGGCGACCAGGCCTCCAGCGGTCTGAAGCAGGCAGGCGACAAGGTCTCGGATGCCGTCGAGAACGTCAAGGACGCTTTCAAGAAGTAGCCCTTGAACTGCGCGGTGCCGGTAGTTACGACTACCGGCACCGCGCTGTGTCGGTGCGTGCAGCACCCCGCTCTCACGGGGTGCTGCCGGGACTACTTCGAGGAGGTGCCTTCGGTGTCGTCGAAGAAGTGCCAGGTACCGTCCTGCTCGTTCTGCGCCTCCATACGCCAGCCGAGTTCGCTGTTGTCGGCGCGCTGGTCGACGAACCAGGCGTGCGCGTCGTCCGCGCTCTCGATTTCCTTGGTATCCACGACGTTCCCGGTCGGGTCGATCACTCTGTAGGTAGCCATGCCGAGTGTCTTCCCACGCGACTCGCCGGTCAAACGTCGCGCGACCCTTCTGGTGTAGGGTGGAGACATCGTTCGGCTCGCACATGATGAGCAACCTCGCACCACAGTGCCCGAAGGTTCCGAACCGGACGTGAGAGTTCCCCGCCGCGTGTACCGCGGCCCCTCTTCTTCGCACTGCCCCACGGCCGGGGTCTACCCGGCCGCACCCGAAAGGACGGCCATGAGCCAGAACAAAGAATTCGACGGACCCCTCTTCCTCGCGCCCACCACTCCGGAGACCGACGCCGAGACCGAACCCGTCACCGCTGTCGCCGAAGTGGGCGGTCCCCACGACTACACCTCGATCTTCTCCGCGCGCGGCGCCTGATCCGCATCACCCGACTGTGAAGCTACCGACTCGTTCGGCTGCGAAGTCGGCGAGCGTCTGCGATACCTGCTCGGGCCGCCCGTCGTTCTGATCGGAGGCCGCAGTGAGTACATCGATGTGCTTGTATCCGGGCAGCACCCACCTGCGTTCGTTCGGATGATCCGTCTCCGGCAACGGGATCCCGCCGCTCGCCACCAGCGTCACCACAGGATTGCGCGCGACACCGTCGCGGTGGAGATGCCCTTCGAAGCGGGTCGCCGATACGAGGTCGAACGGAAGCCTCGACGGGAAGTACCACTCGGTGAAATCCAGTGGTGGCTCCGACAGATTCCGCGCCAGCTCCGCGATCGACGTCACCTCGCTCCCCCGATCGGTGTACCGCGCCTCGTCGGGTGACGACGCCCCAGTGCCCACCTCGTCGTAGTCGAGCCACCGGTAGACGACTCCCGGATCCGCGAACACCGCCGGCGACGCCTTGAGCGCATCGCCGAAGAATCCCGACCCGAGCACCTCCGGAGTGGCGGGAACAGGAAACAGCTTGTCGCGCACGGGCGCCCCGGTAATGAATCCGACGCTCACCTGCAGGAACCCCAGCGGTTGCGAATTGTCGTCGAGGATCGCGCCGAGCACCGCCTCGTTGGTCGCGTTCAACGTCCGCACATCCGGGTCGCCCGTCGCGAACATCGCGTAGTCCCCCGACAACAGAGTGCGCAACGTCCAGTCGATGTTCGGGTTGTCGGGCATGCGCGGGACAATGCCGTCGGTGCTGTCCGGGTCCAGTCGCGCGGCGAGTCCGGTGAGTGCGAGCAGATTCGTCGTCTCGGGATTGATGACCGTGGGAAGTGCCAGCACCGGCGATGCCGTCGAGATGGAGCCGAAGAACGCATCGACTGGCGCCGAGACCGCTTCGGGCAGATCCGGGAGGGCACTCTGCCCGGGGGAGGGCGCTCCCGCCTCGATCACCGTATCGAGCGCAAAGTACCCGCCGCACTGGTTTGTAACCGGCGTCGCCCGTGGTGGCGGGATCTCCGTCGAAGTCCCATTCCGCGAAGTAGCCGGTGAGGAAACCACCGAGAGAATGTCCGCCGCACAACACTTTCCGTTTCCGCAGTTCCGGGTCGGAGAGTTCGTGACGCAGCAGGTCGTACTGGTCGCGCAGCGTCTGCTCGATGCCGACATGCGAGAGCCACGCGACGTCGGCGCCGCTCGCGTGGCCGGCGAATCGTCGCCCGTCCACTTCGGCACCGCGGAAGTAGTAGTCGGTCGCGGTGCCGAGCGAACCCGTCCGCAGTGCCGCCCGGGTACCGGTGTGGTCCTCGAGGCAGTTCGATCGCCGGTCGAGTGCCCAGAACTCGACGTGGGCACCACGGGCCGGGGCCGCGATGACGGTGTTGCGCGCGACGCTCTCGAACGTGCCCGCTCCCTCGAAGATCCCGGGCTGGGCGACGAGGATCCGGTCGGCGTCGGCCGAACTCTCCGGTCCGTCGGCCGACCGCCACCGCAGATACGACAACCGGTCGCACGCGGCGGGTCGCGGTCCCGCTTCCGCCGGCAGCGGTGCGGGTATCGACACCACGGACCCGAGCACCTCGCCGGCCAGCGGCGCCGACGAGTCATACGGCATTTCGGTGCGTCCGCTCGTCTCCGCCGACACCACCGATGCCGTCAGGGCACTTCCCATCACCGCCGCAGCCATCGCGGCACCCATCATTGCGCGCATCCCATCCCCCGATCGGTTCGTGCGTATTGAACACCGTTGCGGGAGTCGGGTCTACGGAAACAACAGAAGAACGGACCCGTCGGAGTTCACCGACGGCCCTTCATCGTCCGCGCAAGGGAGAGACATGCGCAGAGCGACGGTCCCTGCCGTTCGGGGGAGGTGGCAGGGACCATCACTCGAAGAGTCGGGATCTTCGATCCTTCCGTTGCGGGTGAAATGTGAGGGTGACATCCCGACCTGGGCATTTCCGTAACTTCGGGTCACATCTTCCGTTCTGCTCCCGTCCCGGCGGCTCCAGGAGGGCATGGTGCTAGGGTCGCCCGTGACACGGGGTGCTCCGCACGAGCGGGGCTGAGATCACACCCGTCGAACCTGACCAGGTAATGCTGACGAAGGGATGTCCCGACATGACCACGCCTGTACCCACATCGATCCGTCCCCTGCCCGCGCAGTGAAGGCGCGGCGGACTCTCGCCGGACTGCTCACCCTCGTCGCCGCACTCTCCGCGGTCGTCGGGTGCTCGTCCGATTCCGGGAGCGACACCATCCGATTCGCGTTGGACTGGACGCCCAACACCAATCACACCGGCCTGTACGTGGCGCAGCAGGAAGGTCTGTTCGCCGATGCGGGTCTCGACGTCGAGATCCTGCCGTACAACAACGCGACCCCCGACACCCTCGTCGACGCGGGTAGCGCCGAGTTCGGAATCTCCACGCACGCCACATCGACCATCGCCAGAGCCGCCGGGTCCCGGACCGTCGCGGTCCTCGCACCGCTGCAGCACTGGGCGACGGGGATCGCCGTGCGGGCCGACAACGCCGAGATCACGCGACCGGCGGATCTCGACGGCAAGACCTTCGCGGGCTTCGCCAACCCTGGTGAGGACGAGATGCTCGCCGAAGTGATCCGCAACGACGGTGGTCGCGGTGAGTTCGAGAACGTGACGCTCGGGACGTCGTCGTACGAGGCCGTCTACTCGTCGACCGCCGACTTCACCGTGTCATACCTGGCGTGGGAGGGTCTCGAGGCCGAGCACCGCGGCCTGCCCATGCGGTACTTCGGCTTCACCGACTACGGCTTCCCCGACGCGTACGCGATCGTCGTCGACGGCAACGAGGACTGGATGACGGAGAACCCGGAGCAGGCACGCGCTTTCGTGCAGGCGCTGCACCAGGGTTACCGGATCGCCGCCGACGACCCCGATCGTGGAGCCCGGGCTCTGCTCGAGGCGAACCCCGGGGCCTTCCCCGACGAGGAACTCGTCTACGAGAGCCAGCGCATGCTCGCCGCCGAGTACATGCGTGACGCCTCCGGCGCCGTCGGAGTCCTCGACGCCGGGAAATGGTCGGCCTATGCCCAGTTCCTGTACGAGAACGGCGTGCTGTCCGGACCCGACGGCAGCCCGTTGACGACCGAGCCGGACTGGTCGACCTATGTCACCGATGACTACCTCGAAGACCGATAGCATCGGCCGCGCACGTCGGCTCCTTCCCGCGCTGCTCATCGCCGGGGCTCTGGTCGCGATCTGGCAGTCGTACGTCGTGGTGAGCGGTGTCCGCCCGCAGGTGTTGCCCTCCCCCGCACGCGTTCTCACGCAGGGGTGGTCTCATCGCGTCGACATCGCCGGGCACGCCTGGTCCACTCTGCAGGTCACGATGGTCGGGTTCGCCGTGTCGCTGGCACTGGCGTGGGCCCTCGCGATCGTCGTAGACTTCTCGCCTTGGTTGCGGCGGGCCCTCGTGCCGTTGTTCGTGGTGTCGCAGACCCTGCCGATCATCGCGATCGCGCCGTTGATGATCATCTGGTTCGGTTTCGGACTGCTACCGAAGATCCTCGTCATCGCGCTGGTGACGTTCTTCCCCGTCACGATCGGGCTGCTCGAAGGGTTCGCGGCGGCCGACCGGGAGGCGGGCGCGTTGCTACGCAGTATGGGCGCGTCGCGGTGGCAGCAGTTCCGTTACGTGCGCCTGCCATCCGCGCTCCCCCGCTTCTTCACCGCCCTGCGGATCGGCATCACCTACGCCGTCGTGGGTGCGGTGTTCGCCGAATACGTCGGCGCGACATCCGGTCTGGGCATCTACATGAGCACGCAGAAGAACTCGTTCCGCACCGATCTCGTGCTCGCTGCCGTAGTGGTGACCGCTGCTCTGTCACTCCTGCTGTACGCGCTGACGTTCGTCGTCGAACGGATGGTCGCGCCGTGGGCGCTCACGAGGGGTGAGAGATGAATGCGGTGACGGTGGCCTCGGTCCACAAGTCGTACGGCGACCGGGCGGTGATCGACGGCATCGACTGTGCTGTGGAGCCCGGCGAGTTCGTGTCCCTCATCGGGCCGAGTGGGTGCGGCAAGTCGACGCTGTTCTCGATCGTCGCGGGACTCGAGCAACCCGACACCGGAGAGGTTCTCGTCGGCGACTCCCCCGCGGCACCCGGGCAGGTCGCGCTGATGCCGCAGAAGGACCTGCTGTTCCCGTGGCGGACGGTGCTCGACAACTGCACACTCGGGCTCGAGGTGCAGGGTGTACAGCGATCCGACGCTCGTGCCCGCGCCCGCGAACTGCTGCCGACCTTCGGCCTGGCCGGCTTCGAGGACGCTGCCCCGCACCAACTGTCGGGCGGTATGCGTCAACGCGCGTCGCTCGCACGCACGGTGCTGCAGGGGCGCGACGTGCTCCTGCTCGACGAGCCGTTCGGCGCACTCGATTCGCTGACCCGCACCGAGATGCAACTGTGGTTGCAGCAGGTGTGGCAGCAGCATCGGTGGACGGTGCTGATGGTGACGCACGACGTCCGCGAGGCGGTGTTGCTGTCCGATCGGGTCGTCGTCCTCGGTCCGCGACCGACGCGGGTGCAGCACGAGGTGCGTGTGCACCTGCCCCGACCTCGAACCCTGGAGACGTGCGTGTCGAGCGAGTTCGTGGCGCTCGAACACGAGCTCATGGAGGTCCTGCACCGGTCACGACACGAGGAGCAGCCGAGGTTGCCCTCGGGATAGTCGCCGGCCGAACTGTTCGCCACCAGTGCATCCGCTACAAGATTCGCTATCCGCTACGGCAAATTCGGTAGTTGTCAACCTGTCTGAGACAGGTGGTGGATGTTGATCCCTGTAGACCCGGGCAGTTCCGGCGCACGAGGCGCACGCCGGAACCGCTCGG
>NZ_JBNQFT010000030.1:0-48392 GCF_050321925.1 Rhodococcus sp. IEGM1339
TCTCGAAGAATCACGCGGTGACCGTCTTTCGTTCGGCTACGACACGCCGGCCATCTCATTCGGATCCAGCTCGTACACCATCCTCATGGACGTAACCCGTAGATGAAGACGATCAACATCCACGTATCGGTCTTCCCGTTACCTTCTTCGTAGCCCTGCAACACAGGGCGACGGTCGCCAAGTTCGGTATGACTTCTTGCCCCTGTCACTCGAATGATCCGGGGGGGTGATGTCGCCGAACCTGGTGACGTCGATGGACCGCTGATAGGGACACGGCCGCCTGCTGTGCCGGGGCATCGGGCAGGTCTCCTCGTAACGTGGGTGCCGGGTATCGACGTCGGATCGGTGACCGTCCGGAGCGGAACGAAAGGTGCGCTTCATGGACCCCACCTACGCCGTGTTCTGCGGCATCGACGTGGGCAAAGGCGAACACCACGCCGTCGGACTCGACCCCGTGCAGCTGCCAAGACCTTCGCGCAATGGCCGAGGAGAACGTCGATGCTCTCCGGTGATGTGCCGGCGGCACGGAAAGTGATCGGCGCACCTGCCAGCCCGACGGTATCGCGGTGTCAGCTCTACTTGGCGCGAGTGCATACCTCACAGAACACCCCACGGAGGCGCTCACCGGGACCGCACAAGCACATACCGTCGAAGTTCCTTCGGGCATGTGCCGGGCGAGGCGGGCGTCGCAAATGGTGGCCTTCATATACGAACTGCTGATGTAGACGGTTTTTTGGTCTGAGATCAGCAATGTGAGGGCGGATAGGCATCGACGCGCTGTGCCCGAGAACTGGTGTCGGCGGTCAAACCGGGGTGCCGGTGATCGTCGTAGCCAAAGCAGCGCGGACTTCGTCGACGGTGCTGATCTCGGCCAGTAGCGCGAGGGAGTCGATGCTGGCTTGATGCGCTGCGAGAGTGGCCGCAGAGCATGCATCCTCGACGATCACCACTCGGTATCCGAGATCGCCTGCGACCCTGGCTGTTCCCTCGACGGAGGCGTTTGTGGCCACACCTGCGAAGAGGAGGGTGGTGATGCCTTTGCTGCGTAGGATGGTATCGAGGTCGGTACGGGCGAAGGCTCCGATGCGCTGGTGAGTGAGCACGGTGTCCTCATCATGCGGCGTGAGGGGTTCGATGATCTCGGCGAGTTCGCTGCCTTCCTTGAGGCAACCGGATTGGGCGACGATGCCGAGTAGGGGCGAGTTGGCGTCGAGATCGGACAAGTCCGGCTTCCATGCGACCCGGGTGTAGACGATCGTGGTGTGGGCGGTACGGGCGGCGGTGATGAGCGTGGCTATGCGGTCGATGACCTTGCGCTCGGTCACCTGCTGGTAGAAGAAGTCGGCGAAGGCGCCGGTAGGTTCGACGACGTCGCCTTGACAGTGGACAGCCACGAGCGCAGTGGTACGCGGGTCGAGTTCCATCAGTATCTCCTGGGCAGAACGGGGAAGGATCAGACGTGGGCGAGGATCGAATGCCCGATGTTGTCGATGTCGCGGGCGGCTGTGCGTGGGTTGGACAGGAAGACTTGAAGGATGTCGACGCCGGCTTCGCGCATCAGGGCTGTTTTTTCTCGTAGCTCGGCAGGAGAGCCGTACAGGCACCAGTAGTCGACGAGTTCCTTGGTGATGATCGGACGGTGCCGGGGGTCGAGGCCGCGCAGGTACTTCGCCCAGACGTCGAGATAGTGCGGTTGGTCCGCGGATTTCGGGTCGCCGAGGTATTGCTGGGCGGCGGTGAGTGAGGCGTCGACGATCGAGTCGCCGAGTTCGTCGCGGTGTTGGTCCATCAGTCCGGCGTTGGTGATGCATGAGCTGATCGGTCCGGATCCGAAGCCGTTGGTGACGCCGTCTTCCCAGGTTTCTCCGTTGCCGAGTTGGTAGAACCAGGACAACGAGACGAGCTTGACAGAGCCTGGGGCTCGTCCTGCATCGGCGACGGCTTTGTCCAGGAGCCTACGAATCATCTGGATCATGTCGATGTTCGGTCCGAGGCAGTAGACGACGGCGTCGGCGTATTTGGCTGCTTCGGCAAGACCGCGGGGCCCGCCGGCAGCAACCCAGATCGGGATGTGGTCGGTGACGTTGTAGAAGCCACTTTCTTTGTCGAGGAACTCCACTTCCCGGGACTGTCCGAGCCAGGTGTGGTTGACCCGGTGGCCTGCCATCAGTTCACGGGAGACCTCGATGGCGTGGGACAGTTCGGAGATCTTCGCGGTGCGGTTACCCATGGAACGCAGCGCGTTGTTGGCGGTACCGATACCGAGGAAGGTTCGGCCTGGCGCCAGGGCATTGAGAGTGGCCATGGAGTTCGCGGTGACCGGGGCGATGCGGGTCAATGGATTGGTGACCATGGTGCCCAGGTGGATGCCGGTGGTCTGCTGCGAAGCCAGGGCGAGGAACTGGTACGGATCGGAGAACAGCAACGGGCCTTCGCCGACACCGAAGTGAGTGACCCCGAGGTCCTCGGCCTGCTTCACCATCGCGACCTGGTCGATCTTGGCGCAGGTGCCGATACAGAATTCCATAAGTTTCTCCTTGCACGGGGCCCAGGGGTGTGCACTTGGCTCGTCCTACCCGTCGTAGCGGGGATGTGTCCGACGGCCTCACTACGGGTGTGCATGCCTCCGGAGTGGATTCCGCAATCGGGGATGCTGCCCACTGATCGCGAACTGGAATGCTAGCGTTCCAGATGAACGTAGCTCACAGTGACTCACACCACAAGTACTAGAATGCAAGTCGCTGCCTTCAACTCCCAGCACCACCCGATAACCGACGGAAAGCCTGAGCCGATGACCTCGACCGATCCCGGCCCGACGGCTAGCACCGAGGCTGCCGCCCTCCTTGCGCACGTCCGCACCTCCGGGGCACGCCTGTCCTCCGCGCTCTACGACATCTTGAAGACCCGATTGCTCGAAGGCCGCTATACAGCTGGCGAGAAGATCGTCGTCGAGTCGATTCGGCAGGAATTCGGGGTGAGCAAACAGCCGGTCATGGATGCCCTGCGTCGCCTCTCGAGCGACAAACTGGTCTACATCGTCCCCCAGGTCGGGTGCGAGGTCGTTTCCTACACCCCGCGTGAGGTCGAGGACTTCTTCACCCTGTTCGGTGGTTTCGAAGGAGCCATTGCTGCGGTGGCGGCCACACGGCGAACCGAGGCGCAGGTGCGGGAGCTGGATCTGATCTCTGCACGCGTCGATGCCTTGATCGCCTCCGACGACCCCGAGGTCCGCGCCCACGGATACCGAGTTCACAACAGGGAATTCCATGCCGCCATCCATGCGATGGCGCATTCACGGATCATGGAGGAGACCAGTCAGCGGATGTGGGATCTGTCGGATTTCCTGATCAACACCGCCGGCATCACCAACCCGCTCGCGAGTGCGTTACCCAACCGCCAGCACGACCATCACGAGATCGCCGAGGCGATCCGAAATCGCGATGCCGCTGCGGCGCGTGAGGCGATGGAGCGCCATATCGTCGGCACGATTGCGGTCATTCGCGACGAATCGAGTGCTCAGCCATCGCGCTGATGGTGAGCCGCTCGCTGTAACGGGTTCTGTGCCACCGGACAGGCCTACAGGCTTCCGCCCCGCCTGCGGCGCTGTATCTTCGGGCAGCGCAGCATCACATTGATCGCCACAGAGCGATCCACACTCCTCCGACAGAGACTTGCGTCACCATTCGCGCTGGAGTAGCTTCGCAACTAGACGTCTAGCATTCCAGTTGCTCGGCCCCTTCTGCGGTGGCCCTCTTCGACCTCCCGACGAATCTCAGACGAAAGGCGCGGCCATGACCGCCTCGCACCCAGCATTGTTCGCAGTGCCAGCCTGCCCCGCCCCTCGCAGCGGGGGAACCACACCGTGACCACCGCGCCGACTTCCGCAACGAAGACCTCCCCGATGCGGGTGGCCCTGGCCAGCTTCGTAGGGACCACCGTCGAGTACTACGACTTCTTCATCTACGGCACCGCGGCCGCACTGGTCTTCCCCACCTTGTTCTTCCCCGATGTCTCACCTGCTATCGGAATCCTGTTGTCCTTCGCTACTTTCGGCGTCGGATTCCTCGCCCGACCCCTCGGAGGCATCGTCTTCGGCCACTTCGGTGACCGGGTCGGCCGCAAACAGATGCTCGTTATCTCTCTCGTCGGTATGGGTGCCGCCACAGTACTGATGGGACTGCTGCCCGGTTACGCCCAGATAGGCATCGCCGCTCCGATCCTGCTCACCTTGCTGCGCCTGGTTCAAGGCTTCGCCGTAGGCGGTGAATGGGGTGGCGCCACCTTGATGGCCGTCGAGCATGCCCCCACCGCGAAGAAAGGATTCTTCGGCTCCTTCTCACAGATGGGTGCTCCCGCCGGGACGAGCA
The DNA here is from genome assembly GCF_050321925.1 of Rhodococcus sp. IEGM1339. Taxonomy (NCBI): domain Bacteria; kingdom Bacillati; phylum Actinomycetota; class Actinomycetes; order Mycobacteriales; family Nocardiaceae; genus Rhodococcus; species Rhodococcus sp. IEGM1339. The sequence continues at coordinate 4,368 of NZ_JBNQFT010000030.1, forward strand.
TTGCGACCCTGGCGTTCTTCGCCGCTTCTCAACTCCCGGACGAGCAGTTCCTCAGTTGGGGCTGGCGGCTACCGTTCCTGTTCAGCGCGGTCCTGATCGTAATCGGCCTGTTCATCCGCCTGTCCCTGACCGAAAGCCCCGACTTCGCCGAGATCAAAGCCAACAGTGCTGTAGTGCGGATGCCGATCGCCGTCGCATTCCGAAAGCACTCGAAAGAAATCTTCCTCATTGCCGGCACCTACCTGTCCCAGGGAGTGTTCGCCTACATCTGCATGGCGTATCTCGTCTCCTACGGCACCACCGTCGCCGGAATCAGCCGCACCTTCGCCCTGGCCGGCGTGTTCGTCGCCGGCCTCGTCGCCGTCCTCCTCTATCCCGTCTTCGGCGCCCTGTCGGACACCTTCGGCCGCAAGACCATGTACCTGCTCGGCGCCGTCACCATGGGGGTGGCGATCGGCCCGGCCTTCGCACTGATCAACACCGGAAACCCCTGGCTTTTCATGACCGCGCAGGTACTGGTCTTCGGCATCGCCATGGCCCCCGCCGCCGGAGTAACCGGATCGCTGTTCACCATGATTTTCGATGCAGATGTGCGCTACAGCGGCGTCTCGATCGGCTACACGATCTCCCAGGTCGCGGGCTCGGCGTTCGCCCCGACCATTGCGACCGCCCTGTACGCCTCCACCAACACCAGCAACTCGATAGTGCTCTACCTGTTGATCGTCTCGACCATCTCGGTGGTCTCGGTGGTCCTGCTGCCCGGCGGCTGGGGACGCAAGGGCGCGACACGCCAACTGGATGCCGACCAGCGCACCTCGACACCGAGCGCAACTGCCATCGCAGCTTCTTCGACTCCGCCCACCACCGACGCCGCACGGTCCGTGCGGACCCTGGACAAGTGAAGTGACCACCATGAACGACCACGACCCCACCTACGACACCGACGTCATCGTCGTCGGACTCGGTCCCGCTGGAGGCACAGCCGCTCTCGCCCTGGCCACCTACGGTGTCCGCGTCCACGCCGTCTCGATGTTCCCCTGGGTGGCGAACTCACCCCGCGCGCACATCACCAACCAACGCGCCGTAGAAGTGCTCCGCGACCTGGGCGTCGAAGACGAAGCCCGCACATACGCCACTCCGTGGGACCAGATGGGCGACACCCTGTTCACCACCAGTCTGGCCGGTGAAGAAATCGTCCGGATGCAAACATGGGGCACCGGCGCCCGGTACGGCGACTATCTCGCCGGCAGCCCGTGCGCGATGCTCGACATCCCTCAGCCCCTGATGGAACCGGTACTGATCAAGAACGCGGCCGAACGCGGCGCGTTGATCAGTTTCAACACCGAATACCTCGATCACAGCCAGGACAAGGACGGTGTCACGGTGAGATTCCGGGATGTGCGCTCGGGCACCGAGTTCACCCAGCGAGCGCGCTTCCTGCTCGGCTTCGACGGTGCCCGCTCGAAGATCGCCGAACAGATCGGACTGCCCTTCGAAGGCGAGCTCGCCCGTGCCGGCACCGCCTACATCCTGTTCAACGCGGATCTGAGCAAGTACGTCGCTCACCGGCCGAGCATTCTGCACTGGATCTTCAACTCCAAGGCCGGTTTCGGTGAGATCGGCATGGGTCTGCTGCGGGCGATCAGACCTTGGGGCCAGTGGATCGCCGGATGGGGCTTCGACATGTCCCAAGGTGAACCCGACACATCCGATGACGTTGTGCTAGAACAGATCCGTACCCTTGTCGGCGACCCTGAGCTGACCATCGACATCGTGTCGCGCTCGTTCTGGTACGTCAATCAGCAGTGGGCCGAGCATTATCAATCCGGCCGGGTGTTCTGTGGCGGCGACGCCGTACACCGGCATCCGCCGAGCAGCGGCCTGGGCTCGAACACCTCCATGCAGGACGCATTCAACCTTGCCTGGAAGATCGCCTACGCCGCCAAGGGATACGCGGGACCGGGACTGCTCGAGTCCTACTCCCCCGAGCGGGTTCCGGTCGGCAGGCAGATCGTCGCGCGCGCCAACCAGTCCCGCAAGGACTACGCCGGTCTGCGCGAGTGGTTCGATCCCACCAGCGACGACCCGGTCACCGCCGGCCTGGCAAAACTCAAAGCTCCCTCCTCCGAAGGCGCGGCACTGCGTGAGCGCCTATACGAGGCACTCGAGGTCAAGAACACCGAGTTCAATGCCCACGGCGTCGAACTCAACCAGCGTTACGCCTCGTCTGCGGTGGTCCCCGACCTTGAAGCCGGTGAGGAGGTATGGGGACGCGACCGGGAACTGTACCTGCAGGCCACCACTCGTCCTGGCGCCAAGCTGCCACACGCCTGGTTGGTCGGCCCGCACGGTACCCGGGTCTCGACCCTCGATGTCACCGGCAAGGGACAGATGACCCTGCTCACCGGCATCGGCGGACAGGCATGGAAACGTGCCGCTGCCACATTGGACCTACCGTTCCTGCGCACCGTAGTCATCGGTGAAGCGGGCATCAACGACTCGTACGGGTACTGGCGGCAGCTCCGTGAAATCCATGAGGCCGGGGCTCTTCTCGTGCGCCCCGACGGCTACGTCGCCTGGCGGTACAGCGCTCCGGTATGGGACGACAGCGAAGCACTCACCCACCTCGAGAACGCGCTCAGCATCGTCCTCGACCGTGCCCCGCATGAGACCCCAACCGCCGGGAACGGCGGTACGCCCCAGTACAGCATCCACGCCGTACCGAGCGTCGTCCCGCACGTCACCGCCGACGACGCAGCACCAGCCTCCACAGCCAGCATCACACCAATCGAGGGAGCACACGCATGACCCGCCCGTACACCAGCGTCTGGGACGATCTGAACCAGGTCGAGTTCAGCCAGGGGTTCATCCAGGCCGGCCCATACCGCACCCGCTATCTGCACGCCGGGGACGACTCCAAGCCCACACTCATTCTCCTACACGGCATCACCGGCCACGCCGAAGCATATGTCCGCAATCTGCGTTCACACGCCGAGCATTTCAATGTGTGGGCCATCGACTTCATCGGCCACGGCTACTCCGCCAAACCCGATCACCCCCTCGAGATCAAGCACTACATCGACCACGTGCTGCACCTTATGGATGCCATCGGCGTCGAGAAAGCATCCTTCTCAGGCGAGTCGCTGGGCGGATGGGTCACCGCCCAGTTCGCTCACGACCACCCGGACAAAGTCGAGCGGATCGTGCTCAACACCATGGGCGGCACCATGGCCAACCCACAGGTAATGGAACGGCTCTACACCCTGTCGATGGAAGCCGCCAAAGACCCGAGCTGGGAACGCGTCAAAGCACGCCTCGAATGGCTCATGGCCGACCCGAACATGGTCACCGACGACCTCATCCGCACCCGCCAGGCCATCTTCCAACAACCGGACTGGCTCAAGGCATGCGAAATGAACATGGCCTTGCAGGACCTCGAAACTCGCAAACGGAACATGATCACCGATGCCACCCTCCAAGGCATCACCGTGCCAACGATGGTTCTGTGGACTACCAAAGATCCCTCCGGTCCGGTCGACGAAGCAGAGCGCATCGCCTCCCACATCCCTGGCGCCAAGCTGGCGGTCATGGAGAACTGCGGACACTGGCCCCAGTACGAAGACCCCGACACCTTCAACAAACTGCACCTGGATTTTCTCCTCGATCGCAGTTGACACAGATGCAGCCGGTGCCGTCCTCGCCTGAAACCCCTGGCGGCACCGGCCGGACGCACCCATCCGACGAACCTCATCCGCTCTCGCTCGAACCATCCGGGCAGAGGCCGTGAAGTACCAGAAAGGAGGCTCCGCGATGCCTGTGGCGCTGTGCGCGATGTCGCACTCCCCCCTGATGGGACGCAACGACCCCGATCAAGAAGTCATCGACGCCGTCGACGCCGCCTTCGACCACGCGCGCCGATTCATCGCCGATTTCGCCCCAGATCTGATCGTGATCTTCGCCCCCGACCACTACAACGGGGTCTTCTACGACCTGCTGCCACCGTTCTGCATCGGAGCCGGCGCGCAGTCCGTCGGCGACTATGGCACCGAAGCCGGCCCCCTCGACGTCGACCGCGACGCCGCCCGCACTATTACGCGCGAAGTACTCGACAGCGGTATCGACGCCGCGTTCTCCGAACGCATGCACGTCGACCACGGTTTCGCCCAGGCTCTACAACTACTCGTCGGATCGATCATCGCAGTACCGACCGTGCCGATCTTCATCAACTCCGTCGCCGAACCCCTCGGCCCCGTCAGCCGAGTTCGGCTGCTCGGCGAAGCTGTCGGACGAGCAGCCAACAAACTGGACAAACGCGTCCTGTTCGTCGGATCCGGAGGGCTCTCCCACGACCCACCGATTCCGCAGTTCACCAGCTCGCCTGAGCAGGTGCGCGAACGGTTGATCGACGGCCGCAATCCGAGCGACGCCGAACGCAAGGCCCGCGAACAACGCGTCATCACCGCAGGTCGAGACTTCGCTGCCGGTACCGCCACCATTCAGCCGTTGAACCCCCACTGGGACCAGCATCTTCTCGAGATTCTGGCATCCGGCGAACTCGAACAAATCGACACGTGGACCAATGACTGGTTCGTCGAGCAGGCCGGCCACTCGTCCCATGAGGTGCGCACCTGGATCGCCGCCTACGCCGCGCTCCACGCCAACGGCCCCTACCAGGTCACCTCGAGCTTTTACCGCGCAATCCCGGAGTGGATAGCAGGATTCGCAATCACGACAGCCCTCACCCTCTCCTCGAACCACACGAAATGACCGGCACCTGAACCCACGAAAAAGGTTCCTGTCGTTGTTCGACAAATCCGACTGAGCGCGACCATCACCGCACCGCCGCGGCTATCAAGCAGTGCACTACTGCAGGCTCGCGGGTCTGTTCGAGGTCGACCTTGCCGTCGCGGGGATCCCAATTGTTCACCACGACAATGAATTTCTTGCCGAGCGGTTCGATGACCTGCTTGATCGTGCGCGCGGTGGGACCGAGACACAGCGGCTCGGGTTCGATCGGAACGATGACCAGATCGGCGACCTCGAGCACCGCGCGCAACGCGTCGGCGGAACTACCGGTGCCGAGGACATCGGTGCCGTCGTCGGCACCGGACAGGTCGATCCAGCCCGGGGTGTCGACATAGACGTGCTCGATGCCGAGCAACTTGTCGAGATTACGTAGCACGTCGAGGTTGTCGTGGACCTGGTCGATCATAGACGGCAGTTCCTCGACACGTGAGGCCCACCAGACTGCGGAGCCCTGGGGGTCGACGGAGATCGCGGCGACCGGGGACTGAACATCGTCGTCGTCACCGCCGGCGAGTTGATCCTCTTCTCCCCGGCTTGCGCAGCACCGCTACTCCGAACGACGACTGTCGCCGCCATATGCAGTACGCACTCATCCTCCGGTTACACCGGGGATGGCCCTGCTGCCCGACAACCCGCCGACATGGGTGAGATAGGCGCCGGTCCGCAACCCTGACTCCGCGTCAGGGTTGCGCACATTGCCTAGGCTGCGCGACCGAACCGACGTTCGTAGTCCTCGCGTTCACGCGAGGCACGCGCCTGCGCTTTCGCACCGAGCAGATCAGGATCGAGACCGTGTTGCTGAAGTCGATGACGTTGCCAGATGCTCATCAACGCCACAGAAAAATACGTCCAGGGCAAGAGCAGCAACATCATCATGGAGACGGGAATCCATACCGGTCCCGGGATCAGCAGGAACAACAGCAGCAGCGGGATGACCGGTACATTCCACCTGAGAAGATAGCGGCGCACGCCGCCCGGCCCCAGGATGTCGTTACGGACCCAGTCCTGCATCTGCGGAGGCAGGGGGCGGCCAACCACATAGGCCAGGCGCTGAATTACGGTAGGTCGTGTGCGAAGTGGGGTCGTCACAGCGTTCCCTTCGTTGTATCCGGTGACTCGGATGGATCTCGGGACGGACGTCGATCCGAACTGGTTATTGCATGTGCTGCAGCATCATTGAGAAGGGTCAGTGCCCGATGCAGCTCCTGGAGCTCCGCCGGCGAAACACCGAGCTTCTCGACCACGGCGACCGGGACTTTCTGGGCTTCGTTCCGCAGGGCTCGACCTTGGGCAGTGAGATCGATGACCAGTTGACGTTCGTCTACACGACTGCGCGAACGAGTGATCAGCTGTGAGGCTTCGAGGCGCTTCAACAAAGGCGAGAGCGTGGGCGAGTCCAGAGCCAGCGCTTCGCCGATCGCCTTGACCGACATCGGAGCTTTCTCCCACAGCGCCAACATCACCAGGTATTGCGGGTGAGTGAGGCCTAGAGGCTCGAGGATAGGCCGGTAGACAGCCAGGACGGCCCGGTTGGCAACGGCAAGCGCGAAGCAGACCTGCCGGTCCAACGCCAGGAGGTCGTCGTTCCCGATCGAAGCGAGGTCACCTGTGGTCACAGGACGAGCATACCGGACTCAGTCGTGCGCGAACTAATTGTGTGCGAGCAATATTCGAGATGTGCATCACCGGCACGACCTGCGATGCAGTTCGATATCCGAACAAGTGCGCCTCGCACCTGCGCACCCACTCCGATCCCTCGAAGTGTCGCGAATACCGAACCCAGCGGCGCCACGCGCATCACCGGCCAGATACTTCATCAGTTCCCATTGGGTCGAGCGGCGACGAACCCTCCCTGGCCTGCGGGTCGGCACGATGCGGCGCCTCACGATCGACGGCCGGCATTCCGGACGGCGACGGGTCGGGAAACGGTGGGTCCCGTCCGGGGGCAGACCACCACCGCCACCGGCGGTGCATCGATCCGGTACATCGATGATGCGCACGTCACTGGACCTCGGGTACATCTCGCACGTAGGTCCGCCACTGCAGAGGAGGCCTGTCGTCTGCCATGAGCATGGGGCCGGTGTGAGCTGATTTTGCCAGGGTGATGGGACCACCTGGATTGCCAGTTATGGGACCACCGGCGCGCCTTGCCGGTGATCTCGTCGTTTGCTCGTTCGATCGTCTGTGACAGCTCAAGCGAGGTCGCGGAGGTCGACGGACATGGCTTTTCGGGAGATCAGTGTGAACGAGATCAGAGAAGTACTGCGACTATGGCTCGGGACAGCCGCTCTGCCGGCGCCTGGGCTGCGCACCATCGCAGACCACGCCGGGGTGGACCGCAAGACCGTCCGACGTTACGTCGACGCCGCCCAGACTGCCGGGCTGAACAGGGACGGCACTGCAGCCGACATCGATGACGAGTTGATCGCTGCGGTCGTCGACACCGTGCGCCCCGACCGGCCTCATGGACACGGTGCGGCATGGGAACAGTTGGTTCCTCACGGGCAGCAGATCACCAGGTGGGTGGCCGGGGACGATGAGCACAAACCGCTGACGATCACCAAGATCCACGTGCTCCTCGCCCGCCAAGGCTGTGTGGTGCCGTACCGGACGCTGCACCGGTTCGCTACCGAGCGGTGCGGTTTCGGCCGCAAGGACCTCACCGTTCGGGTCGTCGACGGAGATCCGGGTGTCGAATGCCAAATCGACTTCGGGTATCTGGGGATGCTCACCGACCCCGAGGACGGCCGATCCCGGAAAGTTCATGCCCTGATCTTCACCGCCGTGTACAGCCGACAGATGTTCGTGTGGTTGACCTATTCGCAGACGCTGGCGGCGGTGATCGCCGGATGCGAGGCGGCATGGAAGTTCTTCGGCGGGGTCTTCGCGGTCCTGATCCCCGACAACCTCAGACCCGTCGTGACCGCGGCGGACCCGATCACCCCGCGTTTCAGCGAGGGGTGGCTCGACTACAGCAGTCACGTCGGATTCATCACCGATCCCGCCCGGGTGCGGTCACCGAAGGACAAACCCCGCGTCGAACGCACCGTGCAGTACGTGCGCGGAAACTTCTGGGCCGGTGAACGTTTCACCGATCTCGCCGAAGCTCAAGAGTCCGTCGTCCGCTGGTGCAGCACCACCGCGGGCATGCGTATCCACGGCACCACCTGCGCACGACCGCTGGAGGTCTTCGACACTGCCGAACGACCCATGTTGTTGCCGGTGCCGGCGGTCTACGATGTGCCGATCTTCAAGGACGTGAAAGTGCACCGTGATTTCCACGCAGAAGTCGGGCGGGCGTTGTATTCGTTGCCGCAACAGTGGATCGGATCGACGCTGTCGGTGCGCGCCGACACCGAACTGGTGAAGTTCTATCACCGCGGCATCCTGGTGAAGATCCACCCCCGCACGCCGCCGGGTGGACGGAGCACCGACCGCGCTGACCTGCCCGAACACAGATCCGACTACGCGCTGCGTGATGTCACCTCTCTGATCGCCAAGTGCACCGCGCACGGGCCGAACATCGGCATCTACGCCGAACGCATCCTCGACGATCCGCTGCCGTGGACGAGGATCCGCAGCGTCTACCGTCTGCAAGGACTGGTCCGCCGCTACGGAGTCGAACGGGTCGAGCAGGCCTGCACCCTGTCGCTCGACCTCGACGTCGTCTCGGTCACCAAGATCGCCTCGATGCTCGAGCGCGCCACCGAGAAGACCTCGCCGGATCTGCCGAAAGCAGTCGGACACACCGCATCACGATTCTCACGTGATCCGTCCGAATTCAACACTGCCGCAAATGCACCCGCACTGTCAGTCGTCGGCGACAGCGCCGAGAACACGGAGATCCACCGATGAGCACCCACACCCGCACCGCAGCCACCGAACCTGTCGGTACCGACATGGTCCGACTGCTCAAAGCTCTCAAACTCGGGGCGCTGGCCGACACGCTGCCCGAACGCGCCGCCCTGGCCCGTCAACACAAACTCAGCCACATCGGGTTCCTCGAAGTGCTCCTCGCCGACAAAGTGAACCGGCGTGAATCACGTTCGGCGACACTACGAGCCACCAAGGCAGGACTCGACCCGGCGATGGTGTTCGATACCTGGAATGCGCTCGATGATCTGCGCTACGACCGGACACTCCTCGCAGATCTGACCTCATTGCGGTTCCTCGACAACCAGCAGTGCGCGATCGTTCTCGGCCCGGTCGGGGTCGGCAAGACCCATCTGGCAACAGCATTAGGGCACATGGCAATCCGGCGGCGACACAGTGCTCTGTTCGCGCGATCGGACAAGCTGTTCACCCGGCTCCGCGCAGCCCGATTGGATAACACCGTCGACGCCGAGATCCGCAGGTTGACCGCGATCGACGTGCTCATCATCGACGACTTCGCGCTGCGACCGCTCGATGCCACCGAAACCAACGACTTCTACGAACTCATCGTAGAACGGCACAAGAAGAAGACCACGATCGTCACATCAAATCGGGAGCCGTCGGAGTGGCTGACGATGACCGCAGACACCCTCCTCGCCCAATCCGCGATCGACCGGCTGACCTCCAGCGCCCACACCCTCGTCGTCGAAGGACCGTCCTACCGTCAACGCACCCGGCCCGGAGCAGTTGACGCCGCCACCGACAACACGCATCCTCAATAACGCGCCACGGTGGTCCCTACCCTCTGGCAATCAGGTGGTCCCATCAACCTGGCAAGCGACAAGGCCGATGCGCCTTACTTGTAAGGTTGTTCGTCGATCCACTTCTGCAGGCTGTACCCCAGCGAAGCCAACGACTTATCGAGAGTGGTCAACACCTCACCGGGGGATGTGGGAGACCTCACTCCCTCGCGCAGGACGGCGAGCACCACGGACTGCACCGCACCCCCGACAGCAGCCGGCACCACCGCCGCCGGACGCGTACCGATACGGGACGCAACGAACGTCGAGACGACCTCGGACCACACCAACCACCGTTGAGCACCCTCGGCCTGCAATTCCGGTGAGGCGTCGAGGATCCGAATCTGGGCGGTCCAGACGCCCTCATCGTTGAGTCGGGCCGTTACCGTATCGATCACCCCGGCCCGGATCGCCTCCATGACCGGCACCTCGTCGTCAACCGTGCCGAAGGAGCGCTGGAGATCGCGGGTACTTTCCTCGAAAGGAAACCACACGAGTGCCGCTTTGCTGGAGAAGTACCGGAAGAAGGTGGTCTTGCTGATCCCCGCGGCCGCAACGATATCCATGATCGACGTCTCCGCATAGCCTCGTTCGAGGAACAGTTCGAACGCGGCGACCTCGACCTGCGCGCGAGACGACACCCGAGGACGCCCACGTCTGCCGGTAGCCATCGCATTCCCCCCTCTTTTCGACCCGAGACTTGATTTTGGGTACTCGGTACCGTAAATATAGGCGACGCGCGATGCGACCGATAAAGACGATCTTGCAACACCACCACGATCCGTCACCCCCTGTAGGCGGACCGTGGTTCCCGGTCGGTGAACCGACCCCGTCCCGGATGCCCTGCCTGTCCCCCCTCCAACGGGCAGGGCATCCGGGAACTTCCACACCGACCCGTGTAGGGCGGGTTGTGTCCTATCCGTTCGATTGAGGGGCCCGCCATGCCCCATCGATGCCGTTCGTCGGTGTTTGCTTGCGGGACAGCCGGTACGCCGATCGCTCCCACCGTCGGAGCGCTCTCCCTTATCGGAATCCTCTTTACGCTTTCCCACGAACGAGGGCAGTGCCGCTCACAGAGACCGATTCGGGAGTCCGACTGCTCGTTCGGCGCCGGGCATGATCGACTTGATTTTCGGAACCGGGTAGCATAATTATAGTTGAATGCTCGATTACCGCTGCTGTCGTCCGAGCTGAACCGCCCGGACGATCACCTCCGGCACGTAGATGGCAGGTCTGATCGCGATCGGCAGACCCGTTCTCCCGACGGGACGCCTCGGCTCCACCGAACGACATACGACCAAGGAAGACCGTTCTCTGATGATTTCCAGCCTCGTAATCCGGCCTCTGGCTCGCGCAATCGAAGTCGTACTGATCGTCGCCGATACCGCCCTCGCCACCCGAGTGCCGGCCCTGCCCGACTGGGATGAAGACGGCTCCGCCGCCCGGAGCTGACGTCGCAGGGACATCACCCGCACAACGCTGTGCCGCTTCCGGCGATCACCGACACGCCAACGCACCGAACCGGCACCGAGATAACCGAGACCACATCACGAAGCGTTGACGGCCTCATACCGTCGCGCGGCGAGCAGGACCGAGCACGGCGACATTGCCGGGTGCCGCAGCCGCCGGCAGGTCGAGGACCGTCGACGTACGCAAGCGATGCAGCAGGAACGCTGCCCCGAGCCGGCTGCGCCCGAATCCCTCGAACGGGTTGAAACCGAGTGTCGCAGTGATGGTATCGATCCTGCTCTGAAGCGTGCTGTGGTGGATGTTGAGCAGTCGCGCCGCTTCTCGAACGGACTGCGCAGCGACGACAGCATCGATCGTCTCCATCCCCCAGGCGTAGTGTGCGATGGCCTCGACACGGTCGGCGTCGCTGTGCGGAGCGTGCTCATCGGCGTCGGCAAGCAGTTCGATCAGACCCCCGTAGGAGTCGGCCACAACCTGGGGTTCCTTCGGGGTTCGGCACAGGCGCAGAGCGACCATCGCGGTCCGGAACGACCGATCCAACAAGTCCGGCGGCGTGGCTGTTCCGATACCGCACGGCGAAGCGCCGAACGGCGGGTACCGCTCCGGCACAACGATGGCGTGAACCGGACCGAACGGGGTGGCGATCACGTCCTCCGGGCCGGCGGGATGATTGCGCCACACCGCGAACAGCGGTGCCACAACGAGGCGATACAGGCCCGTTGCCGACAATCCGAGCGCACTCGCCGCGGTCAAGCGCTCGTCGGGAATGCTCTCGCGACCGGTGAGTATGCCGAGGTGGCGGCGATTGTCGATCTCCCGGGCTCCACGCCCGTTCCGGATCCGCACAGCCAGTGCCAAGCGCTCGAGGATGAGTGCGTCGTTCGGCCCAGCAGCACCGTCGCGTTCGAGCCAGACGTCGATGCCGTCCTCCGACGCCACGTGCAGATTCGAAGGATCTGTCGGCGATTGACCCTGCACTGCTTCACCTTTCGGAGTGACTCGTAGAGTCCGCGGCGGGACGCTCTGCCGGAACCCTGCAGTACAACCGGCCAGCGCGGCAGCGGTTGCGAGCAGGGCACGGGTGTTGACGTTGCCGACGATCAACTCGTCGAAGCACGCGATGACACGCAGACCCAAACTGGCGCTGGGATCGAGGCGGGCGATCCGTCCGAGTAGCTCTTGCATATTCGTTCCTGCCCTCAGTCCGCAAGGATTTTCTCGACCCAGGTGTTGCGGGTCCGGATCATGGACCGGCCCACGCTGGTGTGCGGGGCGAAAATGTCGCACGCGTGAAAGGCGCCGGACCATACGTGCAACTCGGCATCGCCACCGACTTGCCAGATCCTGTTGGCATAGTCGATCGCCTCGTCCCGGAAGATCTCGGCCGCACCGACGTCGATGAAGGCCGGCGGCAATCCGCGCAGATTCTGCGCGCGGGCCGGGGCTGCATACGGCGAGACAAGGTCGGTGCCCCGCTGCTCACCCAGCAGGGCGGTCCAGCCGGTTTCGTTGCTGATCCGGTCCCACACACCGATACCGTCGAACTGCTCGATCGAAGCGGTCGTGCACCGGTCGTCGAGCATCGGATAGTCGAGCACCTGCCCACACAACCGGGGACCACCGCGGTCCCGCGCAGCCAGCGCGAGACCGGCTGCCAGTCCGCCACCGGAGCTGGCACCTGCGACCAGGATCCGGTCCGCCCGCACGTCCAGATCGGTGACATGCGCAGCCAACCACTCCAGGGCGGCATACATGTCCTCACGCGGGTAGGGGTCGGGATACTCAGGGGCCAAACGATATTCGACCGTGACAAGAACCGCCCCCAGTTCGGTCACCCAGTCCAGCACCAGGTCCAGGCCGCTGAACATGTCTCCGAACATCAATCCTCCGGAGTGCGCGTACAGCACCGCAGGACGGGGCCCGCTGAAGTCCCGGGAACGAAGTACCGCAGCGTTGACGGCAGCGCCATCACCCCCGGGGAAGGTCACGTCGTTCACCGCGATCCGTCGGCGGTCGAATTCCTCGTCCATCGGAGGGGACGCATAGGACGTACGCATGAACTCGATCAGGTCCGCAGTGATGGTCGGAGGGAACATACCGCCTACCACAGCCAATCCCGCCTTGAGTTCGGCATCGAATGGTGGACGGGGCACGGCTCGGGCCATCGTCACGTCACCTCCTCGAAGACTCGGATCGAGGATACGGCGGCCGCTCGACCGAGGGACCCGCCATTCGGCGGGGAAACAGAGCGAAACTGCGCCGCTGCGTCGGTTGAGACACCCATCACACTCTTGTGAAACTTGGAGCAGCGTCACTGTCGGCCGAACGAGAGGAACAACCCCCATGTCCGATACCCAACGCGTCGTCGACTCAGCCCGCGAAGTCATCCACACCACGGTGAACAGCGGTGCCGTGCCCGGAGTAGTAGCGGGCATGACGAACGACCAGGAAACCCTGTTCATCGAGTCCGCTGGGGTACGGTCTGTCGACAACGATCAACCGATGACCGATGACACCGTCTTCAGCATCTTCTCGACCACCAAAGCCCTCACCGGCACCGTGGCGCTGCAACTCGTGGAATCCGGTGATCTCGACCTGGATTCCCCGGCCGAGGAGTACGCGCCCGCGATCGGCGAACTCCAGGTCATCGAGGGCTTCGACTCGAACGGCGAGCCGATGCTGCGAGCACCGAAGACCGACATCACGACCCGCCAACTACTGCTGCACACCGCCGGCTTCGGATACGACTTCTTCAACGAGACGTACAACCGCCTCGCCGAGAACCACGGTCAGCCCAGCATCGTCACCGCCACCAAGGACGCGCTCGAGACACCGCTGCTGTTCGATCCCGGCACCCAGTGGGAGTACGGCTCGAATATCGACTGGGCAGGCCAGGTGATCGAAGGCATCGTCGGCACCCGCCTTGGCGAGGCGCTGAAGACACGAGTCCTCGACCCCCTCGGCATGACATCGACGTCCTTCACTCCGTCCGACGACATGCGCGCGCGTCTGGCGACCATGCACCAGCGCACCGACGACGGACTCCAGGCCACCGATTTCGTCATCCCCACCCCGCCCGAGGTCGACATGGGTGGGCACGGACTGTTCTCCACCGTCGGTGACTACCTCGCCTTCATCCGGATGTGGCTCAACGACGGCGAGGCAGACGACGGCACCGTCATCCTCCGCCCCGACACCGTCGAGTGGGCGACCAGAAACGACCTCGGCGACCTGACCGTGAAGATGCTTCCGGGTGTCATCAGGTCTCTGTCGAACGACGCCGAGTTCTTCCCTGGCCAGCGCAAGGGCTGGTGCTACACGTTCATGACCAACGAAACCGAAGCACCCACGGGCCGTCCCGCAGGGTCTCTCGCCTGGGCAGGCCTGGCCAACCTCTACTACTGGATCGACCGGCACAACAAGATCGGAGGCTACTGGGCGACGCAGATCTTCCCGTTCGCCGACCCCAGCTCGCTCGGTGGTTACCTCGACATGGAGACCGCCGTCTACCGAGCCCTTTCCTGACCCCGGTTCCATCCCGGGCCGCGGCACCGGACATCGACCTCGATCCGTTGACCGCTCGCGTAACCGGCGCGCTCGCCGAACAGCCACACGACGACATCAACGAGATCGGGTGAAATCCCCACCCGACGCACGGACACCACACCGCTGCGGGTGTCGAAACACCCGCAGCGGTGTGGTGTTGCCACGCTGTTCGAGGTCTGGGTGCAACAGGTCGAGCGCGAACACCGTCGTCTCCCACGGGCTTGCCGCGAGGGCCGCACCTTCCGACAGTCACCGCTACCGCACGCAAGGCCATAGGACGACTCTCGGATCACGCATTCTGCGCGATCACACGTGGATGCCGAACGTGTCGATCTTGCGGTAGAGAGACGACCTTGCGATCCCCAGCAATTTCGCGGCGGCGACACGATTGCCACCGCTGTCCCGTAGCGCAGCCACTATGGCATCGCGCTCGACTCTTTCCATTGCCGTCATCGTCCGGCGAGGCGCGGAGCTGAGCGCTGGAGGCAGATCAGCTACTGCGATCGTTCCCGCGGGCTTGGCGCGAAGTACGTGATTGAGAGTGCCGACCAGTTCACGGACGTTGCCGGGCCAGTGGTACTTCTTCAGGGTTCGCATCGTGTCGTCGCTGAAAGCGGTTTCGCGGTGAGGTGCAAGGTGCATTCGGATGATGTCCGGGATGTCATCGGGGTGATGACGCAATGCGAGGACCTCGACGGTGGCGATGAAATGCTCGGCGAGAGCAGAATCCTGAAGTGCTTCCCCATCAGTGGATGTGGTCGCGACGATCCACCGAGCGGGGTATCGGTGCTGGTCGGCGGATATGAGGTCGGCAAAGAGCTCATCGGTGCTCGCGTCGAGTCGGTCGATGCGACGAAGGACGATCGTGGTCGCCGCGGAGTCGAGCGCAGTGCGCAATTCCTCGTGAGCGGACTTTTCAGCAGAGCAATCCACGACGACAATCGGGGCCTGCGGATTCTTGTACAGGTGCATGCCCCGAACGAGAGTGAGTTTGCCGCTTCCTGGTTCACCTTTGAGGATCACGTTGGCATCTGTCGCGGCGAGGGACGTCAACTCCCCTCGACACCGGTTCCATTGGAGCGAAGACCCCGCCACCCCCGGAAACACGGGAACCGTGCGCCGGGGTTGCATGATCTTCGTGGGACACGATGTCGCCTCGACTTCGAAGACGATGCCGGCGATGTCGCCGCCATGTTCGACGAGAGTGCGCTTGACGGCGATGCTACCTCCGGACGGAAGGCGCAGGTCGAACTGGGCAACTCGTGACGGATCGAGCATCGACTGTGCTTCCTCGCGGAGAAAAGCCTCGTCGATCGGGTCGAGAAGGCGCGAGCCGATCTCGTTCGACATGAAAACACCGCAACTGAGTGAGTACACCGCCGTCTGCCGGCGCCGACAGGCGACGAGGAACTCGCCGAGCACGAGCTGTTGCTTGATCGATCCCGTGGCGCGAAGAGCCGACTCGATATCACGAGCCGCTCCAAGGGCGAGCTGGCGCATCAACGGGTTCGATGTGTGGGTCAAGCCTGTGATGTCGATCAGTCCTTCGACACGGCCGGTGGTGGGGTTGTGAATGGGCGCGCCGGCACAGGTGAAATACTGGATCGATTCGTGATAGTGTTGAGCGCCGTCGACGTAGACGGCCATCCCGGTCTCGAGGGCTGTGCCCACTCCATTGGTACCGACGAGCTCTTCGGCGTAGGTGAACCCGGGAGCGAAGTACACCTTGTCCAGCTTCGCGGCGAGGACGGGATCATTGTCCCGCCGGACCAGCACACGCGCATGCTCGTCACTCAACGCGACACTGAGGGACATGTCGGACAGGTCGTCATGGAGCCGATCGAGGATCGGCAGGGCGCATCGCACCAGTCGTCGGCGAAGATCGAGGTCTTCGACGTACTGCAGCTGTGGAAGGTGCGAGCCGTCCGGGATGACACCCGCCTGACGTGAGCGTCGCCATGACTGTGCGATGAGGGGTGAGACGTCCTCGGAGGGGGAACCGGCGAGGTCATGGAGATGCCGGGCGGTGGTCACGCGGCGCCGGCGGTTATCACTGTCCATCACATTTCCTTGCAGGTCGCAGCACTGCCATCCCCCTCAATGTGCCGCACATCACATTCTATGAATGTCCCAGAATAGGACATCGATCTGCCGTCTCCAACGGCAGTAGCGGGGCGGTACGGCCACCCCGCCGGCCGGAGATCGGCACTCGCGGTCCGCACCGCGCCTACTCCTCGGACCACCGACTGCCGCGATCCGGGGTGCACACCACCATCAGGAGACTGACATCAGGTCGTCGACGGCGGACCGGATCACCGGGCTCGGCTTCACCCCCCAGGGGAAGCCGAGCCCGTTCCATCACCTGCCCCGCCCTACGCATAGAGGTCGACATCGCCGGCAACCGCGCAAGAATTTCGATGTTCTCTGCCGCCACGACCGCCGGCGGGCACACTCACTACCGTCCCGCCCACGTGGACCGTTGTCGTGGCGGCACCGCTTCAGACCTCGATCGCGAGAAGATCCGCAAGGTGGCGGTCGATCTGCGGCATGTAGGTCGGGGCGACAGCGAACAGGCCCAAATGCCCGAGCACATCTTCGACCACGCGCAGTTCACTGCCCTTGATCAGTTCCTGCTCGGCAGCACAGTCGCGGACCGGGAACAACTGGTCTTCGTCGATGGGAATCACGAAGGTCTTGGCGGTGATCCGTCCGAGTGCAGCGGCCAGGTCTCCCCCGGTATGCCGAGAGACGTCGCCGCGTTGCCAGGCCCAGGATTGAGTGAGGAGTGCGTTGGGATCCATCGCCGTGAAGTAGGGCTCGAGGAATCCGGTCAGGAACGCGTCCAGGGATTCGAACTCCATTGCTCGCCATACTTCTTGCTTCCAGAACTCGGTCGAGAATCCGAGCACTCCCCAGATGTGAGCCTGCCTGGTGAGGCCGTCGACGACCTGCGTATGCGAGGTGTATTCGCCGCCGTTCCAGCCCGGATCCGACAGGATCGCTTCGCGCATGATCTCCGCGATCAAGAAATCACCGGGAGTGTTGCGTGCCGTACCGGCAATCGGTGCGGCGCGCAGAACCTTGTCGGGGAACCTCACCGCCCATTCGTAGGTCTGTTGAGCTCCCATGGAGCCTCCCGTCACCAACGCGAGGCGTTCGATACCGAAATGCTCCCGGAGCAGCCGCTCCTGGGCCACGACATTGTCCCCGATCCGAACACGAGGGAAGTTCGACATGGCGATCTCTGCGTTGACGCCGGTGGCGTTGTGGGGAGACGTCGACAGACCGTTGCCGATCTGATCCACGCAGACGATGAAATACTTGCTCGGGTCGAGAGCATGGTCAGGACCGATGTATGCGTCGCGCCAGATCTGGTGGGTCCCCGAGTACCAGGTGGGGATGAGGATTGCGTTGTCCTTGGCTTCGTTCAGCGTTCCGAACGTTGCCACTGCGAGCCGGCAGTCCGGGATCGAGCCACCCTCCTCGAGGTCGAGGGCTCCGATGCCGATCAGGTCGTAATCACCGTGGAAGTCGTGCGTGTAGTACGGGTTGTCGATCATCGAGATCGTCCTCCTGAGCTATGAGAAAGCGGTAGCAGCGCGTGCTCACCCGATGACATGTGCGTACGCCGCCGTGAGACGAGCAGTGGTCGACCGCAGGGTCGGATATCCGAGAAGGTCAGCTCAGCTGGAATCCCTTGTAGCCGGCCGCGGCGGCCGCGAGAGTGAGTTCTCGATAGGTGCCGACCCCGCCGGTGTAGGACAGCACGCGGCGAGGTTTTCCGGGAACGTTCGCGCCGTTGTACCAGGAATTGGTCTTCGAGATCAGCGTGGCATTCGCGGTTTCGTCGTGGTGGGCGACCCATTCGCCCTCACCCTCGACGGTCGGTTCGATGACGGTGTACCCGTGCTCACGCATGTGCCGGATGCATTCGGTGATCCATTCGGTCTGTTGCTGCAGACAGGTGGTCATGTTGCACAGAGCCGCGGAGGGGGCGAGTGGGGCACCGGTGGTCAGCATGTTGGGATAGCCGTGCACCATCAGGCCCATCGTCGTGCGGATGTCACGCGACCAGTCGCTCGTGAGCGATCGGTCCTCACGTCCCCGGATGTCGATTCGTGTCAGCGCGCCGGATCCCGCATCGAATCCCGTGGCCAGGATGATGACGTCGACTTCGTGCAGCGTGCCGTCGTCCAACAGGATCCCTTCCGGGACGATTCGGCTGATCGGATTGGTGCGCACCCCGACTGCTTCGACATTCGGACGGTGGTAGACCTCGAGATAATTGGTTTCCAGCGGTACCCGGTGTGTACCGAAGCCGTAGTCGGTCGGAATCAACAGTTCACACAGCTTCGGATCCTTCAGTCGCGCACGCATCTTCTCTCGCACGAACTCGGACACCTGCTCACTGACCTCTTCATCGGAGAACACCTCCGCGAAAGAAGCGAGCCAGAGCTTGAGTGAACCGTTGTCATAGATCTCTTCGAGCCTTTCCCGCCGTTGCTCGGGAGTCAGGTCGACCCATGCATGCTCGAAGTCGTATTCGAAGCCACTGAACGTATGCGGCAACGTCGCGCGAAGTTCCTCGAAGCGCTCCTTGTACGCGGCAACATCCCGGTCGTCGTAGGACGGATTCTTCATCGGCAGGGCGTACTGCGGTGTACGGATGAACACCTTCAGATGTTCGACCTTGTCGGCGATGGTCTGGATGACCTGGATCCCGGTGGCGCCGACACCGATCACTGCAACTTTCTTGCCCGCGACATCGGCGCCCTCCTTCGGCCATCGAGAGGTGTGGAAGATCGGGCCGGCGAAGCTTTCCTGACCCTCGAACACCGACGACATCGGTGCCGACAGCATGCCGGCGCAGGTGATCAGGAACTGGGTGGCAATCGCGTCCCCGCGATCGGTGCGCACGATCCATCGCTTCGAGTCCTCGACGTAATGCGCACTGGTGATCGTCGTCGAGAATTGGATGTCGCGACGCAGATCGAGACTGTCGGTCACATAATGCAACCACTGCTCGATCTCGGGTTGGCCGGGGAAACGCTGACTCCAGCTCCAGTTCTTGTACAGCTCATCGGAAAACAGGTACTGGTAGATGTAGGCCTCCGAATCGAATCGAGCACCCGGATAACGATTCCAGTACCAGGTGCCGCCGACGTCGGAGGCGGTATCGAAGGCGCGCACCCGCAGCCCCAGCTCGCGAAGCTGATGCAGCTGATACAGGCCGGCGACTCCCGCACCGATGATCAACGCGTCCAGCTCGAGTGACACCTCGGTATCAGCAAGTCCGACCGCAGAGGAAGAGTGAGGCGACATGTCCTAGCCTTTCTGTAGTTCAGGTCACGTGGAAGCCATCATCGTGATGTGCGCCTCACTCAGCTGTCCCATCTTCGGACACTTCCCGGCTTCGCAGACACGGATATCACCGAGTCCGGCGCCTCTCGCACCGCCAGCACCCCAGCAGAACCGATTTACAACTCGGGGGGTGTTTTCGACGACGCGGTGGGCAACCTTCGGCAAAGAGGCCTGCAATATATCCGGAATATACTGTTACGCAATGATTTCTACCACCAGTCCAGTTCCGGACCCATCTTGCCGCATGCTCGACACCGCCGCGATCGCCATCTCGATTCGGGTCGCCGCCGCACCGATATGAGCACACAGTCGGCGATCCGACACATTCCGGCCTTCCAACCGCGACCGTTGGATGCCACAGAATCCGAACTCTGTTCTGGTAGCTGCAATTCGAATTGCCATCGTCTGATCCCTCATCCCCCGGTAGCCGCCACGAAGACGGGACGAACCACAGCTTCCCGACTACCCGAATGAAAGGGAAATTCACCGAATCATGGCCACGAGACCGAATAAACCTGTTCAGAGTACGCATGATCATGCAAAACGAACAGTCTGTCGCTGCTCGGAGGGCCGAGATCGCAGTCCTGCCCGAACGGTTCGGCGCATCACCGCCGGCGCAGGTGCTCGAGCGTGCCTTGGTAAGGAACACTGATGTCACACGAAATGCACCATCTCGATCTGGGACTGTGGGCGCTCTTTCTCGCCTACGGCACCTCGATCGCCGGGTCCTTCGTCGGCCTGTCCTGCGCTCGCCGAGCCGCTACCACCCCACTCGGTCCGACATGCTGGCGCTGGTTGGTGATGGCAGCCTTGTCCATCAGCGGTGTCGGGATCCGGATGACCCACTTCATCGCCATGATGGGCTTCGCGGTGAGCCTGATGCACTACTGCGGCATGGCTGGATTTCACGCGTCCTTGGACTCGACCGCCACCACGCCGGAGGGCGTGACGCTCCTCGATTCGATGCTTCAGGCATACATTCTCGGCACGACCATACTGGCGGCGCCGCTCGTCGCATTGGTGCTCGCTCGTCAGAGTGCCGACACCGAGGTCGACGAAGCGATCGCCACGTGGAGCGCGGAGATCAATGATGCTGTCCCCTACCCCGGTGACCGAGGGCAGGAGGCCACAGCTGAACTCGACACCCGTCGAGACGTTCCGCGTCGACCTGCCGACCCCCTTCGCAAGGGTGATGTGCAGGTAGTGCCACACGAACGAGTGCGGCAACCACCTCTCTGGTGAAGGACCCACCGTTCGGCGGGTCCTTCACCAGCCCCCAGCGCACGAGTGTTTGTTGAGAGCAGGGGCATTCGCCGGTCTGGATGCTACCACTGGTGATCAGTGTGCGATGTACTTGGTGGCGAGATACTCGTCGATACCTTCGACCGATCCTTCGCGGCCGAAGCCGGACTCCTTCACCCCTCCGAAGGGCGCGGCCGCGTCGGCGATGATGCCTCGGTTGATTCCGACCATGCCGGTCTCGAGTGCGTTGGCGACTCGGGACGCTCGGTCGAGATTCTGGGTGTAGAAGTACGCAGCGAGGCCGTATTCGGTGTTGTTCGCCGCCGCGATCGCTTCGTCCTCCGTATCGAAGGTGGTGATCGCGGCTACCGGGCCGAAAATCTCCTCACGCAGCAGACGCGCGTCGGGACTCACGCCGTCGAGAACGGTGGGGGAATAGAACGTTCCCGGCCCGTCAGGACGGCCACCGCCGATGCGGATACGCGCACCCTTCGCGACGGCGTCTTCGACCAGAGCACCGACGGTGGCGCACTGCTTCGCGGTGATCAGCGGTCCGATATCGGTTCCTGCGTCGAGACCGTGTCCGGTGCGCAAGGCACCGATGCGTGCCGTGAACTTCTCGCTGAACTCTTCTGCGACGCTACGTGCGACGTGGAATCGGTTGGCTGCTGTACATGCTTGGCCGCCGTTGCGGAATTTTGCAGCCATCGCGCCGTCGACCGCTGCATCGACATCAGCGTCATCGAACACGAGGAAGGGGGCATTGCCTCCGAGTTCCATCGACATCCGCAGGAGCCGATCCGCTGATTGACGAACCAGCATCTTGCCGACACCGGTGGATCCGGTGAACGTGATCTTGCGCAGATCAGCGCTGCTGATCAGTGGTGCGGTCAGCGCTGCAGCATCGGAGGTCGGCAGAATCGACAGCACACCCTCGGGCAGACCCGCATCGGCGAAAATCTGACCGACGAGCAGCATCGTCAAAGGCGTTTCGGCCGCTGGTTTGACGATGATCGAACATCCGGCCGCCAATGCTGGACCGATCTTGCGCGTGGCCATGGCCAACGGAAAGTTCCAGGGGGTGATGGCCAGTACCGGCCCGACCGGTTCTCTGGTGACGACGATGGTGCCGGTTCCCGAGGGGGACGGCGAGACTCGCCCGCTGATTCGGTTCGCTTCCTCGGCAAACCAGTGCAGGAATGATGCGCCGTATTCGATCTCCGCATACGCCTCGTGGAGCGGTTTACCCATCTCGAGAGTGATGGTGCGCGCGAGGTCGTCTGCCCGCTGGTGGATGAGTTCGAATGCGGTGCGCAGTATTTCGGAACGTCGACGCGAGGGAGTCCGCGCCCAGTCCCCCTGCACAGCAGTGGCGTGTTCGAGAGCTCGGCGTCCATCCTCGGGCGCGGCATCGGCGACATGCGCAATCACGGCACCGGTCGCGGGGTCCTCTACGGGGAAAGTGGTGCCGGTAGACGAATCGACGAGTTCTCCACCGACCCAGAGTTGGGTGGGGACGCCCGCGGGGAGAGTGTGGGTCATAGCTCCTGCCGAGTGTGTGAAGGTTCATCGCCACGCCCGACCAGTCGGCACCCGAACCGGGAGCCGAGGCCGATGCAGGTCGCTCGGGTGTAGCCACGCGCGTTCGGTGGCCACACCCGAGCGGGCGAGCGGGTACTAGCTGGTGGTGATGGACTTGCGCGCCTTGTCCTGGAGGGTTTCGAGTGCCCGGATGAGATATCCACGGAAGACAGTGTGGTTTTCGCTCATCGGGAAGTGGCCGATCTCCTTCATCTCGATGAACTCGGCGTTCGGGATCTGCGCCGCGGTCCGGGCGCTGTCCTCGGGGGTGGTGAGGTAGTCGTAGTCACCGGTCAGCATCACAACCGGGCACCGGTCACCGTCGATGTCCGCGAGCTTTCCGCGCAGGTCGTGATCGACCGAGTAGAAGTGCAGGTCACCGCGGAAGGACTCGGAACCCTGGCTGTAGTAGAACCAGGTCTTCCAGCGATCCGCCTCCGGCGACTGAGGTGCCATCAGGTCCCACACGCCGCTCGCGCAGACCTGTGCCGCGTTGGCGTGGGGGTGCTGCCACCAGTCGAGGTAGAAGCCCGGCGAATAGTCCGCACCCTCGACAGGGATGACGCCGGCGAAGCGGTCAGGGTGCCGAAGCGCAAGCTGCAGGGCGATGTTCCCACCGAACGAGGATCCCATGAAGATCGGGTTCTCGAGTTCGAGCGCGTCGCACAACGCCACGATGAAATTGGCGAAGTGGTCCGCGGAAAGCTGGTACTCCTCGGTCCACCATTCGGTGTTCTCCGGCGGATCGGACTTGCCGTGCCGCGGCAGGTCGTAGGCGATGACACGGTAGTTGGCGGTGATCTCCTCGTCTTCGAGCAGACCGCGCCACTGGTGGTTGTGGCAGCCGGCGGTGTGCTGGCACACCAGCGGCTGGCCGGTGCCGTTCTCGAGGTAGAAGACCTTGTACAGCAGTCCGTCGACGTCGACGTCGACGTAGTGGCCGGTGACCGGGGAAATCTTGCTCATCAGTGTTCCTTACGGCTCAAAGGGGGTGGGAGGATCAGACCGGGACGCCGACGGTGCGCAGGAGTTCGATCTGGCGGGTGATGCACCGCAGGTTCTGCATCAACACCAGGATGTCGCCTTCGAGCTTCATGTCGCGCTGGAAGCTCGCGGCCCAGATGCCGTGGTACATCGGGGCGGGCACCGGGACGCCGAAGTTGCGCCAGGTCTCGGCGCTGGCACGCAGCGCGAACTGGTACGGCACATCCAGCGGACCGGGGTCGATCGCGATGTCCACCACGTTGCCGCGGCTCATCTGGATGACGAACGTGTGGTCGGTCATGTCGAGCAGGTACGAGCAGGTGAAGTACTTGCCGTGTGCCTGGATCTCGGGGTCGGTGTTGTTCGCCTCGGTGAACGAGGCCGCCCAGTCGGCCGTGTCGAGGGCACGCGTAGTGACGGTCATGTGGGATTCCTTCGATGAGGGAGACAGCGAGGCCGAGTGCGAGCACTCGCTCCGGTATGCCGACCCGGATCCGGAAAGTGCTGGCCTCCCGGATGCCGTGCCGACCATGACAGCCATCACACCTCGTGTCCGCCGGGTGCGTCCAATACCTATCCGGCCCGGATCGATAGGCAATGACTACTGGTCTCCCGGGGTGGTGTTGGCTATCTTCGGAAACATGCAACCCCAGCTCGACCTGCGACTTCTGTCCTATTTTGTGGCAGTTGCGGAAGAGTTGCACTTCGGGCGCGCAGCCGCCCGTCTGCACATCGCTCAGCCCTCATTGAGCGTGCAGATCCGCAAGCTCGAGCAGAACCTCGGCGCGGTGCTGCTGCTGCGCAGCAGCAGGCATGTCGAACTGACCCCTGCCGGCCAGATCCTGCTCGACGAAAGCCGCCGGTTGCTGGCGAACGCCGAACGAGCCGTCAACCTCACCCGCGAAGCCGCCTACGGCGTCAGTACCCGCAAGTTGGTCATCGGCTTCCAAGGCAACGCAGCTGCCGAGCTCACACCGCACATTCTCAGTACGTTCCAGTCGCTGCATCCGGGCATCCAGGTGCAGATGCATTCCTACGATTTCTCCGACCCGTATGTCGGGTTGGCCGACGGATCCTCCGATGTCGCCTTCGTCCGGCCCCCGCTGTTGATACAGGACTGGCTGGGCATGGAAGCCCTGTTCGTCGAACCCCGGGTGATGGTCGTGTCCGCGAATCATCCGCTCGCCCAGTTGCCCGAGGTGAGCGTCGAACAGGTCACCAACGAGTTCTTCGTCGCACGCAAAGCCCCCGAGAACTGGCGAAACTACTGGCTGGCCACAGAATCGCGCCAAGGCGAACCGGTGCGGGTCGGCGCAGACGTCGCCACCGTCGACGAATGCTTCGAAGCGATCCTCGCCGAGCGCGGCGTGGCATTCTCACAAGCATCGACGCAACGCTTCTACAGCAGACCGAGCCTGGCATTCGTGCCGGTGACCGACATCCCTCCCACGGCGCTGTCCATCGCCTGGCGCACGGATGTCGCGTCCAAACCCGTACAGGATCTCATCGACACAGCACGCGCTGTGGCCTCGCTCCACACCGTGCCCGGAGCATGGTCCACCCGGCCTCACAACTCGATCACCGAAGGTGCCCACCGCACGACAGGCTGACTTCTCCTGGCCCCTCGAATCAGCATTCCGATCACTGGTGCCTTCTTACCGAACCCATTGCTCAGCGTGCGAGTACCGCTCGACGTCACGAACGGTCACAGTCTTTCCCGAGCCGACGTGGACCTGTTGCAGACAACCAACGACACGGCGGCCTCCCTCCGGAGACCGCCGTGTCGTTGGTTGTGCAGCACACCTGGGCGTGACTACCCGCGCTGCTCCGGAAGGTCGTGTGACACAACGCCACATACAAACCCGGTCCGGAGCCACGCAACAGACGCAGTCCTCTGCGCACCCAGTCCGAACCGAGGCGACATCGCGAGCAGCGATGGCCCTATGACAGCCGGCCGTTCACCCGGCGGGGGATACCCCACGGGTTCGCATCGACGAGAGCGGACGGCAGGTTCGCTTCGGGCACCGACTGGTAGGCGACCGGACGCAGGAACCGCCGAATCGCGGTCGCTCCGACGGAGGTGTGTACCGAGTTGGTGGCCGGGTAGGGACCACCGTGGTGCTGAGCCCAACCCACGGCCACACCGGTGGGCCATCCATTCCAGATGACGCGCCCCGCACGGCGCGCAAGCGCACCGAGCAGTCCCGCAGCATCGGGATCGTCATCGGTTCCGTGGACGGTCGCTGTCAACGTGCCCGGCAGGACAGCCATCGCCGCGTACAGCTCCTCGATCGATGTGTAGGTCACGATCAGCCCGAACGGACCGAAGCATTCTTCGAGCAGGTCCTGAGGGTTTCGACGCAGTGCCCGAGCGTCGGTCACGCCGATGACCGGCCGCACCGACAGTTCGTCCAGACCACTCTGCTCGGGCACTGCCACCGGCCGGACCTCGGGATGGTCGAGGATCTGCTGGGACACCTCGAGAAACGACTGCCGGATCCCTGCGTGCAGCAGACGGAACGAATCATCGGCGACCGCGGTTCGAACGAGCCACTCGATCGAACTCTGCTCGGGAACGAACAGCAGCCCCGGCTTGGTGCAGAACTGCCCCGCGCCGAGCAGCAACGATTCGAGGAACTCGCCGGCGATCTTGCCCGACCGGTCCTCGGCGGCCGCAGGTGTCACGAACACCGGATTGGTGCTGCCGAGCTCACCGTAGAACGGGATGGGATCCGGGCGACCGGCTGCCAGGTCGGCCAGCGCACGGCCACCCGATGTCGAGCCGGTGAACCCGACGGCGGTGATACGCCGATCCTGGACGAGCTGACGTCCGATCTCGGCGCCCTGCACAACCCCGAAGGTGCCGTCCGGGGCGCCGCACGCCCGCAGTCCCTCGTCGATCGCCCGCGCATAAGCGGCGGTCAATCGCGGCTGAGCAGGGTGGGCTTTGGCCACGACGGGGCAGCCGGCAGCCAATGCCGAAGCAGTGTCTCCGCCGCCGAGTCCGAATGCGAACGGAAAGTTGCTCGCACCGAACACTGCGACAGGTCCGGTGGGCACGAGCATCCGGCGCAGGTCGGGACGCGGAGCAGGGTGCGCATCCGGATCGGCCGTGTCGATGATCGCTTCCAGCCAGGAGCCCTCCTCGACGACCTCGGCGAACATCCGCAGCTGCGTCGTCGTCCGCGTGACTTCGCCGCGCAGGCGCGGCTCGGGCAGTGAACTGTCGGCGGCCGCCAGCGGTACCAGTTCCGACGCTGTGGCGTCGAGCGCATCGGCCACCGACCGCAGAAGGTGCGCTCGCTCGTGCAGGTCCGTACGAGCAAGAGGCGCCGCGGCGGCCTCGGCGGCGTCGAGAATCCGCTCGTAATCCTGCGCGGAGGTGTCGAGAAGAGTGTCTGTCGCAGTGGTTTCCATTGCTGTCCTGTCGAATTCGGAGCGTCCCGTGCTAAGTGTGTGGATCTCAGTGTGCGGGAGAACCGATGTGATGCGACATCTCCACATGGAGATGGTGTGAGTGCAGTCACCGCCTCCAGGATGGGCATCACACGAGATACCGGATGACTTTGGAGGACGACGATGACCGCAACGACAGGACCACTCGCGGGGGTTCGGGTACTGGATATGACACGTCTGGCGCCCGGACCGTACGCGAGCATGCTGCTCGCGGACCTCGGCGCAGAAGTGATCGCAATCGGTGGTGGTCGTTCCGGGCTTCCGGTGCCCGCGCTGTCGCGAGGCAAGGAGTTCATCTCGCTCGATCTCAAGACCGCCGACGGCCTCGACGCCCTGCACACCCTCGTTTCGGAAGCCGACGTCTTCATGGAAGGATTCCGCCCCGGAGTGGCAGACAAGCTGGGCGCCGGCTACGCGGAACTGTCGGCCCTCAATCCCGGACTCGTCTACTGCAGTGTGACGGGCTACGGCCAGAACGGGCCCATGGCGCAGCGCGCCGGGCACGACATCAACTACCTGGCCATCGCCGGTGCCCTCGGGACCTTCGGCCCCTCGGATCACCCGCCGACACTGCCGCTGAACCTGGTCGCCGACTTCGCAGGCGGCGGATTGCTGTCGGCATTCGGCATCATGTCCGCCCTCTACGACCGCACGCGTACAGGCAAAGGCCGGTACATCGATGCCGCCATGGTCGACGGCGTGCTGTCGATGATGGGAATGAACTTCGTCGATTGGCAGACGCCGACGCTGCCCGGACGTGGACACGGCGTACTGACCGGATCGATGCCGTTCTATCGGTGCTACCGCTGCTCCGACGATCGCTACGTCGCAGTCGGGGCACTCGAGACCGCCTTCTTCGAACGGTTGTGGACCACCCTCGACCTCGGCGCCGTTCCGAACCATTTCGACGAGTCCACCTGGGACCACATCGAAAAGTCACTGACCACAGCATTCGAGACGAAGACGATGGCGGAGTGGACCACAGTGTTCGCCGATGTCGATGCCTGCGTGACACCGGTACTCGAACCGCACGAACTGGCCACCTTCGATCAGATCGTCGCCCGGGACCCGGACTTCGCACTGGATTCGGTCCCCGTGGTCCCGGTGTTCTCCGACGGCCCGACACGGCGCGCCACCGACACCCACGTCAAGACCGAGGAAGTGCTGCGCCGTGCCGGCGTCGCCGAAGACCTCGCCCACCGGGCGGCCGCAGCCGGTATCCCCTCGTCCGTGACGGGTCTGAGCTGGCCCCCACTGTGACCGTCGAACTTCCGAATCATCACCTTCCCCACACAGACCAGGAGTAATTCATGAGTATCGAGTATCGCGAATTCCGCGAGAGCGTCCGCAAACTCGCGCAGACCAAGATCGCACCGCACGCCGCCGATGTGGACGACAAGGAACGATTCCCCTCGGAATCCTGGGCAGCCCTGCGCAGCAACGACCTGCCCGGACTCGCCTACCCCGAGAGCCTCGGCGGCAGTGGAGCCGACCTGCTCGCCCAGGTCATCGCTGTAGAAGAAGTCGCAGCGTCCTGTGCAAGCACGGCACTGGTCATGCTGGTCAACTGGGCCGGCACCTCCACCGTGCTCCGTCAAGGCTCCGACGAACTCAAGCAACTGGTGGTACCGAACGTCGCATCGGGCGCCGCGGGCGCCGCATGGTGCATGACCGAGCCGCGCGTGGGCTCGGACCTGTCGGCGATCGCAACGACCGCAACCCAGGATGGGTCCGACTGGATCCTCAACGGTCAGAAGCGGTTCATCAGCAATGCGCCGTGGGCCGACTGGTACGCCGTGCTGGCGAAGACCGGCGAGAAGTCACTCGGCATCTTCATGGTGCACAAGGACGACGCCGGCGTCAGTTTCGGCGCTCCCGAAAAGAAGATGGGTATGCGCGGCAGCCCCACGACCGACGTGAACTTCGACGAGTGCCGACTGCCCGCCGTCCGGGTCGTCAACGACCCCTACCAGGGGTTCGCGTACATCTCCGAGGAACTGAACGTCAGCCGGGCACTCATCGCCGCGCAGGCTCTCGGCATCGCACAGGGCGCATTCGATGCCGCAGTGTCGTACACGACCGACCGCGAGCAGTTCGGCCAGTCCATCTCCCGCTTCCAGCTTCTGCGCGGCATGGTCGCCGATATGGCCGTCAAGATCGAGTCGGCCCGCACGCTGCTGTACGACGCAGCCCGTCTCATCGACGACGGGGAACCGGCGGGACGGACGAAGGCGGCCATGGCGAAGCTGCTGTGCAGCGACACCGCCATGTCGGTGACCACCGATGCGCTCCAACTGCACGGCGGATACGGCTATGTCCGTGATTATCCGGTCGAGCGGATGATGCGCGACGCCAAGATCACCCAGATCTACGAGGGCACCAACCAGATCCAGCGACTCATCATCGCCAAGTCGGTATACGGAAAGTAGGCGCACCGTGCACCACCCCCAGCAACAACAAGCGCTGAGCGGCATCCGGGTCCTCGACCTCGGCGAGATCATGCAGGCGCCCGTGGCCGCGCAGGTTCTCGGCGACCTCGGCGCCGAAGTGATCAAGGTCGAGCGCGGTGTCAACGGAGACATGCTGCGAGGCCTCGATCGCGAGTCACTCGACGAAGGTCGCCCCAGTGCCTACTTCGCCGCGGTCAACCGCAACAAGCGCAGCATCGCACTGAACCTGAAAACCTCTGAGGGGCAAGACATTCTCCATCAGCTCCTCGCGGAGGCGGATGTTCTCATCCACAGCTACCGGACCGCGGCAGTCGAACGACTGGGCTTGACCTACGACGATCTGCACGAGCGCTATCCTCGGCTCGTCTACGGCACTGCGACCGGATTCGGCGAGACCGGGCCATACGCCCACAAAGCAGGCCAGGACATGCTCGCGCAGGCACTGAGCGGAATGGCACGCGCGTGCGGCGACCCGTCGATCTCGGCATACGTACATCCGGTACCGACCGTGGACTACGCCTCGGGTATGGCCCTCGCCCAGGGAATCTTGGCAGCACTGTTCGAACGCGAGCGCTCCGGCCGCGGCCAGAAGGTCAGCGTCAACCTCTTCGATACAGCACTGGCCCTGCAGACTCTCGAAAGCTCCACACTGCTGGCGTACCAGCGTGAGACCAACTGGGTCAGCGACTGGTACAGCGGCATCTTCGAAACGACCGACGGTCTGCTCTTGGTACTCGGCCTGTTCCGCGAGAACGCTCTGGGTCTGGCATGCAAAGCTCTCGACATCGACGATCTGTCCGTCCAGCCGACGTTCGCCACACCACAGCTCCAGGCAGAGAACAAAGAGGCCGCCAACGCGGTTCTGCGTCCGCTGGTCGCACAGTTGAGCACCGCCGAGGCGGCAGAGTTGTTCGACGGGGTCGATCTGCTGTGCGCACCGCTGCTCACCCTGCAAGAAGCGCTCGATCATCCCCAGACGCGGCACAACGGCACGCTCGTCGACGTCGAGATCGAGGGTGTGCGCACCACCCGGTTGATGGGCAACCCTGTCACGTTGTCCCGCACCCCCGCCCAGGTGCACCGTGGGGTGCCGGCGGTCAGTGAACATGCCGACGAAATCCTCCATGAGCTCGGTATCTCCGAGTCCGATGTCCAGACCTTGCGCAATAAGGGAGTGATCCGATGAGTAATGCGATGCAGACGGACCCGACGAGCCCGACCACCGGCACCGCCACCGCGATGGTGCTCGAAGGCTTCGGACAGACCATGACCGCGACGACGTTTCCGCGCGTGACCCCCGATGCCGGCGCGGTCGTCGTCGACGTCACGCACGCGGGAATCTGTGGAACCGACATCCACCTGCAGCAAGGTCGCCTGCCCATTCCGGTACCGCTCATCCTCGGACACGAGGCGGTCGGTCGCGTACACGCCCTCGGCGAGGGAGTCACCACCGATGCCCGGGGCGAGCAACTGCACGTCGGGGACGCGATCTCATGGGCGTCCAACATCCCGTGCGGGCACTGCTACTACTGCCAGGACCAGCACGAACCGTCGCTGTGCGAGACCCGCAAGGTGTACGGCATCAACCAGTCGTCGGCCGACTGGCCCCATCTGTCGGGTGGGTGGTCCGAACAGATCTACCTCCAGCCCGGCTCGACGATCATCCGCATCCCGTCCTCGGTGACCCCGCAGCAGGTGATCGCACTCGGCTGCGCCGGCCCGACGGCCGTGCACGCCGTGAACGATATCGCCAAGCCGCAGACAGGTGATGTCGTCGTGGTCCAGGGCAGCGGACCGGTCGGCCTGGCCTGCGCCATGTACGCCACACTCGCCGGCGCAGCGAAAGTGATCATCGTCGGCGGGCCGGCCAACCGTCTCGAGGTCGCGCAGGCCGCCGGCATCGGCGACATCCACATCGACATCTTCACCGAGACCGATCAAGAGGCCCGTCTGGAACGGATCCTCGCGCACACACCGGACGGGCGCGGCGCCGACGTCGTCATCGAGGCCACCGGCGTCCCGACCGCAGTAGCCGAAGGCATCGACCTCGCCCGCCGCGGCGGCAAGTACCTCGTCGTCGGGCAGTACACCGACCACGGCACCACTCCGATCAACCCCCACTACATCACCAAAAAGCAGCTGCAGGTGCTGGGAAGCTGGGCGTTCTCTCCGCAGAACCACCTCGAATACGTCGAATCCCTCCCCCGGCTGACCGCCCACTTCGATCTCGCGTCGATGGTCACCGAATACCCGCTCACCGAGGCGGACGATGCCATGGCCGATATGCGGGACGGGCGCACGCTCAAGTCGGTCCTCACCACCGGAGGCCGGTCGTGACCAACTCCCGGTACACCGCGGCGATCGAGGCGATGCTCGAGCGGATCGACTCGACCGCCAAGCAGACCGACGGCACCTTCCCGCACTACGGCGACATCGAATCCGGCGAATGGACCACCACCGCCGACGGAAACTGGACCGGAGGATTCTGGGGTGGCCTGGCCGCACTCGGCTTCGCCGCCTCGGGTGACAAGCGCCTGGCGCACCTCGCCGACGACATCACCGCGCAGATCCTGCCCCGGCAGAATTCCGACACCGCATTCCGCGGCTTCCTCTTCTGGTACGGGGCCGCAGTCAACCACCTCGTCACCGGAAGCGACGACGCGGCGCAGACCGCTCTGGCAGGTGCCCACGGCCTGCTCACCAGCTTCAACGATCGCGCCGGCATCATCCCACTCGGAGCAGAAGCAGAAGAAGCAGAGGCGGTCGGAGAAGGCGCCGCGAACATCGACGCCGTCCCGGGCACCGTCGCACTGCTGTCGTGGGCCTCGGCACATACCGGCGACCCACGCTTCCTCGACGCCGCGATCCGCCACGCGCAGCGGCACATCGAACTGTGCATCCGCACCGATGGCTCGGTCTGCCAGTCGGCACGATTCGACACATCCAATGGTGCGCTGCTGGATCGCTACACCCACAAGGGCATGAACGCCGACAGTACCTGGGGCCGAGCACAGGCGTGGGCGATGGTGGCATACGCCCAGGCTGCGCAGTGGGCATCGCCGTCCTTACTGCCGACCGCCGTCCGACTGGCCGAATGGTGGCTCGACCGCACACCGAGCGGCGGCGTCGTGTCCTGGGACTTCGACGCCGGCACCGGTCCGGACGTACCGATCGACACCTCCGCCACGGCCATCGCCGCTGCCGCGCTGCTCAAGCTCGATCGGCTCGTCCCTGAGCGGACCGACTTCCGGGACCGGGCCGTCGCCCACGTCGAGGCACTCCTCGATCACCTCACCCCCACCGGACCACACGACAGCAGACCGGCCGGGATCCTGATGGACGGTTGCTTCGACAAACGCCGCGACTTCGCGACCCGAAACGAACTGATCTGGGGCGACTACTTCTTGCTCGAGTGCCTGATCAACCTGAACAACCGGTCCGATACGCTGAAGTTGTGACCGAACCACCATGACGGGTCACCCGAGACCCCGGAAAGAAGATCGAGGAAAGCCGGTGTCGGAAAATACACCTACTGCAGCTCACGAGTTCACCCACTCGGACCTCAAACCGTCGATCCTCGACAATCTCGCACTTTCGCGCGCCGAGCTGCTGGTTCTGACCGACGAAGCGTCGGCGATGACCACAGCAGGCCAGCGGATCCGGGAGATCGGCGACTTCGACATGTCGCTCATCGGGCGCGTCGAGGTCGATGGGGTGATGGTTCACCGCAGTTGGCAGGGCACGAAGAGCAACGCTCTGCACCGACTGGTGGTGCCGGAAGGGATCGGGCTCGGCGGCAAGAGCATCATGCTCCAACAACCCGTCTGGGTACGGGACTATCTGTCCGATCCCGGAATCACCCACGACTTCGACGCGCTCGTCGAACAGGAGTCACTGCGAGGAATGCTTGCCGTGCCCATGGCTTATGAAGGTCATGTACTCGGCGCCATGTACGTCGGCACCCGCGAATATTCGTCCTTCGGTGATCGAGTCATCGCAGAGGTCCAGTCAATCGCCGAAACGGCCGCCGTCACTCTCCTCAGCGCCCAAAGGGCCGCCACCCAGACAGAACTCGCCCTCGAAGCCGAACGGAAACGACTCGCCGAAGCCCTACACGATTCCGTGAGCCCGGTCCTTTTCCGGATCGGTGCCGAACTGCAGAGCCTGCGCGCCCTCGCTGACGCGCAGGCGATCCACGATCGCCTGCAGGAGATCACCGAACAGGTACACGCCGTCAATGCTTCCATCCGCAGATCGCTGACCGACCTCACCGCGCGGCCCCCCGAACGGAATCTTCCGGTCGGCATCGAGGAGGACTGCCAGGCATTCACGCTCCGGACCGGTATCCCGGCCCGTTTCGTGCCACTGGCCGAATCCCCCGACCTCGATGTCAGCCGCGTCGAGGCACTCCAACGCCTTGTTCGCGAAGCGCTGGTCAACGTGGAGAAACACGCCGACGCGTCCACTGTGGTGGTCAGCTTGTCGGCACGGTCGGGCAAGGTGACGGTCGTCATCAGCGACGACGGCCGCGGCGTCGACGGCACCGACGATCCGATGCGAGGAAGCCAGCTGGGGCTCGGATTGGCTGCAGGGCGCCTCGAGCGGCTCGGGGGCGGCATGTCGGTGGTCAGCGACGACGAAAGCGGCACCACCGTGCGCGGCTGGGTAGACGCTCTGGAGGGACCGAGCACATGACCGCGCCACCGAAGACCATCCGCATCCTCGTCGTCGACGATCATCCGATCGTGCGTGGCGGCGTGGAACTACTCGCCCGCGAGGACACCGACCTCGAAGTCGTAGGAGGTGCACTGACCGGCTCTGCCGCGGTCGAATTGGCCTGCACCCTGCCCGTCGACGTCATCCTCCTCGATCTTCGGCTCCCCGATATCCCTGCACCGGAACTGATTACGCGTCTTCGTCGAGCCGCGCCGCACGCGCGGATACTGCTGTTCACCGCGTTCGCCGATCACGGTGCCATCGATCTGCTGATGGAAGCAGGCGCCGACGGCTGCCTCGTCAAGGACATCAGCGGACAGGACTTCGCCACAGCCATTCACCGTGTGTCCAGCGGAATCCGGGTGGTCGACCCGAGGTTGACGGGACCACGAAAAGTCGTGACCTCCGAGGCGCTGTACCGGGCCGGCCTGACCCGGCGCGAGTACGAAGTGCTGCGTTTTGCGGCCATGGGTCACAGCAATCCCGAAATCGCTCAGGAACTGTCTCTCACCCGCAACACCGTGAAGACCTATCTGCAGAGCGCCATGCAGAAACTGAACGCGCGCAATCGCGTCGAAGCCATTGCACGCGCTCACGAACTTCGCTTGCTCTGAACCGAATTCGCTTTCCCCGGAGCGCACTCCACCTCTCCATATGGAGATGTTGTGTGTTCTGGGTCACCCATATATTCGAGCCGCAGAAATCATCTCGCGCTCGCGGCAACGGAGGCCCCACATGCCAAAAATGTCCCAAACATCGAAAGTAGGATTTGCCAGCGGTGTCGGCACAACAGTCGAATGGTACGACTTCTTCATCTACGGCACCGCAGCCGGACTCGTCTTCAACAAGATCTTCTTCCCCGAGTTCGACTCTCTGATCGGCACTCTGCTCGCCTTTGCCACGTTCTCCGCCGCCTTCGTGGCGCGCCCGCTCGGCGGAGTGGTGTTCGGTCACTTCGGTGACCGGATCGGACGCAAGTCCATGCTCGTGATCACCTTGACCATCATGGGCTTGACCACTCTCGGAGTCGGGCTGCTCCCGAGCTACGAGACCATCGGCGTCGCCGCACCGATCATCCTCGTCACCTTGCGTTTCGTGCAGGGTCTCGCACTCGGTGGTGAGATCGGCGGGGCGATCCTCATGGCCGTCGAACACGCTCCCGCCGACAAACGCGGCTACTACGGCAGCTGGGTGCAGATGGGCGTGCCGGCAGGACTGATGCTCGGTAACACGGTCTTCCTGTTGATGGCCGGACTGTCTCCCGAAGCGTTCGAATCCTGGGGATGGCGCATTCCCTTCTTGATCGGCGGCGCATTCGTCGCGATCGGCCTGTTCGTCCGACTGCATGTCGGCGAAAGCCCGAACTTCGACCGCGTCAAGAAGAACGCACAGTTGGAGAAGCTGCCCATCGGGGTGGTCCTTCGCCACTACCCCAAGCAGGTCCTCCTGACCTGTGGTGCCTACTTCGCCATCGGCGTCACCTTCTACGGCACTACGGTATTCGGCCTCAGCTACGGCGTCACGCAGGTCGGCTACACCCGAAACCAGATGCTGACACTCGTCCTCGTCGCCATGGCGGTCACGTTCGTCGCACTACCATTGTTCGGCAAGCTGTCGGACGCCTACGGCCGAAAGCCGGTCTTCCTCGCCGGGGTTCTCGCCATGCTGCTGTTCACCTTCCCCTGGTTCTGGCTGGTCAACTCCGGATCCTTCGCGCTGGCGATGATCGGGTTCGTGGTGTTCTGCCTCGCCTTCGCCACCTCCTACGGTCCCCTCGCAGCCTTCTTCGCCGAAGCCTTCGACACCCGCATCCGCTACACCGGAATCTCCTTCGGCTACACGATCGGCACCCTCGCCTCGAGCGCTCCCGCACCGATCGTCGCCACCTACCTGCTCGATCGCACCGGCTCGTACGTCGCCGTGGCGCTGTTCATGGTCGCAATGTGCGCCGTCTCCGTCGTCTGCGTGATCGCCATGCGCGAGACTTACCGACAGGACCTGTCCGACAACGACGAAACCTCCGGACAGGAACAACTGTCACCGACCTCTCACTGAGCACGCTCACGCACCGGTCCCCGGTCGCCGACGCCCGCCCCCTTCGGAAGGCCGCTGATTCGTCCGCGCATGATCCCACGGCCGTGGACCTCGACAGACATCCACCCCACCCCGATTCCCGGGGGCGCGGAACTCCTCCCCCGCGCCCCCGGCACCCTCGAAACGAGTCCAGATGAGCATCGCCGAACCGTCGCTGCACCCGTTGGCTCTACCCACCACCTCACTGCGTGTCCTGGTCACCGGCGTCGAGCAGAACGAAGGTGCCCACGTGGCCCGAACGTTGGCAGCAGCTGGACACCACGTGTTCACGCACAGCTTCACCCTCGATGCTGCCGAGCACCTCGCCGGCCGAGTCGCCGATGACGACGGGATCGCTCATCCAGTCGCGGCCGATCTGACCCTCGAATCCGACGTCGACAACATGTTCACCCACCTCGAGCGACGATATGGCGGCATCGACGCGCTCGTGCACACCGCATGGCTACCCGGCCCGGAAACCGCATGCCACTCGCTGAGCAAGATCCGCCCCGCCGACTGGGGCCGGTTCACCTACGACCACATGGCGTTGTTGTTCCACACGACCAGACGTGCTGCCGTATCCCTCCACCGCACCGGCGGCATCGGATCGATCGTCACCGTCACCGGCCTGGACACGCTCCGCAGAATCACCGACACCGATCGAGGACCGGCGCGAGACTCCATGGACGGCGCAATCGAATCCTTCGCTCTCGCCGCCGGACGTGAACTGGGCAGTAACTTCTTGCGGATCAACAATATTCGTCTGGTACCCACCCCGACTCCGGAGACAAGTGTCACCGCTGCTGCCCCGATAC
This sequence comes from Rhodococcus sp. IEGM1339, assembly GCF_050321925.1. Lineage (NCBI taxonomy): Bacteria > Bacillati > Actinomycetota > Actinomycetes > Mycobacteriales > Nocardiaceae > Rhodococcus > Rhodococcus sp. IEGM1339. The sequence goes on from NZ_JBNQFT010000030.1 coordinate 41,541, forward strand.
GCCTCGAAGCGGTGCTGCCGGAGCTGATCGACCCAACATCCGATATCGGCTCCGGTGGCATCTTCACTGCCTACACCTCGTTCCCTGCACCGGTGCGGTGATCGGCGTCGGCCCGATGTCCCCATTCGTTGTCATCGGCGCGTCGAATGTTGCCCGGCTCGTGTGCGCGTCGCTCACCCAACGCCACTTCGATGTTGTCCACCTCGATGCACCCGACGACCCGGAACTTCTGCAGATCACCCAGCACGACCCTGCCGGGGTCGCCGTCGTCACCCACGACGACGCGGTCGCCGTCCGTTATGCCCTCGCCATCGCCCACATCAGTCCCCACACACCGATGGTCGTGACCGTCTTCGATCGCACCATCGCCAACCAGCTCACCCGATTGATTCCCCACTGTCAGGTAACCTCCCCCGCAGACCTCGCGACACCGTCCCTGGCCGGCCCGTGCATCGCTGCCACGATCGACGCCGCGCACACCGCGCCCGATGGCACCACACGCGTCCTCCGGCAATCCGCCCACGGTGACCAACCGACCTGGCAGCCGCTACCCCACAGCCGCACCAGCAGAATTCGCCGCCGATTCATCCACTCCGTAGGCACACTACGATCCCACGACGCCGGCACCCGCATGCTGCTCACCGGCCTTATCGGACTGCTCGCCATCCTCCTGATCGATTGGATATGGCTCACCGTCGGCAAAGGCCACCACTGGGTCGAGTCCCTCAAAGAAGCAGTCCAGGTCGTCGCCACCGTCGGTCCCGCACCGGCCTCACACGGCGACCACACCTATGACGTGTTCGCGGCTCTGGCGATGTTGGCGGCGATCGTGTTCACCGCCATGTTCACCGCCGGGATAATCGAACGTCTGCTCGGAACCAGCCTCATCGGCTTGATCGGTCAACGGGTTCTCCCCCGCCGCAACCACGTCATCGTCGTCGGATTGGGACAGATCGGTCTCCGGTTGTGCCTCGAACTCCGCAAACTCGGCATCCCCGTCGTCGCCATCGAACGCGACGATCGAGCCCGCAATCTGCGCCTGGCCCGAGCACTGAACATTCCCACCATCGTCGGGCACGGTACCGACAGAACCCTCCTCGAACGCGCCCGCCTCGACCGGGCCCGATGCCTTGCCGCCGTGGGCTCCGACGACCGTGACAACATCGCCGTGTCCGTGGCAGCCCACGGAGTGCACCCCGACGCCAGACTCGTCCTCAGAGCCGGCGAACACGAAGCCCTCACCGACACCGGATCCCTCCTCCCACTCGGGATCACCAGAAACGTCGCAACCTTGAGCGCAACCTTCGTCATCGCCCGACTGCTCGGTCTCGACGCCCACCGTGTGGTAGTCGCAAACGACACGATCCACCTCGAACTCGACGGGTCCTTCGAACAGTTCGTCCTCGCCGCACGACACCATTGCCCCCATGTCACCGGGACAGATGCTCACTACCCCTCGTTCGAGGTACGACTCCGACGAGCGCCTTCGAGGCAGCGCACATCAACATGGCACGAATCCGGAGCCCACAGACAATAGCGTCGACGATTGTCCAGTCATGCAGCGCTGGCGAGTTTCCTCCGTCGCACTGTGACCGCCAGCGACATGGAGAACTCACCCGACTCCTTACGTGGGCACACCGCCCGTTTCGGCTCCAATCGACTCGTGCCCCGCCACATCGTCGAAGGCCGGAACAGTGGGCGCGTTCAAGTACACCGTGCTGCCGGCGGCCCTGAACTGGTCGGACATATGTTGCATCCCGGCGACGGCGGCCTGGTCGGCGGCGTCACCGAACCTGGTCCGGATGTCTTGGGAGATACGCATCGAGCAGAACTTCGGCCCACACATCGAGCAGAAGTGCGCCGTCTTGGCCGGTTCGGCCGGAAGCGTCTCGTCATGGAACTGCTCGGCCGTATCCGGATCCAGCGACAGAGCGAACTGATCCCGCCACCGAAACTCGAAACGCGCCTTCGACAACGCGTCGTCACGCTCGACGGCACCGGGATGGCCCTTGGCGATGTCGGCGGCATGAGCGGCGATCTTGTACGTGATGACCCCGGTCTTCACGTCGTCCCGATTCGGCAGTCCCAGATGCTCCTTCGGGGTGACATAACACAGCATCGCGGTGCCATGGCGGGCGATCTCGGTGGCCCCGATCGCGGAGGTGATGTGGTCGTAGCCCGGAGCGATGTCGGTCACCAGCGGCCCCAGGGTGTAGAAAGGCGCTCCATGACATAGCTTCTGCTGACGCTCCACATTTTCCCGCACCCGATGGATCGGGATGTGGCCAGGGCCTTCGACCATCACCTGAACGTCGTGAGCCCAGGCACGGGTGGTCAGTTCGGCAAGGGTGTCCAGTTCGGCGTACTGCGCGGCGTCGTTGGCGTCGGCGATCGACCCCGGTCGCAGCCCGTCCCCGAGGGAAAATGCCACGTCGTAGCGGGCGAAGATCTCGCACAGTTCGTCGAAGTGGGTGTAGAGAAAATTCTCCTCGTGATGGGCGAGGCACCAACCGGCCATGATCGACCCACCTCGGGAGACGATGCCGGTGAGTCGCTCGGCCGTGAGCGGTACGTAGCGCAGCAGCACTCCGGCGTGGATGGTCATGTAGTCCACACCCTGCTCACACTGCTCGATCACGGTGTCGCGGAGGATCTCCCACGTCAGCGCATCGGCCTGGCCGGCGACCTTCTCCAGAGCCTGGTAGATCGGCACCGTGCCGATCGGCACCGGGGAGTTGCGAATGATCCATTCTCGGGTGGTGTGGATATCTTCGCCGGTGGACAGGTCCATCACAGTGTCCGCGCCCCAACGGGTGGCCCAGCGCATCTTGTCGACTTCGTCGACGATGGAGCTGGTCACCGCTGAGTTGCCGATGTTGGCATTGATCTTCACCAGGAAGGACTTGCCGATAATCATCGGCTCGGACTCGGGGTGGTTGACGTTGGCGGGGATGATCGCCCGACCCGCCGCCACCTCCGAGCGCACCAGTTCCACGTCGCAGTTCTCCCGCAGCGCCACGAATCGCATTTCCTGGGTGATGATCCCCGCTCGGGCATAGTGCATCTGCGTGACCGTCCGGCCTGTCTTCGCTCGCACCGGGACAGGTCGGGGCCCCTTCCACTCCTGGGACGCCTCTCCACGCCGCACAGCCGAGCGGCCATCGTCGAGCAGATCCCGTTCTCGCCCCGGGTAGTGCTCGACGTCGCCGCGAGCAGCAATCCAGTCGGCGCGCGTCGGCGGGAGCCCGACCAGCGGATCGCTATCGGGACCTGCAGTGCGGTAGACCTGCAGCGGCGGGTTCGGCACCCCGCCGGGAGAGTCGTTCAAGCGGATCTCTGTGACAGGTACACGCAGGTCGTGTTCCTCGTCGTGGACATAGCTCAGGGCATGCGAATTGGATGCACTCATCGGAATCGTTCCTACTTCCTTCGCCGGCATTACCCGGGCAGGTTCGACGGTCGCAGGCTGCCTCAGCCCGATCTCAGCCCCTGCAATAGGGCTCCCGTGGGGACGTCACAGACCCTAACACCCGACTCGTCTCGCTGCAGATGTAGCTGGTCCGGTCGTCGGAGCGGTGCGAAGTCGGCCCGTCCTGTACGAGCTACGAGGAGGTACTCTTCTATACGTCATCGACTGTTGACTCGAGGAGATCGGGATCTTGTCCGCACAGCTGGCCTTCGATGCCCTCGCTGACCCTGTGCGGCGAGCCATTCTCACTGTGCTGGCAGAGCGCGATGAGTGCAGTGTCAATGAACTGGTCGACCAGATCGACAGCGTGGGACGCACCGGCGTTTCGAACCACCTCCGGATCCTGCGGCACGCGGGATTGGTCACCGAACGCAAGGCCGGACGCTTCCGTTTCTACTCGATCGACCCGGCCGGTCCCGCCCGGGATGTCATCGCGATGTTGCAGGAAATGTTTCGAGGAGCCCTGGTAGATGCCGTCGAGGCTGCCGATCGCACCGCTGCCACCGATACATCTCTGTGACGTGCATAGCTTCCAGGAAACACGGTGACCCAGCTCGTATTGCACGCGGAAGAGTGGACCGCATCCCCACCCTCGGTGGCCTACAGCCTTTTCGGAGCAGGCGAAGAGGCGGGATGGCTGTTCGGCGGGGTATGCGGTCGGGTCGAACCCGGCGCTGCCGTGCGTATGGCGGTCCACCTCAGCGGTTCCGGCGCAGAGCCGGTCGAGATTCTCGGCCGTATCGCTGCTGCGCGTCCGCATGTGTACCTCGATATCGTGCACGACCAGCCTTGGCCGGGGCGTATCAAACTTCGTTTCGGAGCCGCCGATGGAGGCACGAGAGTTCGGCTCATCGCCGAACTCGACCAGCCCGGATTGGAATGGTTGATGCGGCGTCGAGGGTTCCCTACCGCTCGAAACGCCTCGCCTCATCCCCGTCTGGGCTTGTTGACGTCGAAATCTGGACCCTGCAGCCCCTTCGCTACCTCAATCGACAACGCTGCCATGGGGGCGCTCGAGGAAATCAATGCCGAGGGTGGCATTCATGGCCGACGGGTCGAGTTGATCGTGGGCGATGACGCCACAGACCCGGAGACCGGCATCATGGAAGCGCGGCGACTCGTCCAGGCAGGCTGCCGGACCATCCTGATCGCCACCACATCGGCTACCTATACCGCAGTTGCCGAGTCGCTCGGCGATGCACCCGTGCTGCTGGTGCAGCCGGTCATGAACGAAGGAGGCAGCGGTCGTCTCCGTCTCCAACTCGGGGAGCGGCCGGGCGATCAGTTGGCAACAGCCACGAAACCACTCACGTAGATGGAGGGGGTGCGACGATCGTTTCTGGCCGGCAACGATTATTGTTGGCCGCGAACGACACATGGCTTGGCTCGCCAACTGTTGCCCCGGTACGGCGCCCGAATCGTCGGTGAAGAGTTCGCGTCGATGAGGACTCGAGATTTCGCTCAGATCGTCGAATCGATTCAGAAATCGGGAGCCGACATCGTCCCTCGTCCGATCTGATGCTGTTGAGTTCGAACGTCAGTGTTATGCAATGGGGTTGCGGGATCGGTGCATAACACTGGCACCGGCATTGGAAGAGTCCATGCTGACGTACATCAGCGACGAAGCAGCCCGTGGTCTGCACTCCGTCTCGGGGTATCTCCAAGGATTACAAACGGAAGGCAACGCCTCGTTTCTGAGGAGGTACCAGGCACAGTTCGGTCCTTGGGCACCGCCACTGTCGACGTTGAGCGAGTCTGTGTTCGAGGCAGTTCACATATGGTGGCAGGCTGCCCGGAAAGCGGAGGATAGCGAGCGGATCGCCGCGGCAATGCGTCACGGGGAGTTCCAGCTACCGCGGGGTACTGTCACTTTGAGCGAGGACCGACTCGGGCAGCAGCTGCATGTGACGAAAGCGGCTGGCACGGAACTGTATCCCGCCATCGGATAGGCCGAGACCACGCGTGCTGGTACAGAAGACGAGGGCATCGATCTCGGTCATATCGATGTGGCCACTCCGTCTACATCCTCGTTCCCGGCCGGGCGGATGTGCGACCAGCGAGTGCAACTCGGAGTCGTCGGCGCATCAGTGTCGCCAGGATTGTTTCCGGTTACGACCAGGCCTCGCGTTATCGTCATTCGACGCGATGTCGATGCCGGTCAGGGCGACGATTACCGCTGCCAGATCCTCCTCTGTGGGATCGGGACCGGATGCGGAGGTCGAGATTTTCTGCGAGATCTGTTGCCCTCTCGGGGGTGGCTCTGCCTTCATTCTCCTCTTCTTTCTTGGTGACTTCTCGCTGCGGCACTTCCGGCCACAGTCAGCATCTATGAGCTCGCTCCGAGTGCAGACCGCTCCCAATCCCTTCCGGCAGGAGTCGTCGAGCGCCTTACAGTCGCGAAGCGGGCAACAGTGCGCTCGATCTTCTTGCCATCAGCGCAGCTGGGGCAGAGTGGGTGCGCAGCAATTGAACTCAGGCTAGCGAGCAGCTGTCGGACTGTCCATAGCGCGACGGTCCGATACGAGCGAGACTCGTCTGTATGACGCGATGCTCCTGGCCGTTCCCCTCACGAGCGCGTGCACCCTCCCCGGACCCGGCGCGGCATCGCCAGGTGAGGACACAGGTGCGCCGACCTCCACCCCGTGGGTCTCGTATGCGCATCCGCTGCGGGTGACCACCACCGGCGTTATTTTGCACCTCGACGGTCACCCCTGGTGGCCGACCGGCTTCAACGCCTATCAACTGGCTACGGATTGGACGGTCAACGCCGGTTGCGGAGCGATGGTGGATCTGGACTCCTACTTCTCGTCTCGCCAACCGGGGACAGTGACCCGATTCAACGCCTTTCAGAATCTGGCCGTGGACAAGCGCAACGGCAAGCTGAACTTCGAACCGATCGATGCGGTGTTTACAGCTACGCAACGGCACGGACAGTTGCTCATCCCGGTGCTCGCCGCCCAGGACGGCGCGTGTGAGGACGAGCAATACAGAACGCGCAAGTGGTATCTCGGCGGATGACAGGAGCCTACCGACATGCCGCTGAGCTACAGCGAGTGGGTTGCTGCCGCCGTCGATCGCTGGGCCGGATCATTTTCGATCGCTGCGTGGGAACTCCTCGGTGAACCCGAGGTCGGTGTCTGAACCACCCCCGACTGCGACCTGCACCAACGCCGGTGCCCGGAAGACTCGCCGCAGGTGCTGCGCGACTGGGTCGATGCGGCCGGGGCAGTGGCTCGTGCGCACGATCAGCGACACCTGCTCACGCTCGGTCCACTCGGGGGCGCCTAGTGGTCTGTCTGCGAAATAATACGGTAGATTGTAGTATGCCTGTCATGACTGCGGCGGCCATGCCTGCAACCGATACCCAGCGTGTGGAACTGGCG
>NZ_JBNQFT010000031.1:0-47031 GCF_050321925.1 Rhodococcus sp. IEGM1339
TCGGTGTTCGGCCGACTTCGACGTCGATCATGATGCTTCCGTTTCCCCGCGTCCGTCCCTGAATGTGTCTCACGACCATCCTGGCAACCAACGAATTGCCGTAGCGGATGACCATTCCTGTAGCGGATGGACGATCACATGATGTGGTGCCGACCCACCGGCAGCACCAGCGGCTTGCCGGAGACCGGATCGGAGATCACGCGACTGTCCAGACCGAAGACCGCCTTCACGGTCTCCCCGGTGAGCACCTCGGAGGGATCCCCCGACGCATAGATGCTGCCGTCGGCCATCGCGACGAGGTGGTCGGCGTAGCGCGCGGCGAGGTTGAGGTCGTGCAGGACCATGACGATGGTCGTCCCGCGGTCGCGGTTGAGGTCGGTGAGCAGGTCGAGCACCTCCACCTGGTGGCTGACGTCGAGGAAGGTGGTGGGTTCGTCGAGTAGCAGCAGGTCGGTCTGCTGCGCGAGCACCATCGCGATCCACACGCGCTGCCGCTGACCGCCCGACAGTTCGTCCACGGAACGCTCGGCGAGTTCGGTGGTGTGGGTGGCGGCGAGCGCATCGGCCACTGCCGCGTCGTCCTCCCGGCTCCAGCGCGAGAGCACCCGCTGGTGCGGATGCCGGCCGCGGCCCACCAGATCGGCGACGACGATGCCCTCGGGGGCGATCGGCGACTGCGGCAGCAGCCCGAGCGTGCGGGCGAGCTTCTTGGCGGGCAAGCGGTGGACGTCCTTGCCGTCGAGCAGGACGTGGCCGCCGCGCGGCGACAACAGTCGCGACATCGACCGCAGCAGCGTCGATTTCCCGCACGCGTTGGCGCCGACGATGCACGTGATCCGCACCGGCGGCACCTGCAGGTCGAGGTTCTCGACGACGGTGCGGTTGCCGTAGCCGAGTTCGAGGTTCTCGGCGATCAGGGCGTGCGTTGCGGTCACAGCGAGCCTCCCGCGCGGTTGGAGCGAATGATGAGGTAGACGAGATAGGGCGCGCCGAGCGCACCCGTCACCACCCCCACCGGGTAGCGCGTGCCGAAGGCGTATTGGCCGACGAAATCCGCGACCAGCACGAGCAGCGCCCCGACGAGTGCCGCCGGGACGAACAGCGACGTGCCCCGCCCCACGATCCGCGCGGCGATCGGGCCGGACAGGAAGGCGACGAATGCGATGGGTCCGGCCGCGGCGGTCGCGAACGCGATGAGTCCGACCGCGGAGACGATCGCGAACACGCGTGTGCGTTCGACCCGCACGCCGAGTGCCTGCGCGGCATCGTCGCCGAGCTGGACCATCGACAGGTTGCGTGTCTGCACGAGCAGCACGGGCCCTAGCACCAGGAGGGCGGCGACGACGGGCACCGTCGCACCCCACGTCGCACCGTTGAGGCTGCCGGTGAGCCAGCGCATCGTCTCCTGCAGATCCCAGGTCGCCGCGGTGCTCAGCAGGTAGGAGGTGACGCTGTCGAGCATGGCGGCGATACCGATGCCGATGAGGATCAGGCGTGTGCCCGCCACCCCGCCGCGATAGGACAGGCCGTAGATCAGGAGAGCCACGGCGAGACCGGCGACGATCGCGACGACCGACACCCCGGTGCCACCGAGTCCGAGCACGATGATGGCGAAGGCCGCCGCGGCGCTCGCGCCGGAGCTGATTCCGATGATGTCGGGGCTCGCGAGCGGGTTGCGGAGCATCGTCTGGAAGGTGATGCCGCCGAGCCCGAAGCAGACACCGGCGACCACCGCGAGGACCGCGCGGGGAAGTCTCAGGCGTCCGACGGTGAAGGTCGCGCCGGCCACGTCCTGTCCGAGGACGACGCGCAGCACGTCCGCGGGCGGATAGAACGTCCGGCCGAACATCAGACTCGCCGCGAAGGCCGCGACCACGAGGGTTGCGAGCACGGCGATGACGAGACGGCGTCGGCGTCCGCGCCGTATCCGGCTCGCGGCGAGGTCGTCGATGCCGGTGTCGATGGTCTAGAGTGTGGCGGTCACAGTTCGCGCAGTTTCTGCCGTCGGACGATGTACACGAAGAAGGGCGCTCCGATGAGCGCGGTGATGATGCCGACGTCGATTTCGGCGGGTCGCGCCACGATGCGGCCGACGACATCGGCGGCGGTGAGCAATCCCGCGCCGACGAGAGCGGAAAACGGCAGCAACCACCGGTTGTCGATGCCGATGAGCAACCGGCACAGGTGCGGCACGACGAAGCCGACGAACGCGATGGGGCCGGCGATGGCGGTCGCCGCCCCGCACAACAGCACCGCACCGAGCGAGGCGATGCCGCGGGCGAGAGCGACCCGTTCGCCGAGGCCGGCGGCCATGTCGTCGCCGAGCGCGAGCGAATTGAGGCTGCGCGCCGACAGCAGGCAGATGGCGAAGCCGAGGACGAAGAACGGCAACGCCTGGGAGATGGCGTCGAAGTTCGCTCCACCCACGCCGCCGATCTGCCACGACCGCACGCTGCCGGCGATGTCGCCGCGCGGCAGGATCACGGCGGTGACGAACGACGCGAGCGCCGCCGAGGTGGCGGCACCGGCGAGGGCGAGCTTGAGGGGTGTCGCTCCCCCACGCCCGAGCGACCCGATCGTGTAGACGAACACCGCAGCGGCGGCGGCACCGATGATCGCGACCCAGATCATCGACGTCTGCGTCCACAATCCGAACCATGCCATGCCGATCACGACGGCGAGCGAAGCACCCATGTTGACGCCGAGAATGCCCGGGTCCGCCAAGGGATTACGGGTCACCCCCTGCATCACGGCGCCGGCGAGACCGAGCGCCGCGCCGACCAGCATCGCGAGCACCGTGCGCGGGATGCGTTTGGCGATCGCGCCCTGACCGATGTTGTCGGTGGCGCCGCCGAGAGCCGCGACGATGTCGGCCCAGTCGACGTTGCGCGAACCGATCGTGATCGATGCGATCACCAGCAGGACGAGCACACCGAGCAGAACGAGAAGCCAGACGGAATTGCCGATGGTCGAGCGCCCCTTCTCGGAGGCGCTCGGCATCGACTCGTCGTGTAGTGCGGTCACTCCGCGTTCGTCTTGGCAGCTGCGTCGGAGAGCAGCTGGACGTAGTCGGACAGAACCCAGGAGATCGCCAGCGGCGTCGGGTTCGCTGCGGTGCCGAGCGGCCCGGAGCCGTCGAGGAAGACGATCGAGCCGTTGCGGACGGCGGGCATCTGCGACAGCAGCGGGTCGGCCTCGAGCGCGTCGACGAGTTCCTGGTCGCCGTAGGTGACGATGATCTGCACGTCGTCGAAGACGTCGACCTGCTCGGCGCTGACCTTCTTGGAGAAGGCGTCGTCGGTGGAGGCGTCCGCGACGCTCTTCGGGGTGGCCAGTCCGAGGTCCTCGAAGAAGGCGGCGCGGGTGTCGTTGGCGGTGTAGAAGCTGACCTGGCTCAGGTCGGCGGTGTCGACGTGGGTGAGGAACATCGTCGCCTTGCCCTCGAGTTCGGGGTGGGCGGCGGCCGCGTCGGCGATCTCCTGTTCGAGGCTCGCGACGAGCTCCTCGCCCTCCTCGGCCATGCCCAGGCCGGCGCTGTTGAGCTCGATCATGTCGCGCCACGAGGTGGCCCAGGGAGCCTCCGGGTACGCGACGACGGGAGCGATCTCGCTGAGGGTCTCGTAGTCCTCCTGCGTCAGACCGGAGTAGGCGGCGAGGATGACGTCGGGGTTCGTGTCGGACACGGCCTCGAAGTCGATGCCGTCGGTCTCGTGGAACAGCACGGGGGTCTCGGCGCCGAGTTCCTCGAGACGTTCCTCGACCCACGGCAGCATGCCGTTGCCGTCGTCGTCACCGAAGTTGGCGGCTGCCATACCCACGGGTACGACGCCGAGCGCAAGCGGCACCTCGTGGTTGGCCCAGTTGACCGTGGCGACGCGTTCGGGTTTCTCGTCGAGGGTGACGGTGCCGAGCGCGTGCTCGATGGTGATCGGGTACTCGCCCGAACCGGCGGAGCCGGAGTCGGCGGTGTCCGAGGAGTCGGAGGATCCACAGGCGGTGAGACCGACGGCGACCGCGACGGATGCGGCGGCGATCGTCAGGAGGCGCTTCGAACGCATGGAGGCAGAACTCACTCTCGTACGGGGTGGGGGCTCGGCCGTACCACTGGCGGCAGTTAGGCGAGGTTTGCCTAAACCGTAATGTTCGCCCGAATCCGACGCAATCGCTCGATCGGGACATCCCCTGTAGCGATCGGGACATCAGCCCACCCGGAACATTCCCGGTGTCGTGCCGGTGACCCTGCGGAAGGCCGCGCCGAACGCGCTCGCCGATCGGTAGCCCACCTGTTCGGCGACGTCGTCGACATCCGTGCCGTGGCCGAGCAGCATCACCGCTCGCTGCGCACGGACCGCCGCGACCCAGCGTCCGAGACTCAGGCCGGTCTCCGCCCGGAAGGTGCGGGTGATGGTGCGGGTGCTCACCCCGAGTTCGGCCGCCCAATCCGAGAGCGTCCGCGGATCGCTCGGGTCCTCGGCGATCGCCTCGACGATCGGTCGCACGACCGTCGACGACGGCACCTGCACCATCAGTTCGTGCTCGGCGGGGGTGAGCACGTCGAGCACCATGCGCTCGGTCAACGACCGCGACTCGTCGCCGAGACGATCGTCCGCCAGCCGGTCGAGCAGCAGTCGCAGCAGGGGTGCCATCTCCACCGCGACCGGACCGTCGGACAGCGAGGGAGCGGAGTCGATCCCGAAATGCGCGGTGCGGTACCAGGTTCCGGCGGGCATGACACCCCAGTGCAGCAGGCCCGCCGGAATCCACAGTCCCATCGTCGAGGTGATGGTCCATGTGCGCGACCCGATGGTCGCGCTGGACGCACCCCGGTCGTTCCACAGCAACTCGTGCGTCGGGTGCGAATGCGGCTCGAAGCGGGTCTCGCGGGAGACGAGTTCGTCCATGCCTGCGATGACGAACGGCACGTTGATCTCGCCGGCCTCGTAGACCGGCAACGTCCTGCTCTCCGCCGCCTCGACACTCTTCACTCGGCCTCCTCCGCTGCACGACGACGACAATCCTCACACGTCGCGCTGCCGAGGCGCCGGTCAGGACAGGATCTCGACGTACCCTTCCGTGCCGTGCACGCGGATGCGCTGTCCGTCGCGGATGATGCGGGTCGCGTCCTCGACACCCACGACGGCCGGCAGCCCGTACTCGCGCGCGATGACCGCGCCGTGGGTCATCACGCCACCGACCTCCGTGACCAGCGCGCTGACGGTGACGAACGCCGGGGTCCAGCTGGGGTCGGTGAACGCCGTGACCAGGATGTCACCGGGTTCGAGATCGGCCCGGTCCATGTCGGTGACCACGCGGGCGCGGCCCTCCACGACACCGGTGGACACCGCGATACCGGGTAGCGCCCCGTCGGGCAGGCCGTCACGGCTGTACGCGCCGGTAAGCGTCTCACCTGTCGACAGCAGCACCCGAGGCGGCGTGAGTGTGGCGAACGATGCGAACTCCCGCTTCCGCTCCGCAACGAGGTCACCGACCGGTTGTGGCGCGCGCACGACGTCCTCGAGTTCGTCGAACCGCAGGAAGAAGATGTCCTCCTCGTCGTCGATCACCCCGCCTCGGACGAGACGTTCCGCCTCCCGCAACAATGCCTGCTTGTAGACGAAGTAGCGGCCGATCATGCCGTACTTCGGATACTCCCGATATCCCGCGAACGCGCGGACCCGGTCGACGAGCCTCTCGATCTCCCGCTCCTTCTGCTCTCCGTCGGGCAGACCCCGCACACGTTCGAGGAGTTCGCGCTTCTTCGCCTCCGCCTGGCGGCGACCATCGTCGAAACGCTGTGCCGCGACACCGGTTTCGAAGTTGTCGAGATTGCTCACGATCATCGGGACCAGCATCGTGGGGCGCTCACCCCATCTGGGCCGGGTAATGTCGATTTCCCCGACACACCGCCTGCCGTACTTGTCGAGGAAGTCCTCGAGTGCCGCTCGTACCTGCGGTCCGCCCTTACGCGCGCCGAGTTCGTCGAGGAAGCGTGCGTCGTCGTAACCCTCCGCGTCGACCTGCCGCAGGAACGCCACGACGTCCGGGTACGGGCGCGCGGCATCGGCGACGTCGAGCAGCGCCAACCCCATCTCCGAAGTGACGTTGTAGGGCACCGAGCGCGAGACGACGTCCGCGACGTTCTTCTCCCCCAACCATTCCTGCCCCACCTCGTTGAGCCGTTCGGCGGCCTGCATACCGGCAGCGAGCACCTCTCCGACCTGTTTACCGAACAACGACTCCTGCAGTTCGCGGATGTCGGTGCGGATGAAATCGAGCAGCGCCGAACCGGTTTCGTTCTCGATGCGACGCGCCGATTCGGCGATCGCGGCCTCGTTGCGCGCGACGAGTTCGGGCACGACGGCCGGGTCGATCTCGTCCGGAGCGGGCGGCAGACCGACCCGCGCAGCGGCAGGGTCATCCGGGCGCGTCGGGACGAATCCTCGATCGAGCACGGTTCGCAGCGCGTCGCCGAAGAGCGGGTCGGAACTGCCGATCATGTCCACGATGCCCGGTCCCTGGGTGGGTGAGGCCAGCATGGGCGTGACGTCGACGAACAGCCGCCCACCCGCGTGTCGCATGGGCGCACGGCTGGTCAACTGCCACAAGGAGATTCCCAACGGTTTCAGCGGATCGGTCATCATCTGCTGATGTCCGACGGACAGGTACACGTGATTGTCGTCGTCGCCGGCCTCCGGGACGGGGAACAGCGTGGTGATCGGTCGACTCTGCACGATGTGGAAGACGCCGTCGGCCAGGCACCATTCGATGTCCTGGGGACGCCCGAAGTGCGCTTCGAGGCGCCTGCCCAACCCGCCGAGTTCGACGAGGTGCGTGTCGCTCAGCACCGGTGTCTCCTGCCGTTGCGTCCGGTCCACGACCTCGTCGGCACGCACCGCGTACGCGTCGGCGTTCACCAGGCCCGACACCAGGTCGTCACCGAGTCCGGCGACCGCATCCACGCGGGACACCGTGCGGTCCGAAGTGACGGGATCGGCGGTGAACAGCACACCCGATGCCTGCGGGAACACCATCCTCTGCACGACCACGGCCATGTACACCTTCCGGTGGTCGAAACCGTTGTTCACCCGGTAGGCGACCGCACGCTCGGTGAACAACGAGGCCCAGCACCTGCTCACGTGCCGGAGAACGTCCTCGACACCCCGGATGTCCAGGTAGCTGTCCTGTTGCCCGGCGAACGACACCGTCGGCAGATCCTCGGCGGTCGCGGACGAGCGCACCGCGACGGGCACGTCCTCCCCGAGTTCGCGGACCCGCGCGGCGATCTCCTCCGCGATGTCACCGGGGATCGTGCACTCTTCGATCGCCGTACGGATCTGCGTGCTCAGCGCTGCGATGTCGTCGGGTTCGGCCTTCGCGAGTCGCTCGAGCAGGTCGTCGACACACGGTAGCTCGGAGAGCACCGTTCGATAGGCGTCCGTCGTCACGCAGAACCCGTCGGGCACGTCGACGTCGGCGGCGGACGTATTGCCGCGGAGCGGCACGAGGCGCCACAACTCCCCCAGGCTCGCTCCCTTGCCACCCACGATCGACACCGCCGTGCGGTCGGTCTCCCGAAAATTCTGTATGTAACCCATTCCAGCTCCCCACCTGCGGCTTCAATGCTGTGTGGGCGAGTATGAACCCACTTTTCGATCCTCATGAGGGCCAAGGATCCGGTATAACGTGAGAAGGGGAATACGAATTTCGACGCTACAGCGGCGCGCCGAACTGCGAGCCCAGCCGCAATGCCTGGTCCGCCACCAGTTCCGCCAGGTCGACCCGCTCCTCGAGACTGCCGGTGAGCATCACCCACGAGCGTCCCGTGGCAGTGAGCGCGTCGACGAACCACTCCGTCATCTGCGCGCGGATGTGTTCGCCGTCCCGGATGCCGTCCTGCACGAACGGAACACCGTTGTGGTCGGTGAGCAAGTACAGCGCTCGCCGGTCGCGGACACCGCGCCACGCCCGTTCACTGCTGCCGAGATAGCGTCGCTCCCACACGGTGGTCGCGAACGCGTCGGTGTCGCAGACGAGCAGCGGAGACCCTTCCCGTGCTGCCTGTTCCTCGAGTCGCGTCTGTTCGACCGCGATGTTCTCGAAATCGTCGCCGGTCCAGATGATGTCGCTCACTTCTCCGGTGCGGAGCTTGTCGTAGGTGACCTGTCGTCCGTATTCCGGCACCCAGCCGGTTCGTTCCCACACACCACCGCGATTTCGGAATCGACGCACCAACTCTCGGCTCACGGTGGTGGTGCCCGTGGATTCGGAGCCGAGGACGACGATGCGGGTCGTGAGGCCGGCACGGGCCGGTGCG
The DNA here is from genome assembly GCF_050321925.1 of Rhodococcus sp. IEGM1339. Lineage (NCBI taxonomy): Bacteria > Bacillati > Actinomycetota > Actinomycetes > Mycobacteriales > Nocardiaceae > Rhodococcus > Rhodococcus sp. IEGM1339. The sequence goes on from NZ_JBNQFT010000031.1 coordinate 8,315, forward strand.
TCGAGATCGTCCCAGCGCCCGGCGAGATCATTACGGCAGCCTGTGCCGGAGGCGGGATGCGCGACACGGAGCGGGTCGACGCACACGTGCGTGGCCGAGAAGCGTCGCGCGAGCTCGTCGCCGTACCTCTCGCTGGAGACCACCGCGTCGACCGGAACATCGGTGACGGTGCGCGCGGCTGCTTTCATACAGGCGACCTGCGCGGCCCATACGGTGTCCGATTCCAGGTCCATCGGTGCGTCGCACGGAACTCCCGTCACGGTGACCGTCGTGTCGACGGCGTGTGATTCGCGCATCCACGACACGCGGTCACCCAACGGAATCGTCTCTGCTACAGAGGACATGACGACGACGGTGATGCGTTCGGCGATTTCCGCAGCGCGCCGGACGAGGTGATGGTGACCGACGTGAGGTGGATAGAACTTCCCGATGACGAGTGCGTGCCGATACATCACTGCACCTCCACCAGTTGCCGCTCGACCGCCATGGAGCGTCGCCAGGCAACCAGGCCCCGAACGCACAGGAGCAGGAAACCTGCGTACAGCAACGCCGTGAGCGTCAGTCCCTTGTGCAGGTAGAGCGGGATGTAGATCAGGTCGGCGACGATCCAGAGCAGCCACGACTCCCACCGCTTCTTCGCCTGCCCCCACGTCGCGAGCAACGACAGCACGGTGGTGGTCGCGTCCCAGAACGCGACGGTCGAGTTCGTCGCGACCTCCAGCAACGCTGTCAGCCCGATCACCGCAGCGACACCGACGACCGCGAGCACGCTCCACTCGGTCGTGTTCGTGCCCGTCACCGGCAGGGCATCCCCGTCTCTGCCCCGCGCCCAGTTGCTCCACCCCCACACGGCGAGCGCGATGTACACAACCTGCAGTCCGGAATCGGCGTAGAGCCCGGCGGTCGCGAAGAGCAGGATACACACGAGGTTGTTGGCGATACCGATCGGCCAGTTGAGGATCGACTGCCGCCCCACCAGGTACACGCACCACGCGCCGCTGACGAAGCCGAACACTTCGGCCCAGGTGGTGGGCGTACCGAGTGCAGTGAACGCCGTCGAGTTCAGAAATGCGATCATCATCGCCGCCTTTCGCTTGTGGCAGCGATTAGATCATGTTTGCTCTAAATGATGCAACGGTGAAATCGACTTCGGTGTTCTCGACGGCGCTATACGACGTCGAGAACACCGAAGTTTCGGGAATCAGCGGGGGTCGGGGCCCTCCACGAGCGGCAGGGATTCGTCGGCGGTCCACGCGTTGAGCGAACCGTCGTACACCGCAACGTCCGACCGACCTGCAGCTGCGAGCGCGTGCGCGAGTCCGGAGGCCGCGATGCCGCCGCCACAGTAGGTCACCGGCTTGACGTCCGGGTTCAGAGCGCCCGCCTTGTCGAAGATCTCGCGCAGTTCCGCCGCCGGCTTCAAGCGTCCGGTCGACGGGTCGACGAGATCACCGAAGGGGATGTTGATGCTGCCCGGGATGTGCCCGCGTCGCGGGTAGGACGGGCTCTCCCCGCGGTAGGTCGCAGGATCCAGGGCGTTGATGATCAGCGTGTTCGGGTCGTCGAGCGACGCCGCGATCTCCTCCGTCGACCGCACGAGCTCGGGCCGATGCTGCGAGGTGAAGGTCGCACCGTGCGGGACCACCTGCTCGTCGGAGACCGGATAGCCGGCAGCCTTCCAGGCGGGCAGTCCGCCGTCGAGCACGGCGGCGTCGTCGAAGCCTTCGAGCCGCAGCTGCCACCACAGTCGCGCGGCCCAGATGCCGTTCTTCTGGTCGTACAGCACCACGCGGCGTCCTTCACCGATGCCGACCGCACCGGCGGCGGTGGCGAACCGGTCCGACGACGCCGCGGTGAACGGTTGCGGCGCTTCGTGATCGGAGAAGTCCGTAAACAGGTCGGCGTAGACCGCGCCGGGAATGTGCTCTTCCAGGTAGGTCGCCAACCCGGGTTCGATGTGCACGGACCCGTCCGGCGGCGTGCTGAGGTGCACGGTGGCGTCGACGATGACGAGGTCCTCGTCCCCCAACTGCTCGTACAGCCACTCCGCGGAGACGGTGTTCGGCTTCGTGTCGCTCATCGAGGTCCTCCTCTGCTCTCGGTATCTCCTTCCAGTAGAGCAGCCATACGACTTGGGTGGGTTCGTCCCCGCTGAGCGGTGTCTAACCCACCGAGATCGGGCGGGTGTTCCAGCTGTCCTCGACCACCCGCGGCTTGCAGGCCTGATAGGCGCCGGCCACCAGTACCGCGACGGCGACCGTCATGAAGGCGAACGAGGCCGCCCAGCCCGAGGTGAGGTCGTGGAAGACACCGAACAGCAGCGGGCCCAGGCACGCCACGGTGTAGCCGACACCCTGGGTGAATCCCGACAGGGCTGCGGATCCGGCGTGGCTGCGGGAGCGCAGATTGATGAGGGTCAGGGCCATCGGGAACGTGCTCGGCCCGAGTCCGAGCAGCACGATCCACAGGATCGGTGCACTCGTCGGCGCGATCCACAGGCCTGCGAAGGCGACGAGGAAGCACGACGCGCACGCCACGACCACGGGGAACGGATTCGTCATCCGCGCGCACAGCGACGGAGCGCCGAATGCGGAGACCAGTCCGAGCAGGGCGAACAGCCCCACCATCGCGCCTCCGAAAGCGGGGCTGGCACCGGCGTCGGCGAGGATGTCCGGGATCCACGTGAACATCGAATAGGTGACGAGCGACGTCATGCCGAACATGCCGACCATCCCCCAACCCACCGGCGACCGCCAGACCCTGCCGTCGACGTTCCGGTCGACGGGAGCCACTTCCCCGGCATCGGCATTCCGATGACGCAGCAGCACCCACACCCACGGAACGGCCGCAGCGAATCCGACGAGCGCCCACACTCCGAGCGAGACGCGCCAGCCGAAGGCGTCGGCGAGAGGAACCGCGACGAAGGCGGGCACGATGGTGCTCAGCTGCACGCCGACGATGTACACCGAGCTGACGAGTGCCAGCGTGTCGGAGAAGTAGCGCTTGACCAGAGGAGGGATGACGACGTTGCCGATGCCCATCCCACCGAGCGCGAGCCCCGACAGGAGCAGCAGCGACCAGGTGTCGGTCATGAGCGCGCGGGTCGCCATGCCCACGCCGGCCATGAGCATGGCGATCAGCGCGGTGCGTTCGAGTCCCCATCGTCGGCCGAGCGCCGGGGTGGCGAGGCCGAAGGCCGCGAACATCGCGGTCGGGATCATGCCGAAGACACCGACGACCGTGGACGAGAAGCCGATCTCCTCACTGATCTGCGCGGCGAGCGGGCTGAACGAGGTGACCGCAACTCTCAGCACGAGGGCCGACATCGCGATCGCACAGAACACCAGCAGCCGGCCACGCAGAAGACTCACACCGGAAATCATAGGATGATGGGATGACTTCGGGAAAACCTGTTCAGCGAACGAACCTGATCGAGGAGGTCACCGAGCAGTTGCGCAGTGAGATCTGCAGCGGTCGCTGGAAGGTCGGTGAGAAGATCCCCACCGAACCGCAGCTGTGCGAATTCACCGGCACCGGCCGCAACACCGTCCGCGAAGCCGTGCAGGCCCTCGTCCACACCGGCATGCTCGAACGTCGCCAGGGCTCGGGCACCTACGTCCTCGCGACCTCCGACGTCACCGGCACCCTCGGCAAGTATTTCGCCACGGCCCACGAACGCGATGTGCTCGAACTGCGGCAGGCCCTCGACGTCACCGCCGCCGTCCTGGCCGCGCGCCGGCGCACCCCCGACGACGTGGCCCGGCTCGAACAGTTGCTCGCCGAGCGCAACCGATTGTTCGCCGGATCCGACATCGACGCCGCGGTGGCCGCCGACGTCGCCCTGCACCGCGGCATCGTCGAGGCCAGCCACAACGCGGTGTACCTCGAGTTCTACGACTCGCTGCTTCCGTCGATCCGCCGCACCATCGACCGGCACGTCCGCGTCACGGGCCTGGGTTTCGAACCCGAACACACCACCTTGGTCGCCGCCGTCATCGCCGGCGACGAGGACGCCACCGTGGAGGCGGCGCAGGGGCTCTTCGCGGAACTCACCGACTGACGCCGCCGCTCATCGAACCCCGGCCGAACGCAGGCCGTCCGCGAGGGTGTACGCCTCCGGAGAGCTCAGGAGAAGTTCGTCGAACTCGACGCCGGGGCCGCCCAGCGCGACGCGCAGCACCGGATGGCCTCGCTTCATGACGACCAGGCGTTTGAGGCCGCGCGGGTGCCGGAAGGTGCCCACCTTCAAGAAGCCGGAGATCACCATGCCCGATCTGATGCCGAGGATCTCGGACGTCCATCCCGGAAGGACCTCCACGCCGGTGATCGCCGAGATCGGCACCTCCATCGCGGTTCGGCGGACCATGAAGGCTTCCCACCGAGAGAAGGACAGGTGGAGGGTTGCGTTGTCGTATGTCGTTCGGGCCATGACGTCGGACCTTCCGTCGACGGTAAACTGACTACAGCACTGAGAACATTATCACGGTGATAACAATGATGGGTAGGTACCGATGGCGAAGACGTCCCCGATCGCGGAAGTCGTGCTGCACCCGGTTCGACTGCGGATCGTGCAGCAACTCGGAGGACGGCAGCTGACCACGAGCGAACTCCGGTCGGCACTCCCCGACGTCACCCAGGCCACGCTCTACCGGCACGTCGCAGCATTGATCGACGCCGAGATCGTCACCGTCGTCGACGAACGTCGCGTGCGCGGAACCGTCGAACGCACCCTCGCGCTCGGCGACCGCATGGCACACGTCGGCCACGACGACCTCGCGGCGATGAGCGACGCCGAACTGCGCAATGCCTTCGTCACCTTCCTGGGTGCGCTCGGCGAGAGCTTCGACAAGTTCATCGGGGACGACGACCGGAGCCTGCGGGACTATCTGGGTTTCGGGACCACCCCGCTCTACGTCACGACCGACGATCTCGCGGATATCCAGAGCAGGCTCGCCGACATCCTCGCCCCGTATCGCACGGATACCGGTGACGACCGGATGCGCATCACCCTGACAACCGCGGTGATACCGGTTCCTCCTGGCACCGCGTCCGAAGAGGGGTAGGGCTCGGCAGAGGAACAGACCTCAGCGGAACTCGTCGACGTGCGCGTCGGCCCACTGCGCGAAGATCGTCGTGGGCCGGCCGAAGTCGAACCGATGTCGGACGGTTACGCCTTCCCGTACCGTGTCTGCGGGAGGTAGACATGACAGTTGCCGGTACGTTGTTCCGTCTCGCAGGCCCCTTCAACTCCATGGTCATGGCAGCCGCCGGTCTACCCGTCATCGGTAACCGGATCCGCAGCTATGTCGCACCGATCAGGTACACGGGTCGAAAATCCGGCAGGACGATCACGTTGCCGATCAGTTACCGACGTTCGGGCGACTCCGTGATGATCGGCGTCGCGATGCCCCACGATAAGTCCTGGTGGCGCAACTTTCTCGGCGCCGGTGCTCCCATGAGCATCCAACTCGACGACGAGGAACGCACCGGCCATGCCGTCGCGACACGCGACGAACGCGGTCGCGTCGAGGTTGTGCTGCAACTCGATCCCGCCTGATCCGGTCATCCGAGACGAGCGGGGCACTCAGCGGCACAACGCGGCATATCATTCCGGTGAACAACGCGCGTAACAGAATTCGGCGGCGGTAACCTGAGCGGTACACGACATCATCACGATGCCGTTGGACACCATCCGGAAAATTTCGCTGGGATCCTCTCGGAGGCCGACGTGCGTGGATTCGGTATCGATCTCGGAACAGCCAACACCGTAGTCGGAACGCCCGACGAGGGCATAGTGCTCAACGAGCCGTCGCTGATGATGGTGCGGACGAAGGAGCCGCGCCGAGCGCTCGCGATCGGCAAGGAGGCGAGCGACCTCGTCGACCGCACACCCGGTGGGATCACTCCTGTCCACCCGATACGCGACGGGGTGATCGTCGATCTCGACACGGCACGGACATTCGTCACGGCCGTGCTCGCCCAGCTCGCGCCCCGACGTCGCTACGGCATCCGTCCCATGGGCGTCATCGCGGCTCCCGCCGGGGCCACGCCGCTCGAGCGTCGTGCGCTGCTCGAGGTGGGGCACGAGGCCGGTCTGCGGAAGGTCGGATTGATTCCCGAGCCGGTCGCCGGTGCCATCGGGTGCGGGATCGACCCGCTCGAGCCCCGAACCCATCTCGTCGTCGACATCGGCGGCGGCACTGCGGAAGTCACCGCTCTCTGCTACGGCGGTGTCCTGTCGCACCGCAGTTGCCGCATCGCCGGGGACGACCTGACGAGCGCGATCCTCCGGTATCTCCGCGCCGAACACCAGATCATCGTCGGCGAACTCACTGCCGAGCGCGCCAAGGTGGGTGCGCCCGAGACCGCCGACGAACGGTCGCTCGTGGTGGAAGGTCGCGACGCCGCGACCGGCCGCGCGCGTCTGGTGACACTCGAGACCGAAGAGATCATGGATGCGGTCCGGCCCACCACGACGAGCATCGTGCAGACGCTGTCGAGCTGCCTGGACGACCTGCCGCCGCGCGCGATCAGCGACGTGATGGCCGAAGGCATCCTGGCGATCGGCGGCGGATCGATGCTGCGCGGCGTGCCGCAACTGCTCGAGGAGGCCTTCGGCCTGCCGGTGAAGACCGCCGAGCGTCCGCTCACCTGCGTCGCCGAGGGCGCGACCTCGTGCATCGAGCACGCCGACGTGATCGCCGCCTACGCCGCCTGACCTGTCAGGGATTCGGCGTCCGGAGCTGCGCGAGGTAACGCTCGAGCAGACCTTTGACGACCGGTCCCGAGGTGGCCGATCCGAAACCGCCACCGCGCACCAGCGCTGTCACCACGACCTCCGGCGACTCGGCGGGCACGACCGCGGAGAACCAGGCGTTGAGTCCCTTGCCCGGTGCCGAGGGATCCTCTGCCGTGCCGGTCTTGGCGGCGGCCGTGACCGGCAGGCTCGCGAGCTGACCAGCAGTGCCGGCCGAGGCCGACGCCCGCATGCCGGCGCGCACCGGTTCGAGTTTGTCGGCGAACGACAACGGCCGAGGTTGCTCGGTGGGAATCGGGACCGCGTCGCCGGGTCCGTAGGCGGCAGCGAGCTTCGGGGTCACCATCTGACCCGACGCGATACCCGCCGTCCACCGCGCGACCTGGATCGGCGTGGCCGCGACGGTGCCCTGGCCGATACCCATGAGCAGGGTCGAACCCGGATACCAGGCACCTCCGATGCTCTCGACGTTGTCCGGGGTACCGAGGAAGCCTGCGGACTCGGCCGGCAGATCGATCCCCGAGGGGGCACCCGCGCCGAGCTCGGAAGCGATCTGCGCGATGCGGTAGGGACCGAGAAGGTCGGCCAGTTGGTAGAAGTAGACGTTGTCGGACCACTGGATCGCCCCGAGCAGGTTGTTCGGGCCCATCGGCTGCCAATTGGCGAAGGTGTGACCGCCGTAGGTGTAGGCCGCGCCGCCCGCCAGGAAGGCATCCGGGGACAGCACGTCGAACGCCGCGTTCGTCGACGCTGTGACGATCTTGAACGTCGACCCCGGTGGCGCTGCCGTCTGCACCGCATGGTTGAGCATGCGGCCCGGACCCGATGCCGCGGTCTGCGCCGCGATCGCGGCGAGGTCGGCCGGGGGTCCGTAGACGTTGTTGTCGTAGCCGGGAACGCTGGCCAGCGCCAGCACCGCGCCGGTGCGGGCGTCCATCACGACCGCGGCGCCGAGGTCGCCTCCGCTGGTGCGCACCGTCTGGGCGAGCGCGTCGGTCGCGGCCCGCTGCATGCCGACATCGAGATGCAACCGCAGGTCGTGGCCGCGGATCGGATCCACCCGCTCCCCCGTGCCCACCGGACGTCCTGACGGATCGACGTACACGCACTGCTTGCCGTCGACGCCGCGCAGCAACGCGTCGTACTGCCGCTCGAGCCCGGCCTTGCCGACCCGTGATCCGAGCGCGAGGGTCGGCCAGAGTTCCATGTCCTGCTCGTCCGCGATCCCGACGTATCCGAGGAGCGACGCCAGCATCTCCCCGTGCGGGTACTGTCTGCGGCCCGTCGGGTAGACGAGCACCCAGGGCAACCGGGCGTCGACGATGGCCCGGGCTTGTTCGGGTCCGACGCGTCCGAGCACGACCTGGATGTCCCCGCCGGTGCTGCTCCGCAGTTCCTCGTCGAGTTTCTCCGGGGGCATGCCGAGCAGCGCGGCGAGCTCGTAGCGCGCCGACGGGGTACCTTCGGCGAACATTCGGGCAACCACGGCGACGGTGTACTCGGCGATATTGGTCGCGACGGGAACGCCGGCCCGATCGAGGATGTGGCCGCGCTCGGCGGGCAGGCGGATGCAGCGCAGCATCTGCGTGTCGCTCGTTGCACGGAACTCGGTGCCGTGCGCGGTCTGCATCTGCCACGCGAAGACCGACGTCGCGGCGAGCGAGGCCGTCAGCGTCAGCGCACCCACCGACACTCCGCGCGGCAGACGGCGCTTCTTTGGTTCGGTCACCCACAGCGGCCGGGTCACGCCGTCGCGGCGCACCGCGAGCACCAAGCCGATCGAGACGAACCCGATGATCGAGGCGGTGCCTCCGTAGCTGAAGATCGGGATCGGCATGCCGGTGTGCGGCAACAGCGACAGGCACTGGGCCACCGACACCACGGTATGCAGCCCGAACACACCGCCGATACCCGCTGCGACGAGTGCCGCCTCCCGAGTGCGTGCGACGCGGGCGGCGACCACGGAACGCCACACGATGATCACGACGGCCGCCACGACGGCGATGCCGGCCACCAGGCCCCACCCGTACACGAGACTCGCGAAGGCGAGGTCGTGTTCCGATTCGGGGAGGTACTGGGCCCGCAGGTCGTAGTCCGGTTCGCGCCCGAGGCCCCACCACCCCGCACTGCCGATCGCGATGTCCGACTGCCATGCGGCCCAACCCGATCCCTGTGGGTCGGCGTCGTTCGACAGGAAGACGTGGATCCGCTCGAGCTGGTACGGACGCAGGAACAGCACGGCCATCGGCAGCGAGGCGAGCCCGAGCGCGAACAGCGGGAACAGCGACCGCAACGGGACTCTCGCCAGGATCAGCATGAGCAGCACGGTCGCCACGAGCACCACGGCGGTCGAAAGGTCGGGTTGCAGCGCCACCAGGGCGATCGGCACCGCCGACACGATCAGGACACCGACGAACCTGCCGAGCGTGTACCCGCCGGCCAGTATCGCGGCGGGAACCATGACCAGCGCGAGCTTGGCGATCTCGGAGGGCTGCAGGGTGAACACACCCAGGTCCAGCCAGCGTTGAGCGCCCTTGGTCGCGATGCCCACCAGCGGCACCGCCGCGAGCAGGACCACCGAGGCGGCGAACAGTGCCCACCCGAACCGGCTCAGGGCGGCGATTCGCATGCGCGAGGTCGCCCACATCGCACCGAGCCCCACGGCGGCGAGCGCGGCGTGACGCACTGCGAGCGACGACATGCCCGTCGAGATCATGTTGAGCATGCCGAGAGCGACCAGGGCGACGGCCGCCGCGACGAGCCAGGGATCGGATGGGTGCCTATCCGCCGTCACGAGAGCCCCCGGGCACGCAGGCGGCATTCTCGGTGGGAACGTACACCGGCTCGGACGCGGCCTCTGCAGGAACGGTGGTGGCCGCGGCGACGGCGAGCGCCGACCCGGGTGGCAGGTCGACGCTTCCGATGCCGTAGGCCTCCGGGCTTCCCGCCGGCACCGGCAGGGTGATCGCCCGGCCCGGCAGTGTCACGCCCGTACATCGGTCGTAGACGGTCAGATTCCACGTGACCGCACCGATATTCGCGGCAGGGTCGAGCCCGACGTCGACGCGGACGGTGCACGATCGTCCCGGCTCGCACGGACCGTTCGCGAAGCTCGCGGCGACCTGCGTGATCGGTCCGGCGTTCGCGGGAAGACCGGTGTCGACGGGACCCGGCACGCCCGCCTCTGGTGCCGCTTCGGGCACCGGCGGCGGTGGTGAGACCGGATCGATCCGGTCGTCCATCGACGAGTCCACCGGGTCGAGAAGGGTGTGCCAGCCCCGATTCAGCTCCGACCACGCTGCGGGAGCTACCCACGCCAGCCCGACGAGCGCGATGATCGCGACCAGCGCGATGACCGTCCGGCGTGGCGGCAGCCGTCGCTTCTTGCGATGCCACACCGTCCCAGCCGGCGGGCGACGTCGATTCGGGACGAAGGTCCTCTCTTCCGTCACGCGCGGCACGTCTGCCCGTTCCGCCGTACCGTCCACCGGACGAGCATGCCCCTTCACCACCGAGACGAGCGCGGCGATCTGCGATCGTTTCCTTCCTACCTCGGTTTCGTCGAATTCGGTTGCGGCAGCATAACGAACGCGTCTCGCCAGGACGACGAAATCCGTCGACTCGGCGATCGCCGCGTCCACTCTCTCCTCGAGCGCTTCGTTGCGGCAGTTCGTCACGATTCGGCGAAGAAGTCCGGCCGTCGCGTCGCGCACCTCGTCCCAGGAGCCCGCGTTCTTGACGCAGTCGATGGTGAGCTGACCGTTCTCGGACACCATCACGGCGTCGCCTCGGAGGCGGATCGGATGGTGGCCCCGGGTGTGCGCGAGTTCGAGTTGATCGACCGTATCGGTAACGAGCAGCGCGGCCTGCGCAGGCGTCAAAGTCGCTACGGCAAGCAGTCTTCCGAGTTCTACGCCGCCCCCTGCGTCGTCGTCCGTCCGTGCGGGCGGGACGGATCGAACCTCGACGGGCTCGTAGTCTCTCGCATGGATTCCCAAGACTGCTTCGATCATCGCGCATCCCGAAAACGCCAGGCCTCCCGCAAGTGTCAGCCAGACCGGAGCGGGCGGGTGAATTGACCTTGAATTGCCTTTCCCACTTGACGACTCGTTACCGAAATCCATTGTGTGTCATTTGCGCAAGAGTTGCCTCGACTTTCGAACGAAACCTTGCGGCACTTCTGCCCCAGAGGCTGTTACCGCCGGGAACACCCACCTATCACTCGCCGTCCGCATACACCGTGTAGGGACGTGCCGGGTGGTGGCGCCGGGCGTCGAACGGTTCGAGCCAGACCTGCACCGTCGCGAACAGGCCGCGCTGCGGGAGCCGGAAGTCGCCGAAGCGGTCCTGGTGAGTCAGTGGACCTTCCGGTCCGAGATCCACTCCACCGACGACGGCACGCTCGGTGTGCGCGACCCACAGTTGCCGCGGGTTGGCCCGGAACCACTGCCCGTTCGGCAGGTGCCCACCGAGCCGCATCCGGCCGGCACCGAGCACCGGTCCGGCGACGCGTCCCATCGCGGCCAGCACCGTCGGGCTGTGCCAGAGGGCGTCGGGCATCAGACTGCCCGCTGCGTTCATGACGGTGGTCGCCGGCGAGGTGGTCATCCGGAGATCCCACTCCAGTTCGGTACCGACGGTCACGTGCAGGTCCGTGGGGTCGGTCCAATCGGCGCGCACGTCGGTCTGCTCGGTGCGGCTCAGCGCGCGACCGAGATAGCGCGGGCAGCTCAGTTCGGCCGGGACGTCGCTGTACACCGTCCATGCGCCGTCCGGGTCGCGGTGCCATACCGATGTGAAGCCGGCGCCGATGCTGTTGGTCGGGAATCTGCGCAGCGCGAGATAGTGGCCGCTCGCGAACGGCGCGCCGATCACGGCGTAGCCGGCGAAACGCTCTCCGGAAACCCGGGGCAGTTCGCAGGACCGCTGGGCGGCTGCCTGCGGGGTGATGGTCATGTCGTCCTCCTCGATTGCGGGTACTTCGATCCTGTGCCCGCCGCCTCCGCACGTCATGAGGCCGCTGCCTCATCTTTCGGACCGGGCATCGTGCGAGGACACTGAGTCCATGACGTCCACGGGTGACGGTCCGCGACGGGCGGAACTGGTCGCCGCGCTGTCCCTCGCCATCGATCTGGGTCTCGGGCAGCCGATGGAACACATGCTGCGCTCGGCAGTGATCGCCACGCGCATGGCCGACCGGATGGGACTGAGCGCCGACCAGCGGGACGTCGTCTTCTACGCCAACCTGGTGGCCTGGATCGGATGCCACGCGGACTCCCACGAACTGGCACGGATGTTCGGCGACGACATCGCGTTCCGCGCCGATACCTACGCGGTGGACATGACGGGACTCCCCTTCTTCCGCATGCTGATGGGGCACAGCGGGCGGGGACTGCCGTACGCGGAGCGTTTCCTCCACGCCACGGCCTTCCTGTTCACCGCGCGCCGGCAGGTGTCCGATCTCATCCGGTCCCACTGCGGGTCCGCAAGTGTGCTCTCCGATCGCGTCGGGCTGGACCCTCGGGTGAGCGGGATGTTGACCTTCACCTTCGAGCGCTGGGACGGCGCGGGGCTACCTTCTGGCGTTCGCGGTGACGAGATTCCTGTCGAGATGCAGATCGTGCAGGTGGCCGACGTCGCCGAGGTGTACGTCCGTCTCGGTGGGTCCGCGCAGGCGGTCGCTGTCGCTCGTGCGCGAAGCGGCACCCAGTTCGGCCCGCGCGTGGCGCAGGTGTTCGTCGACGACGTCGACGCGATCACGGCGGGTGTGCTCGAACAGGACGCATGGTCGGCGGCGCTCGCCCAGGCGTCCGATCACGACTACATCGTGAGCAGACCCGAACTGGACGAGATGCTGCGCGCGATGGCGGATTTCGTCGACCTGAAATGTCCTTACCTGTTGGGGCATTCGAGACGCGTGGCGGATCTGGCGGCGGCCGCGGGCCGGCATCGCGGACTCCCGGTCGACGAGGTCGAACTCCTCTACCGCGCGGGTCTCGTGCACGGACTGGGGCGGATGGGTGTGCCCAACCAGATCTGGGAGAAGGTCGGTCCGCTCACCACCGCGGAATGGGAGCGGGTCCGCTTGTATCCGTATCTGACCGGACGGATCCTCAGCCGCGTCGGTGGGCTGGAGGCCGTCGTCGCCGTCGCTGTGACGCACCGCGAGCGACTCGACGGCTCCGGATATCCCGGCGGACTCCGGGCCGCCGACCTGGGCGTGACGGCGCGGATCCTCGCCGCGGCGGAAACCTACCAGCGGCTACGAGAAGCTAGACCGCACCGTAGAGCTCTGACGGCCGAGGCCACGGCCGCCCGGATGTGCCGCGACGCGCAAGCAGGCCGACTCGACACGGAAGCGGTCGAGGCCGTGTTGCTCGCGGCGGGGCATCCGACGAAGCGACGCGCACCCTGGCCTGCGGGACTGACGGGTCGCGAGGTGGAGATCCTCAGACTCGTCGCTCTGGGTTATTCGAACCGGCAGATCGCCGACGAGCTGGGTATCGCGCACAAGACGACGCGCAATCACGTCGAGCACGTGTACACGAAGCTCGACGTCCACAACCGCACACAGGCCGGACTCGCCGCCATCGACCTCGGCCTGAGCTGATCCGTGTGGACTCAGCCTCGCTATCCGGGGTCGAACCCACACATCAGTGTCCGTCTCAGACGATGCACCAGATGTATGCCGACGTGCTTCAGGACTGGGTACTTCCTCGCCTCCGCACGCGACGGCGCGACGAGCCGAAAGATCTGGTGTTCTCGACCGTCATATACGCCGTCGAGAACACCGGATCGGAACGGCGTCCTCGTCCCCCTACCGCGTGTCGTCGGAGTGGCTGACGACGTTGACGACCGTGCCGTCCGGTGCACGGACGAAGAACCGCCGCACTCCCCACGGTTCCATCGTCAGCGGATACACGATCTCGAACCCGCGACGCTGCGCCTCCTCGTAGGCGGCTTCCACCTCGTCGCCGACGTGGACGGAGATCGCCGAGTCCACGGGAGCCGATTCGTCACCGCTGACCAACTGGACGACGGCACGACCGTCGGGAGTGGTGAACCGCGCGACCCATCCGAGGTTCATCTCTTCGACGCTCAGCCCCAGATAGTCTGCGTAGAAGCTCCGCGCTTCCCCGATGTCCGGGACGTTGATATTCGTGGTGATGCCGGTCGGACGCATGCGGTTCACTCCTTCGACGATCTTCGGTGGGTTCGACCCGTTCAGCGGGGTTCATTCCACACAAATCGGGTGATGGGTCATCTCGAATTCGAGTACACCACTATCCGCGCTTCGGAGTCCCGAGAATGAGTACGCAACCCGGACAGTGGCGGCTGTTGGACGAAGCCGAGGCCGCCGCACTCTCTCTGGCCGACGAATCGCACACCCCGCCCCGAGAGGGATGAACTCACCGTCGCTCTGCGAAAGTTCATCCGCACCAAGGGCGCCGACTACCTCGATGATCCGAACGTCTCGTCTGTCGGCGTCGGATACAAGCATGTGGACGGCAAACCCACCGGCGAGCTCGCCGTGCAGTTCACAGTGAATGAGAAGGTATCGAAGCCCGAAGCTCTCGAAGCACTGGGCACCTCCCCGCTTCCCGAGAGCATCACCGTGAACGGTGTGAAGGTCCCGACCGATGTGATCGAGCGGTCGTACGAACCCGCATTCCATCGCGCCCCGGAAGCAGCGACGCCGCCCCCGGAAGACGCGACTGGATCCGATCGTCCCGGGTGTGAGCGTCGGGCACACGAGTGTCAGTGCCGAGAACCTCGACCAGCTCGAGGTGCTCGACCTCGACAAGTTCCGGGTCTTCCACGTTCCGCCGGCCGAGATCGAACAGCGCGCACTGCTGCGGTTCCCGCAGGCCATGCGTGATGCGGATCTGCAGGTCGCGACGGAGGCGATCACCGAACCGCTGGATGCGGTGGCAGCCATCCACTGGTGACGTCTCGTATACGCGTGGGAGCGGTTGCTTCCCTGCAACTCTCGCGCGCTGAACCGAGGCTCGCCTCGCGTGTAGCGCGAGCGAGCCTCGTTTCAGCGCGTCAAGTTGCGCCTGTTACAGTCGCCGCGCTGGTCTCGAGGGGGTCGAGATCAAGTTGAAGGGGGCACGTGAAGTCGTTTCTGCTGCACAAGGTGTTGCCGATGATCGGCGGGATAACAGCGCTGCTGCTACTTCCTCGAGTGTCCGCGCTCCTGGGTCCCGAGATTCCATCGGTACCGACCTTGGTACCGACGACATCCGCTCCATCCACACAAACGGGCCCACGAACCTTTCCCCCGCCCTTGCCGGAGGGGTTCCCCTCGATGCTGCGTCCGCCGCCTCAGATGACCGTCGCTCCGGGCGAACCACAACCGATCAGCACCAGGTACGGTCTCACGTACGACATTCCGCCGGACTGGACCAACGACTACCGCTCTACCGCCGGGTGGTCGAGCAAGGACGACCGGGCGATCTTCGGGGCAATCGGGCATTTCGGCGAAGATTACTGCTCGGCGATCGAAGGCGCTCAGCTGGCGATGTCGGGTGCTGCAGGTTCACGAGATCTCGACCTTCTTGCGGTCGCGTCGAAGGAGATTCGAGCTGTCGAGTGGATCTTCGACGACGACGCGGGCACACTACCGACGGTCGAGTACGCCGAACCTGTGTGGTTCGAGGTGGCCGGCAGTCCGGCCGTCCGACTCTCCGCCCACGTCACGGACATCCCGCAGGTCAGCGAGTGCGACCCCGAAGCCGCCTTATTCGACATTATTGCGACACCTGGATACGCCACTGCGGAAACCATGGTGCTGATGGTCGAGATACACGAAGGCATCGACGGCGCATACGATGTCGGTGTCGCAGACGAGATCATTGGGACACTCCGGCCGACGTAAGCAACTTACCAAGGCCAGCACCACCTCGACCGACCTGCGAAATCCACGGGCGGCAACGTGCGGCCACGCACCGCGCTCGACGAGTCCAATGGGGCCACCTGTTACAGTCTCCGCGCTGGTCTCGAGGGGGTCGAGATCAAGTCGAAGGGGGGCGCGTGAAGTCGTTTCTGCTGCGTAAGGTGCTGCCGATAATCGGCGGGATAACAGCACTGCTGCTACTTCCTCGGGTGTCCTCGGTTCTCAGTCCCGAAGTCCCGTCAGTACCCACCTTGGTGCCGACCACCGCCGCGGCACCGGACCCCTCCACACCGCAGACCACGCGACCTCCCCTTCCGGAGGGTTTTCCCTCCATGTTGTTTCCCCCACCGAAGATCGACGTCGAGCCAGGGCAACCGCAACCGATCGACACCAGATACGGCCTCACCTATGAGATTCCGGCGGACTGGAAGAACGACCACGGCGCTAGCTCCGGATGGTCCGGTGAGGAAGGCCATGCCGTCTACGGCAGCGTCGGTTCGTTCGGCTACGGGTCCTGTCCCGAAAAAGACGGAGGCTGGCTGGCAATGTCCGGCGTGGCGGGCTCGCGAGATATCGACCTCGAAACCGTAGCTACCGAGAGGATCCGAGACGTCGAGTGGATCTTCGACGACAACGCCGGCACGCGGCCGACAGTCGAGTACACCGCACCCGTATGGTTCGAGATCGCTGACCGCCCCGCCATTCGAATTTCCGCCCGTATCACTGATATTCCGGAGGTCAGTGGTTGCGAACCCGACGCCGCCCGGTTCGACATCGTTGCCACCCCGGGCTATGCGACGGCGCAGACCATGGTGTTGATGGTGCAGGTCAACGAAGGCGCGTACGACGTCGACGTCGCCGACGACATCATCGCAACGCTCCGACCGTCTTGATCGACTTTTGGACTCATTGACACCGCAGCACTGTGCAGATCCCAGTCGATGGAGCTCTCGTCGAGTGCACTCGACGAGACGAACCGCGGCACCTGTTACAGTCTCCGCGCTGATCTCGAGGGGGTCGAGATCCAGTCGGGAGGGGGCACGTGAAGTCGTTTCTGTTGCGCACCGTACTGCCTATTGCAGGAGGGATGGCAGCAATCCTGCTGCTACCGCGGGTGTCCTCGATTGTCGGCCCTGACGTCCCCTCGGTTCCGACTTTGGTGCCGACTACCTCCGCGCCATCGGCACCGGTGGGTCCACGAACCTCTCCCCCGCCATTGCCGGAGGGGTTCCCCTCGATGCTGCGCCCACCGCCTCAGATGACCGCCGCTCCAGGTGCGCCGCAACCGATCAGCACGAGATACGGTCTTACATACGATATTCCGGCGGACTGGACCAACGACTACCGTTCTATCGCCGGATGGTCCAACGAGAACGACAAGGCCAGTTATGGAGCTGTCGGGTTCTTCGGTTACGGTTATTGCCCGGAGGAAGACGGGGGCTGGCTTGCGATCTCCGGCGCGGCAGGTTCGCGGGACCTGGACCTCGAATCGGTAGCGCAACAAGAGGTCCGCGCCGTCGAGTGGATTTTCGACGACAATGCCGGAACATTGCCGACGGTCGAGTACACCGACCCCGTATGGTTCGAAGTCGCAGGGCGACCCGCGGTCCGCGTCTCAGCCCTCGTCACCGATATCCCGCGAATCAGTTCGTGCGAACCAGGCTCGGCCCGCTTCGACGTCGTGGCGACGCCAGGTTACGCCACCGCAGAAACCATGGTGTTGATGGTCGAAGTCCACCAGGATATCGATGGCGCGTACGAGGGCGGGGTTGCAGACGACATCATTTCGACGCTTCGACCCACCAAACGAAGCGCATCAAGAAGACAGAAGGTGTCATGGGCGAAACATTCAAGGCAGCTCCCGAAGAAGTAGCCGGAGCCGCTGTGTTATTCGATGACATTGCCGACGACGCCTCGGCCTCCACCGACTACATACGTGCGGAATGCAGTGTTCAGCAAGGATTGGGCGCAGGTGTACTTGCACTATTGAGCGCCCCTCTGGCAGCGACCGCGGACTTCATGTCTTCCCGGTACGGCGGCTTGGCGGCGGTTACTCGGTCGACCGGTGTGGAGCTCAACCGAGTTGCGTGGATGTACGCAGACCAAGAGGCCCAAACATATGACGCTCTCAACGCGAACATACTGTTCGAAGAGCCGATCGACGCCCACTACGACTCGTACACCCCAGCGCCCGGCCCCGCAGCTCCGTTCCTCGACCCGGTGACTTACCGGAAGGCAGAGGAAGTAGACCTTCCGCTGTCCGAAGTAGGAGCCGAGGATATTCGGCAAGTCATCGCGGACGCAGCAGGTTGGCTCGGAGATGTAGACGACGCGATTCACGCTGCAACGGGATGGAGTCCGCTCCTGCAGTTCGTGGAGCCATTGACGGGAAACTGGAACGAACTGAAGCGTATCGGCGACGCATACCGCATCGCAGCCGAAGGTATGGAGACGTGCGGTTCCAACGTCCGCGCCGGCTATGAACAACTCGATCCGCATTGGGACGGCGCCGCGGCTCAAAGCTTCACCGAACACGCCGAACGCCAGGCAGCAGCTATGGAGTGGGAAGGCCCGGTAGGCCGAGTAGCGAAAGAGATGTGTTTCTTCACCTCCGACAAGGTCAGACAGGCGGCTATCAGCGGGGTTCAGCGACTCGCCGCGATGCTGGAAGCGGAAGTCTCACTCGAGAACACCACCCAGGCATTGAAGTTCGCCGTCAAGAAGATCCCCTGGATCGGCACGTACATCCAGGTGAACGCCATTGTCGAGATCATCAGACAAGCGGCTTCGCAAATCGATGATCTCGTGGATAGCGTGCGGGAGATCCTCGAGGCGCTCGAAGGATTCCTTGCGGCGATGGCATCTCCGTCCGGCTATCTCAACGAGAAGTTCGAAGAGAAGCTTGCACCGATAACCGACGCCTACACCGACACCAAGACCAAGGCCGAGCTGGCCATGGACATCGCCAGCGTGGCCGATACAGGCGATACATACAACGCCCCCAAATCCGGCTATGCCGTCGGCGACGACCCCTGGGCGGATGCCGTATGAGGGACGTCCCGCCCCACCTGGAAGCAGCCGTCCGCAGGATCCAGGACGCCGGACACGCCCTCGACACCCGCCGCATCCGCGCCGACCAGGTGAGCAACGGTGACTGGGATACGCGCATCGACGTCGACGAAGCACTGATGAGCCGGCTCGCCGAAACCGACGCCGCATCCGACGCGCTCCGAGCCTTCGCGGCCCGCGTCGACGCAGGCACAGCCGAATGGCGCGACATCGAACGGATCCTTCGCACTCTCCCTCCAGAGGTGATCGAACTGAAAGCATCGAAGCACTACCGCTGGCGTTGGGATCATCAGCCACCTGCCGCAACTCCGGTCGAGGACGAGCCAGAGCCGTACAGAATTCCCTGGCAGCGATGATCGAAACCGTCTTCGCCGACCTCATCGACGGACCCCTGGCGCACATGCCGTCGGGGCGCTTCGGGGCGAACTCCGCGTGGGTGCTCTGCGCGGCGATCGCCCACAACCTGCTGCGCGCCGCCGGCCTTCTTGCAGGTGGTGGGCATGTTCGCGCCCGTGGGGCGACGCTACGGCGCAAGATCGTCGATATCCCGGCCCGATTGTGTCGACCGCAACGAAAACCGATCTTGCGGCTACCCACGCACTGGCCCTGGTCGGACGCATGGCTTCGATTGTGGACCAATACCATCGGCCACAGCCCGCCAGCTATCGCCTGAACACCGACCGACCCGCCGAGACGGCACGACCGGAACCGCACCGTGGAAAAGCTGGGCAAACCAGCGGTCACCGCATGTCCGCAACTGCCCATACATCCACTCGCCCGTCCGGAACGGGCTTCGGCATCACGTCAGTGGATTCAGGCTAAGAATCTCGACGCAGTCATTTGCGGCAACGACGGTTGGGTGTACACGACGTAGTGGAAGGGGTCGTAGCCCAGAAGGCCCGGGATCCTGTCTCCAGGCCGCGTGCGCCCCCACAACTCTCGCGCGCTGACCCGAGGCTTGCCCCGCGTGTAGCGTGAGCAAACCCGGGTTCGGCGCGCGAGGAAGCCCATTGCACTCCCCTATCGTCCACATATCAAATTCGGGTTCGAGTTCGATCATTGCCGGTCGCTCGTCGTCCCTGTCTCCATTCGGATCCGCCCCCATACAGTGGCCAAACGCCACGATGCTGCTCGCCCATGCTTGAGCCGAGCAGTAGATCGCTCTCACGTTGCAGGACATCTTCGATGAACGATTCGGATTGACAGAAGAACCGCATCGACCGAGCGCTCTCACCGCACGACCTCCGGTTTCGAATTCGTAGCGCGAAAGCCTCACGGCTCGAGCGGCGGATATTGTGCCGGGATGAGCTACGCGGCATTTGACCCCCTCGACGTCGCCGCCCGCGTCGTGCAACTCCTCGAAGCCGGCCGCCGCAATTCCACGTACAAACTCGCGACCGTCATGGCACTCGTCGACATCTGCGTCGAGAACACCGCTGCTCCAGACGGGAGTCTCACCGTTCCGATCGACGAGATCGCGCACCGGATCATCGGCTATTACTGGAATCAGGTTCGGTCGTTCCACCGCCACGGACGACTCGTTCAAGTCCGGCGCGGACGTTCGATCCCGGATCGCATCGCAGAGGTCAGAGGCATCCTGATATCCGATGGGCTTCGCACCGCGGAGGCAGCTCGGGAGTCCGCCCATCCGGTCTATCGACGACTCGTTCGCTCCCTACGGCTGACGATCGCGCAACAACCGCTCACGCATCTTCAGACCGTCCCCCACAGCGCTACCCGCGACGAGTTCTTGTACGACGCGGCGGGTTTTCACAAGAAGATGACCGTGAGTGACGTCGACCGGATCGCCGTCATCGTGCTGCGCCCAGGTGTGCCCGAGGGGCTTCGCCGCACATCCGTGCTGCTCAGAACCTTCGTCCGCTCCGTATGGGCGCACGATGTCATCGATCTCAACCGCGCCGAACTCGATGCCGAGGACATCGACGGTTTTCTCTTCGGCACCGACCGCACCGCGCTGCGTGCTCTCGTCGACCCGCTCCGTGACCTGCAGTCGGGTCGCTGCTTCTACTGCGACGGTCGTCTGCAATCTGAAGTCCACATCGATCACGTGGTGCCGTGGTCGATGATCCCCATCGACGGTGTTGCCAACCTGGTGGCAACCGACGCGCGATGCAACCTCGACAAGTCGGCCAGCATCCCGGTGCAGGACCATGTGACGCGAGCCCTGGAACGACAATTCTTGGCCGACGTTTCCAGCCTCACCCGGATCCCGGTTCTGCACAAGCGGACGGCGTCGGCCGCTCACGGCGTCTATGCGGCCTTGCCTGCCGGCTCGTTGCTGTGGAGATCGTCCGGTACGTACCAGCCACACTCGCCCTGAACGAGTTGCGGCACCCCTCACCGATATAGTTCTGTCTGCGGCCCGACGGACTTCCGCTGCGATGAGCAGCCACGGACATGCCCCCACCCGCACGAGTGGATTCGTGCTGCCTTGGGGACCTGACTGTGACGCTGCTTCGTACTACCGCCCGCCGGATCGTCGACCTCGATCGTCCCGAATCGCTCGCGGAGCAGTTGTTGGAACAGATGCTGTTTCGCACCGGACGACGCGCCGGAGAATCCGAGCAGAAGTCCTGGGCACGGAGCCTGCCCGTTCTCGCTCGCGACCTCGTCGACGCCGGGTTGGACGACGTCGAGATGCTGCTCGAATATCACCTTCCTCTGACGTCCCAGCGTGCCGACGTCGTCCTGGCGGGGACGCATCCGCAGACCGGTGCGGCCTCGTATGTGGTCGTCGAGTTGAAGCAATGGTCGGCTGCGCGGCGGTACGAGGACAACCCCGAACTTGTCGAGGTAGCCGGGATGCCCGGAGGACCGAAGCTTCACCCGGCCGCGCAGGTGAAGGGGTACTGCGACTATCTCGTGGACTTCGCCCGCACGGTGTCCGATCAACCCGACGCTCTTGCCGGTATCGCCTACCTCCACAACGCTACCGATCAGAGTGCCGTCGCCGATCTGCGTTCCTATCCGATGAGCGTCACGGGACGCATGTTCACCGCTGCCGAGCGCGGAGACATGATCGCATTCCTTCGGAGTCGTCTCGCCCCTGCGCCCGGCTATTCCGCCGGCGACGCTCTGATGAAGTCGGCCGTCGCCCCCTCCCGGCAACTCCTCGAGGTTGCCGCTGCAGAAGTACGCGACCGCCCCCAGTTCCATCTGCTCGGAAACCAACAGCTCGCCGTCGACCTCGTACTCCACGAGGTCGAACAGTCACGTGCCGCCGATCGCAAGCGCGTCATCATCGTCACCGGTGGTCCCGGCAGCGGTAAGAGCGTGGTGGCGTTGTCGCTGCTCGGCGAGCTCGCGCGGCGCGGACGAACCGTCCTACACGCGACCGGGTCTCGATCGTTCACACAAACTCTCCGGAAGGTTGCGGGACACCGTGCGCCGCGCGTGCAGAAGATGTTCAAGTACTTCAACCAGTTCATGACAGCAGATCGCAATGGGTTGGATGTCCTCATCCTCGACGAGGCCCACCGCATTCGCGAAACTTCCGTAGACCGCTACACCCGAGCCGAACTCCGCACAGACCGACCGCAGGTCGACGAACTCATCGCGGCCGCGCGCGTCCCTGTCTTCCTTCTCGACGAGCACCAGGTGGTACGCCCCGGAGAGATGGGGTCATTCGCCCAGATCGAACGTTATGCAGCCTCACTCGGGCTCGAGACGCAGCACATCCATCTGGGAGAACAGTTCCGCTGCGGAGGTAGCGAAGAGTATCTGCTGTGGGTGAAGCGGCTGCTCGATCTGGCGGACGGAGGGCCGTTCGAGTGGAAGGGCGATCCGCAGTTCACCGTTCGTGTTGCGGACAGCCCCGAGGAGATGGAACTTCTCCTCTCTCAGCAGCGGGAGCTCGGATACTCGGCGCGGATGACGGCAGGCTACTGCTGGCCGTGGAGTAATGCGGACAAGGCCGGAAACCTGGTTCCCGACGTTCGGATCGGCAGCTGGGCGCGTCCGTGGAACAGCAAGAGCGACCGGCGGGTCGGCGACGCTCCCCCAGCTGCGTTGTGGGCTACCGAGGACGGAGGCTTCGGCCAGGTCGGTTGCGTCTACACCGCCCAGGGTTTCGAATACGACTGGAATGGAGTCATCCTCGGACCTGATCTGGTCTGGCGTAACGGACGATTCACCACGGTCCGAGAGGCCAACCGCGATCCCGACTTCAAGAATCGCACGCGAATTTCCGACGTGCGCTTCGACCGGTTGGTCCGCAACGTCTACAAGGTGCTGCTCACCCGCGGCATGATCGGCACCGTCATCTACTCGACCGACGCCGAAACGCGCGACGCGCTCCGCGCACTGATCGCCGACTGACACCTCACGACGAGTATCGAACACCGAGCACGGCCCGACGGGCTTCCGCAGCAGGACATGCCCCCACCCGATGCGAACCTGAGAAGGCGCATGGGCAATGACCAGCTGGATCGTCAAGATCAATGAGAAGACGCCACAACACTGGGATTACGCGCGGGACGATGGCTTCTGGGATGTGCGTAGCCCGTCGTACTTCAAGAAGATTGTGCCCGGTGACGACATCTACTTCTGGATAACGGGTCAGGGCAACGGGTTCGTCGCGTATGCACGAGCAACTTCCGGCCTCTACGAAATCACTCCCGGCGCGCCGCCCGCACACTGGAGCGACGTTCGGACCGGCGGTTACACCCATCGATTCGAGTTCGACACAATCAGTGAGGACGTAGTTTCATCGCCCACCTGGGCTCAGCTACAGAAGTTGCTCGGGAGGAATCTCGCGGCGCAGGCCGGGGCAAATCAAGTGTCCGACCCGTCTGCCGAGAGTCGCTTGCGCTCTCTGTTCGGCCCGGAAGCCGATCTTGCTTTCGCCCACTTCCCCGTCGTCGATATAGAGCTGCCCGCCAGCCTTCCCACCTATGAGAAGGGCGATGACGTCCGTAAACGCGCTCAACGAGCCATTGCTGTGCGATACGGTCAGCCCAAGTTCCGTCGCGCACTGCTGGAAGCGTATGAACGTCGTTGCGCAGTCACCGGATGCGACGTCGAGGCAGTCCTGGAAGCAGCCCATATCGACCGCTACTTCGGAGAGCACAGCAACCATGTGACCAATGGTCTGCTCCTCCGCGCCGACCTCCACACCTTGTTCGACCTGCAACTGTGGACAGTGCGCAGCGACCTCACAGTCGCAGTGGCTCCCCAGCTCGAGAGCAGCGAGTATGCAGCCTTCGCGGGCAAGCGGATTCGAGTACCGAAAAGCTCCGCTCATCACCCTGATGCTGCGGCGCTCGCTCGGCATCGAGACGCGTGCGACTGGGTCCGATCGGCTTCATAAGTCTGGCAGAAGAGGATTATGGCGATCGCCGCAGAGATGTCGCGGCCCGCGTGATCATATAAACCGTTGCGCTGAAGCGACTTCGAAGGATCTGCTTGCGCGCACAACCGAAGGAGTGCCAAGATCTCAAGATCGTCACCGATCCGCGTGGCGTCACAAGTGAAGAAGGCCCGCCAGGAGCGGCAACTCCCGACGGGCCGGATGTCCGACTGATCAGGAGTCGAACGTGGGTCAGAATACCCTGGCTGGCGGCGTGCGTCGTGGACCGCGCCTGGCCAGCAACTTCACCATCCTCAGCAACGCCGTCATCAACGACGAGCGCCTGTCCTTCCGAGCGCGCGGTGTGCTCATCTGGCTACTGTCCAAGCCGGACGACTGGCGTACCCGATCCGACTCGATCGCAGGCCAGTCGCCGAAGGAAGGGCGCGACGCCATCCGCTCCGCTCTCCGCGAGCTGGCCGAGCTCGGGTACCTCATCCGCGAGAAGATCCAGAACGAGCGCGGCCAGTGGATCACCATTCAGACAATCTACGAGGAGCCGCATGTCCAGCCGGGGCCTGAAAATCCGACCCGCGGTAACGCGGACATCGGAGAGTCAGGCGGTCTTTTAAGTACTGATTCACCAAGGACCGAAACCAACCGCACGTCCCAGATCTCGAACGCATCGCAAAGTCCCGAGGTCGCCCGGTTGGCGGCGGCATGTAAGCAATCCGGGCTGACAGCGACATTCGCGTACCTCAGTCCGGATGCCGTAGCCGCGATCGAAGC
Organism: Rhodococcus sp. IEGM1339; assembly: GCF_050321925.1. Lineage (NCBI taxonomy): Bacteria > Bacillati > Actinomycetota > Actinomycetes > Mycobacteriales > Nocardiaceae > Rhodococcus > Rhodococcus sp. IEGM1339. The sequence continues at coordinate 33,137 of NZ_JBNQFT010000031.1, forward strand.
GTTGATTGCGACGCACGGCGTCCCGACGCTGGTGGCGGCAGCGAAGGCGGTGCATCGCCCCAGTGATCCGATGCGCTACGCACATGCGTGGCTGCCGATGTGGCAAGGGTTCCCCGTTGATCATGCGAGGCCGACGAAGTGCGGAACGTGCGACGAGTACGGGTGGTTGCCGGACGACGAGCACGGGAGGGCAGTGAAGTGCCCCTGCCGGGCACGTCAGGCGGCATAGCTAGGCATGCCCGAGAGATCTACTTCCTGTTTGATCATCCCAATCGGGCAAACAGTGTATCGGACCGGCCGGTTGGAAGGCTGCGACGCGGAGGGCGTCGGTCAGCTCGGTGTGCGTTGCGTCGACCGCGGTTTGCTTGCTACGCAATCGTGTTGCCACGCAGTCTCGGCGGCGCCGCGCACAACTGAAGCGGTGCTGTCAAATCCGTCCTTCAATTGGTGGAGGACTATCTCCATCTGATCGAGCTCCGCAACGACATCGCCGTCCCGGACCGTCGTTCCGAGACGGAATCGGCCCAGCACAGTTCCGTCCGGTGTCCGTACCTGATAGTGCTGTCGTGTCGTACCGAGGTCGTCGAAGTCGGTCCACTCGAAACCGGTCGGATCCGGTGTGGGATCTGTGACCGTGACACCGGTAGTCACCGTGACGGGTCGGGATGCGAGACGCGAATCATCGAACGCTACGCGGGAGGAGAGGAGGAATCTGTCGCGCAGGACGATAGGCTCGATGCCGAGCCGGCGAGCCAATCGTTGAGCGGCAGGGTGTGAACCGAAGGAACATCCGACCATGCCTCCTTCGATGTTCGCCGCAACCTGGATGATGTCGAGCGAGGCTTCGAAGTATTCGAGCACAGAGGTTGCCCCCCTTATGGACCGCAGCGAGGGGTCGACGACGAGATCCACGATGCATCGAGAGCTTCCGGGGCGCATCACCACCACCGCCGCGAGCCGGGGTCGGACCGGGCGGGGCGTGCCCCATCGGTGCAGCATCGTCCGCATCTCGGCAGTAATCCATCGTGCCGGTTCGCGGACTACCGTGAGACCCGGTCCTCGCTGAGGGCGGAACCAGATAACCGAGCCTCCGCCGAACCGGGGGCGATCCAGTTCACCGGTTCAGCGCTAGAGCGGGGTGGACCTGTCCACCGGGGACACGCCAAACAGCATTGCGCGACCGTGTCACGGACGAGCAACTTACGAGACGTAAGTGACACCCTCGAGCGTCCGAAGCAACTGTTCTGCCGCGCCTTCGTCGAACCACGCTAGGTGAACACTCCCTCGTGCACTCGCGACCGCACGATAGAGCGGGACACGATGCGCTGGCGCAGTCACGTCATCCACAACCGAATCGAGCTCCGCTATCACGATCTTGTCGAATTCCACTCCACAGACCAGATTTTCGCGAATCAAGGTCACTCCGGCCCCGGAGGCGCGTTGCTTTAGCTGCCCAGTCCGTTTCGGCCAGATCGGCGTGAATGCCTTCTCCTCAACCGCCCGACGGAGATACTCACTCAACAACTGGAACCGGCCCTCGGTGCGACACGTCACCGCGATCCGCTGCCCCCGAGACACCCGCGCCAACGCCGCCACGATCCGTGCAAGCTCCCGCTCGTCGATAACCCCCTGTGCGGTCACCGCGCCCCGATCACTCATACCCTGCACCGCAACCGGGAGAACACGGTCGGGGACGAGTGAGGATGCGAGCCGAGCTTTCGGCCCGTTCCACCGATGACCCATTGTCAGCGTCGCCCGAGACTGCGGCTGGTACGCCTTCTCGACCGCTGCCACCGTCGCCTGCCCGGCGGCGAACACCACGCTGGGGTCATGCAGAATCGTGGACCTCTTCGCGAACATTGCTGTGACCTGGTGGAACTCGGGTGGCATGTCGTGTGCATCATCGACGATCAATGCCCAGGCCCCCGGCGTCGCCGCCGAGGTCGGGCGTCGTTTCGCCACCGCCACTAGCGCCTGCATCCAGAACTCGGGTCCCTCAGCGCCGCTGCCACGCAGCCCCGGCACCATCAGATCCAATAGCTCCCACTGCGTCATGATGCGAGCGGCGTTCTTGTTGATAGAGAACCGGCGAACCATACATACCTTGCGGAGCTGATCCGGCACCACGACCAGAGGGGTGTCCCCGGCGGCACGGTGCAGCAGCGCACGATATACCGCCATCGCGGTCTTGCCCGTCCCGGGACCTCCGGTCACAAGCTGCGCCCCGGTCATCGGCAACGCCAGCACCGTGTCCTGTTCGGTGACGAGCTCGGCGTAGGTCGGCCTCATCGCGGCCCCACCAAACGCGCGGCCGCAGCCTCGGACGCATCAAACAACCCATCGAAGAACCCTACAGTCCGGTTCGCATCCACCACCAGCAACCGATCGAGGAGGTGGTTGCCGCACTCGCAGCTCGTCTCAGACACATAGCTGCACGCGTGGCACGCCGCATGTCCAAGCCCGTCGAACCCCGCCCCAAACTGCTCCGAACACAACGGATCCGACGAACACCAAGCAGCCTCCTGCAGCGTTTCGAGCAGCACCCGCAACAAATTCGGGGCCTCGCCCTGCCGGACGAGGCCACCGAGTGTGCCCTCCGAGTCACCCGCTGCAGTGTAAATCAACACCCCATTCATCTCCGCCGAGCCGTCAGGACTAGACCGCGAATACAACCGTTCCCGCAGCGACGAGACTCCATATCCGGATTCGAAAGCGAGCCGCCGAATCAGCAGATGCGCCAGCGTGTGCAGGAGCAGAAAACGAGGCGACAACACAGGACCGGTCGTCCGCTCGAGGTACCCACGAAGATGAGAATCGTCAAGATTATCGGCGAGGTGCCGGACCCTGCGCTGCACTTCAGGCCGAGTCTCCCAGGCGGCAAGACGGTCAGCGTTCAATGACAGGAAAATGCCCTCACCGAACACCTCACTTGCCGGCAACCTGCTCAATGCCGTCCCCCCCTCGACGCCGCGCCGCCCGTCCGCGCGGACGAACCCGTCGAGGCGGCCCGGGGCGAGCCGATGAAACCCCTCGAGGACCCGAACCTCACGCAACCTGTCCACAAGGACCACCGACCCGAAATGGTCCTCGGCGAGCTCGCCGAGGGCATCCCCGCCACCGCCGATCCCGAGTCCGACCCGACGGGACACGAAATCCTCCGTCACCAACCCGTCCGGGGCGCAGAACACAGCCCACTCTCCGGAAATCAACCCGTGTACGTCGGTTGTCGTCGCCGGAACGCTCGCCTCCCCGGAAAGTACTCCGCGGACAAACTCCCAAGGTTGCTCGACGTCCACGACGAGTCGCTCTACTATGCCGACCACAACGTCCTCGTCGAGGGTATGGCCAGCTTCAAGAAGGTTCGCGATTACTCCGTAGTACAGGGATCGCCGGATCGTCTCGGCAGCCTCTGACTCACCGATGTCTGAGTTATCGGACGGAACTTCGATCGACGTCCACAGGGTCGGGTAATATAAGTTGCTCGCCCCCCGTTGCAACGCCCGCGGCGTCTCACCGCACTCGCTGCCGCCACGATCCCAAGGATTGCGGCCGCGGCACGAAACTCCCATACTATCAATCGAATTCGACTCAGTAATGCTAGCGAGTGTGTTGGATGCCCCGCATGCCCCGCACCGAATCTCCACCCCTTCGAGGCCCGCCGACAGCGAATCGGCTACCGCGTCAAAGTACAGTTCCGTCCGCTGCTCACACTGCCGATGCGCCTGGGTGCCCCGAAAATGGGCATACCACTGCCAGTCTACGTCGTCGAGATGCCCCGCCGCGCACGCCTGGACGATCCGCATGGGCACCAGCTGCGGGTGCGCAGGACACCGCGAACACCGCGGCACCTTCCCCCGTTCTTCCATTCCCTTATGCCACTGCACCATTCGTCGACACGACTTGCAGAACAACCACGCCGGGAACCGAATGAAGGGCACACCACCAGAGTCGGTCGAGTACACCTTCTCCGATTCATCCGTTCTCGGCGTCACCAACTTCGGACCACCGAGCAGCGCACGCAATCGCTCCGAAGAGACCTCGTCGAGCGCCTTCAACCAATGCGAGGTGTCCGCGGCAACGAACGACTCACCGTTGATGTCCAGAATCGCACCCACGCCATACGGCGACACGGTCTGCGCCAGACGCAAATTGCGCTTCACTTGCGGCTCCTCTTCGGCGTGCCCAGCACATACACCTCACCCTGACGGTCAACATTGCGCATCGACCGCATCGTCGGCACCCCGTGACTGCCCTTCCAAAAATCCCTCAACAACCGCGCATCGTCATCGACCGTCGACGCGAAATGCAACCGACGACCCGACGCCTCCGCCGCCGCAGCCGCCGAACACCACTCGTCGAGGAAGCGTTCGAGCTCCAGACGCACATTCGCCGACTCCCTCCGATCGACACGATCGGCAACCTCCACGAGCTGATCTATCATCGCACGGGCATCCCCATCGACTTCCCGAATCCGATCAGCATCGACACCGTCCCGCAGTCCGACCTTGTGCCGCATGATGATGACAAACGCCGCATGCAACGCCCGTGCCCGCGACGGTGCCGAATACGGCGTCACACTCGACGGCTCGACGAACCGATATAAGGAACTGTGATACGCCCGGAACCCCTCGTAATGGGACCGATCCCGCGGCCGCGTCGGTCTGAACAGCCCAACCACCAGGCCAGGATCGCGGCGCCCAACACGGCTCGTCGCCTGAATGTACTCGGCCGTCCCCTTCGGCTGACCATTGACCAGCATCAATCCCAGCCGTGGCACATCCACGCCCACCGAGATCATGTTCGTAGACGCAAGCACATCCACACAGCCTTGTTCACCGACTGTCTTCGACAGCCGCTCGAGCAAAGCCGGCTGCTCGCTGCGCCGGATGTTCGACGTCAGCTCCTCCACCTCGACGCGGCGCGCCTCCGTATCGAACATCGTCGCGAGCCGCGCCGGAATGTCATCACCCGCCATCGTCACCGTGCGACCAAGCTCCCGCAGCGACCCGTGGTATACCACCTGAGTCCAAAACAGGTCACGTTCGGGGCCCTCTAGACCGAGCGCGATGGGTGCCTGCAGCAACGCCGCCGACGTATGCACCGTCGCCGAATCGGACGTATGCCCCTGCGCCATGATCCCGACGTACGTCCGGCCCGCCGCAGTCAGGTCGGTGCGGGCGAAGAAGCTGTCGCTCTCGTCGAGCCCAGGCGGCGGGAACACCGCCATCCGCCGACCGTACAAGCCGAGCACCTGCTCACTCGCACGCCGCACGGTCGCCGTACTTGCAACCACCTTCGACGGCCGCCCACCCGTTTCACACAACATTCCGATTGCATGCTCGTACAGACCCACCGTCGTACCGAGCGGCCCGGTCAGCAGATGCAACTCGTCCTGAATGATCAGGCTCGGCGGCAGAAACTCCCCACCATTACCGAAGAAGCAGCCACCGCGACCCTCCCAGGCGAGGTCAGCGAACTTGTCCACGGTGCCGAGGACGAACGATGGCACCTTCTGATACAGATCCTGATCCACCACATGAACAGGCAGCACATCGTGGAACTCACAATCGACCCGCGGGCACTTGAAAGTGAACTTGGTGTTGTCCGCGACAATGCCGTAGTCCGCGTCGCGACGACTACGCGTACGCGGCACGATCTCCGTTCCACACCAGGGGCACCGCTCAAGAAGGAACACATCCTCTGTCTCCTGCGCGTGCCGCAGGTCCGTGAACAATTCAGCCGCCTTACTGAGCTTGTTCGGAGTGGTTGCATCACCCACCCACAACCCGATGGAGAACGGACGCTCCCCGAGCGCACGGTCACCCTGCCGTCGGAGCCATTCGCACGCCAACACCATCCCGGCCGCACGCTGGAACTGCTGCGTCGTGAGCAGGCTCAGGGTATATCGACTCAGCACGGCCGTGCCCGCACCCGCGGCACCCTCAACCAAACGGCGCCGGATCATCTCGAACGCCGCGAGCAACAAATACGCCTCGGTCTTACCGCCCCCGGTGGGAAACCACAGCAAATCCACCGTCTCGCGATCCTCGTCTTGGTCGTCGACGAGACCCCCGACGACAGTCAGGAAGAAGCCCATCTGAAACGGACGCCAGCTCCGCGCACTGCCATCAGGCGCGGTGAGATCCGCGGGCTCGGACAACGCACGCCGAACCCCCGCCAGCTCCGCGCCACTATGAACGGCCTGCAGCAACATGGCACGGTTCGCGAGCACGAACGCCTCGAACGGTCGATCATCCGGACCGCTCGTCAACACATCCACCCCACGACGCATCCGGCCGAGCGTCGACGAAATGCGGCCAAGGATGCGGCCTGCGGCAGCTGCATCACGGCCACCGAGGTTCGCCGCGGCGACCGCGAGGTCGTTCGACCACCGCTCGTACGAATCGACGAGACCGAGGAGGGCGGCGCGCACCACGTCGCGATCATCGTCCGCGTACGCGAGGTAACGCTGATCCACCGCTCTTTCATCGACATCACCGGCGGGTGCCACCGACGGAACCGTGTACTGCGGCAGCACATCCGCCCACACGTGATCCACGCTGTCGCCGGTGACGCCCCACATCGCGGCACAACCGTGGCCAACGGCAAACGTCCGATGCGCTCGGAACCTCAACGCAAGCTCGTCCGCCTCCTCGTCAGCGACGACAGCACTCGCCGACGGATATTCCAGAAACTTTCCATCACTACATCGAATGGACAGCCCACACTGGAACAACTGTTTGTCCCACAACCCCTCCGGTTTGCTTCCACTCGGGGTCTGATGGCCGTTGCGCAGGGTGATGGTGACCAACGCTCCGGCCGGCACAGGCCGCCATTTCACATCAATAATCCCGGCACCGCTGAGGACCGGAAAAGTCCCTGCCCCCGACACCGAGACAACCTCATCCTCGGCAGGCTGATGAACCCATCGCCGCTTCTTCCCTCCGATATCGCGAACCGTACCAACGTTGCCGACACCCGTACCCAACGACTCCACCGAATCAATGCCGGAACCGGTCGAACCTGGACCGGTGTCCTGGCCCGCCGAACCCGTCACGGTCAGATACCGCGACGCCGTCACACCAACAGAGAGGGAGGACGCGGTGGTGAACGCGGTCAACCCCAGCGACGACGGCAGGTAGCTTGCGGCCGGGGTGCGCTCCGGTTCCAAGTCCTCAACGGCCGTGACGGGATTCAGCGTGCGATTGAAGTCGCCGGTGCCATCTTCCTGAACATCGTCAACGAGCCCTGTCGTCCGAACAGATGACTCTCGACCACCCGACTCGGGAAACAGCGTGCCCATCAGATACCGGCGGTTAGGCGGCTCCCAGATGACCTCGCCTGCACCGCCTGCAGGGCCGACAAGCTCCCGCCGCAGGTAACTGACCAGCTCGTTTCGGACCGACACAAAGTCCGGTTCGGTCTCGCACTCACTCATTTCCGCCATGCCTTTCTGCACCGGTACCGTGCACATTACGGTGTCGCAGCACCCCGATCGGCACAACACAACGCTCGAGGTGTCAGTGTCAGCTGTAATCATCAGACGTCGAAACACTGAGCAGGCCCACCGAAACGAGACGCACATGACCGTGGCACCATCCACCTCGTCACGACTCACAGCGCTACTCCGGGTGCACCTGCCGACCGTCGCCAATCATGCAGGCTTCGCGGACACGCTCGCGGACCTCCTTGGCACCGAACGAGTACCGCGGTCCGAGGTGGAAAAGCTCCTCAACCGGAAGCCACCACCGCCACCCGTCGTAACGCCACCCATCACTTCGGTGTCGGCCACCGATCCGTCCGAGGCTGACGACGATTTCGATTTCGACGCCTATCTCGCCGCCCGGGCGAAGTACTCCGCCGACGGTCACAGCGGGGACACCCTCACGCACTATTTTGCCGACATGCGCCGATTCCGTCTCCTCCGCCCGGAGGAAGAAGTGCAGCTCGGAAGGGCAATCGAACTCGGTCTCGTCGCGCAACACCGCCTCCACGCAAACCCGTCGTCGCCCGATGCGGAATACCTCCGCCTCATCGAACTCGAAGGCCACCGCTCCTACGAAACCATGATCACCGCGAACCTCCGCCTGGCTGTATCGATTGCGCGGCGCTACCAGAATCGAGGTCTTTCCTTCGAAGATCTCATTCAAGAGGGAAACATCGGTCTCATTCACGCGGTCAAGAAATTCGACTACCAAAAGGGGTTGAAATTCTCGACCTACGCCACGACTTGGATTACACAACACATCACCCGGGCAATCGCAGATTACGGACAGCTCATTCGCACTCCGGTGCACTTCTACGAAAAGATGACCAAGATCCATCGAGCAGCGGCCGCCATCGAATCGGAGGTAGGTAGACCACCCACCCTGAGCGAACTCGCCAACCTCACCGGCCTCACCACCACGGAGATCGACGAAGCACGAAAACTCGATCGAAAACCCATCTCCCTCAGCACGCCACTCGGGGAGAACTTCGACCTCGCCGCCACCCTGAGCGACACGCACTGCTCGACGCCATGGGAAGGCTCCGGCGACCAGGGATGGAGCTGGGACATCATCGATCGAAATATCTCTTACGACGACATTCTCGAATCACTGACATACTGTGATCAGCGTGAGCGAGAAATCGTTCGCCTCCGCTTCGGGTTCGCAGACGGAGTCCCGCGGACACTCGACGAGATCGGCCGCGATCACGGCGTCACCCGGGAACGGATCCGGCAGATCGAGTCGAAGGTTCTCAAGGTATTACGAGAGTCCCTCGAACGAATGTCCCGCTTCGACTACGAACCACTCGACGAGGAGGAGCTGGCGAAGCTACGAGGACGAAAGGCACGTCCGAAGACCTCGAAGAGGTCGTCGACCAGGACACCCTAATTCGCCGACCCTCCGGGTCTGTCAAGTTAACGGTGTAACTGGTTGAACTGTAGCTACTTTCGTCCAGCGGACAGGCGTCCGTCGAAGGTGATCTCGAAGGCGTTCAGTGCTGCCTTCCAGCGGTTGGACCAGCGTTGGCGGGCGGTGCCTTTGGGATCGAGGCTCATGATGGCCAGGTACACGCATTTCAGGGCCGCGGCCTCGGTCGGGAAGTGACCGCGGGCCTTGACGGCCCTGCGGATTCGGGCGTTGACACTCTCGATGGCGTTGGTCGTGTAGATGACCTGTCTGATGGCGTTGTCGAACTGCAGGAACGGCACGAACTCGGCCCAGGTGTTGGTCCAGAGCCGGATGATCGCGGGATAGCGTTTCTCCCATTTGTCGCTGAACTCGGCGAACCGGTCCAGCGCGGCCTGCTCCGACGGCGCGGTGTACACCGGTTTGAGGTCCTTGGCGATCTCGGCCCAGTCCGTGCGGGAGGCGTAGGCGTAGGTATTGCGGAGGAGGTGGACCACGCAGGTTTGCACGATGGTCTGCGGCCACACCTGCCCGATCGAGTCGGGCAGATGCTTCAGACCGTCGCACACGACGATCAGCACATCCTGCACACCACGATTCTTCAGCTCCGACAACACCCGAAGCCAATACTTCGCCCCCTCCCCGTCGCCGTGCTCGCCGGCCCATAATCCGAGGATGTCGCGGGTGCCGTCCACAGTCACCCCCATCACGACGTAGATCGGCCGGTTGGCCACGTTGCCGTCGCGGATCTTGACGTGGATGCAGTCGATGAACAGCACCGGATACACCGGGTCCAGCGGCCGGTTCTGCCACTCGGCCATGCCGTCCATCACCCGTTCGGTGATCGTCGAGATCGTCTGCTTGGACACCTCGGCGCCGTAGACCTCGGCCAGGTGCGCAGAGAGCTCACCGGTGGTCAGTCCCTTGGCCGACAGCGAGATCACCATGTCCTGCACCCCGGTCAGCCGCCGCTGCCGCTTGGCCACGATCTTCGGCTCGAACGAGGACTCCCGGTCCCGGGGTACGTCGAGCTCGACCGGGCCGGCCTCGGTCAGCACGGTCTTGGCGCGTCTGCCGTTGCGGGAGTTGCCGCTGCCCCTGCCGGCCGGGTCATTCTTGCCGTAGCCGAGGTGGTCGTCCATCTCGCCCTCGAGGGCGGACTCCACCACCAGCTTGGTCAACTTCGCCAGCAACCCGCCCTCGCCGGTGAGCTGGAGGCCTTCGGCCCGCGCCTGATCCACCAGTTCCTGCAGCCGGGCATCGCTGACACCCACAGGTGCCGAGTTCGATTCGTCCTCACGATCAATCACATCGGTCATGGTGGTGCATCTCCTTTCAGAGTTACACCGTTGTTCTTACAGTCCCGACCCTCCCGGGAATGTCACCTCGGCCAGGGTCACGCCCAGTTCGAGACAATGCGAAATCGCCGACGTCGTACGGATGATCCTTGAGTGTGTCGGGTCCGGTAGAAAAGTGAGCTCGGGCGGGTTCTAGGCGGTATAGGTAGCCCCGGCGTTGAGTCAGGGGTGCGGACCGGGTCCCTCTCAACCATGTTCGTGGGTTACCGAGCAGGATTCCCCTTGCCCGGCCTATCAGACAATGATGCGAGGCCCCGGTGTTCATCGAGCGTACGAGCGGCGGACTGGACGTGCACGCACGTTCGGTCGCAGCAGCCATCGACAGCGTCACCGGCGAGGCGTTTCAGGCCAGGCTGACGCCGTCCTTCGAGCCTATTCGGCTCTTCGCGGTTAGCAGTGGCATTGGTGCCGGCTGGATGTGCTCCGCCGGGAGCGGCGAGTGCACGCCCACCGTACCCGGCGGCGTTGGTTCTCCGGGGTACGGAACCCGAACGCGATGCGGCCGACGTGCTTGACGATCCGGTTGTAGCCCTCACTGCGCGCATTCGACAACCCGGTGGTGATCGCCAGGATCATCGGTTCCTGCCACGCCGAGACGGTCGCCGCCAGCTTGCCGATCTCCGGGACACGGCACGCCGCGCAGAACGTATAGAACCGGTACAGTCTGTCCCGGATCTCATGGCGAAGGCCACCACGATCGGTGCAGCGCAACACATCGCGCAGTAGTTCTTTGGCGATCCATGCCGCAGCGATGTCCCCGTGCGGATCCGCGGCGGTCAGCTTCTCGAACAGGGCCGATCGTTGTTCGGTGGTCAGGCGTTCGGAGGCCCGCAACAACCGTCGTCGATTGATCCACTCGACATCACTCTTGCGGCCGCGCCGACCCCGCTCGGCCTGGGTCACTCTGCGTCGGACGGTATCGACCATCTCGTTGGCCTTCTTGACCACGTGGAACCGGTCCACCACCAGTTGTGCGTGCGGCAGTGCCTCGCGCGCCGCCTTCGCGTACACCCTCGACATATCGATCGCGACATGGGTGATCTGCGCCTTCCATGCCTCGTCGCGGGCGTCGAACCAGTCGATCACCACCGCCGAGGTGCGTCCGTTGACCTGCGCCAGCAACCCTTGATCGCCGGTCAGATCGACCAGTCCGGTGTCCCACCGATCCACCCACGACCGCACACCGGTGTCCGGATCGGTTTCCCATCTCGCCTTCCCGCGCCGGGTTTCATCGATCCCGAGCACCATCACCGCCTCGGGCTCGCCGGTCAGGGCAGCGTCGGCGACCACGACGAGGTGCTCGTGGACGGTGTGCCAGGCGCACCCGTAGTCGCCCGCGACCGCGGCGACCGACCGGTCCCCATCGAGGACGGCGTCAACCAGCAGCACCTTCGCTCGGGGCGTGACCCGCGCCCGGGACGGCACCCCCGGCGTCGACTCGATGAACACCTCACGGACACAGGAGATATTGGTGCACAACCATTTCCGTTTCCGCCACACCAACAGCGGACGGTCGGGTCCGACCTGCACATCCCGCGGTCTGGTGGTGACCCAACCCTTCGAGCGCGATGACTTCTGCCCGCACTGCGGGCACACCCCGACCCATTCGGGTGCCGTCGCGATCTGCACGATCCGGCTGCCCTCGACCGTGCGCTGCACCGACTCGACGATGACGCCGTCGAGATCGAGCAGCAATGAACTACCGTGGTGCATGCCCGCGTTCCTTGCTGTCCTGGATGCCTGAGAACACCCAGCTCACAAGGGCGCGGGCCCTTTTTCAATCACCGACACGGCAACGGGGTCGGACAGCATCACGCCCCTACCAAGTGCGAAGAGCCGCATATTCGGTCCTGGATCGTGGAGCTACCGGGGCAGTCCCGGGCCCGATTGCAGTGGTCTACGAGGCCGGGCCGACAGCTTCGGCTTGTATCGATATCTGTCCGGAGCGGGAATCCGATGCGAGGTCGCTGCGCGACTGGTGTGGTCATGACAGTTGTTTGCCGAGGTTAACGGCGGACGAGCTTTCGCCAGCCGTATATGTCGATGCGCCCACTCGCGATCAGCGCTACCTGTCGGGTCCGCAATGTAGCCTCATGGGACTAACGGCGTTGCCCATACCGAATGAACGAGTGTGCTCGCGACCTGCCATGCTCGCACCGTGACCAACGATGGCTGTCTTTTCGACGTAGAGACCACCCGGGACTCGGGGGACCGTGTGCAACCGCTCGAAGCGCGCGCCACAAGTATGCGACGCACACGGAACATGTTCAGAAAACATCCTGCGCCGACGGTGCCGATGTCTAGGGCCCGCTTCCGCCCGACACATAATCTCCTCGCCCCGCCTCCTGATCTTGGGCATATAGTTGCCTTCTTCGAGGCTTCCCCCGATGGACGTGAGCGTTTTCGATGGACGCTGCGAGACTCGCTCGATGAGGCGCTCGACGGCCAGCGCACTGGCCGGTGGTGCTATCAGCACCTTCGGAAAACAGAAAAGACTTATCTAGGCACTGCTATCGAAATCAATTTGACTCGCGAATGGGAAATTCCTGACGGTAAAGAACTCGATTGGAGCATTCTCGGCACCGAAGTTGACTGCAAATTCTCCCGCGATATCGGTGGTTGGGAAATTCCGATGGAGATGTATATTTGTTCCGATCATGGGACACAGTCAGCAACAGAGGATCATCCCGCGCTTCTTGTCTGGATGAATGATGACACAAACGAATGGGCGGCCGGGATTCTTCGCATCACCGATGATGGTCTTAGGTGGCGTCGCAGCCAAGATGGTGCGCGCGTGCGTGCCTACAATCGCGATAACAAGCGGCGTATTACTGAGGATGCCCTAGAACGCGTGTACTGGTTGTGGGGTGGAATCCAGTCTGATTTGCCGCCCAACCTACTCCTCCACCTGCCGCATTCAGTCCGCGACGACGTCCTTGCACCCGGTTCAAGCGGTCAAGGCCGGGTAGATTCACTGTTTCGTAACGTGCAAAACAGGCTGATCAACCGAAGTGTCGTGCTCACTGTAGGGCAACAGGACGATGCGCCAAAACGAGTGCGTGACGCTCGTGCTCGCTTGAGACGCGAAGGAATTATCATCCTCGGGCACGAACAACACCATCAATCCGTCGCGATCTCCCTCGGGCTCGACATTCCGCATAAGGGATCATGGATCTCGACCCGCGTAACTCCCGTGTCAAACGATGAAGACCGTGCTCGATTCTTCCTCGACGGACAGTGGTGGGCCCAGGCCACAAAAGAGGATGACGTAGTCGCTGCGCCGGAGTTCAAGGGCTGGGACCAGATTCGGTTCGCTGATAGACGTGAAAAGCAAGCGTGTCGCCTGGACATTACATGGGGCCCTAAATGATCCGAACCGATCCTCGCTCCGCTGCGCGTCAACCTTCGATCGCTATTGGTATCAGTTGCTGATCCGACATGGGCTCGTAACTCGCATCGCGACGCGCAGCGCTGCGCCGTCGTTACGCTCGCTTGATGCAGAATTTCATCAAGCATGTTCCAACAAGACGCTGCCGTCTTTGCCGGCTCTTCACTATGGATCTCGTGGACCGGTTGGTCTGACTCCTTGATGGGCGTGACGGTCTCGGCTCGGTGGGCGCAGGATGGGTCTGGTGGGCGGGTC
>NZ_JBNQFT010000032.1:0-43083 GCF_050321925.1 Rhodococcus sp. IEGM1339
CGGTAGTCGGGGTGTGTGTGGTAACCACACCGATACCGAAGGTCCTCACCTATCTCGTGGCGGCACGCCGTTCACAACCTGCCTGGGAACTACACCTAGACTGCTCACCCATGGCCGGGAATCCCGCATTCGACCACCTCATCGAGTCGTTGATCGCCGCGGTGGGCCGACCCGCCTTCGACCGCGGCATGCGCTACGCCGATCGAGGCGCGGTCGTCGACTGCGGATTCGACGAGGACAATCTCGTCGGTTTCGGACGAATTGCCGGTACCCGGGTGTACCAGGCTGTCGTGCAACTCCACCCCGGACCGCGAGGACTCGAATTCGAGTACGGCGAATGCTCGTGCCCGGTCGGCTACGACTGCAAGCACACCGTGGCGCTTCTGCTTGCGCTGCTTGTCCCACAGGAGGACATGACCCCGGACACGCCCTCGTGGGAAGCACCGTTCGAAGCTCTCTTCGCGGACCACGAGACCGGTAGCGGCGTGCCCCTTGCCCTGCAACTGGCGTTGACACAGCGAACGCACGCTCCGGCGCCGATGCTCACCGCGCGGGTGCTGCGCCCCGGACGCACGGGATGGGTCTCCGGCAACATTTCGTGGCAGAACATCGCCTACACCTACGACGTGAACGAGCAACACCGGCAGTTGCTGCTCGAATTCGCAGCGCTGGTACACGCCTCGACACGGAGTTACTACACTTCCGCCCAGACCACCCTCGATCTGTCGGCGGTGTCGCCGCGACTGTGGTCGCTGCTCGACGATGCCCACCGCCTCGGGATCGAGTTGCGCTACGCGACGAAGAAGCACGGTGCGGTGCCGCCGCCAGGCACCGCCGATGTGCATGTCGACGTCGCCGATTCGGGTGACGGCCTGACCGTCACCCCAGCCCTGCACATCGGCGACGATTCGACCGGGACCGCCGTTGCGTTCATCGGCACCCCCGCCCACGGCGTCGTCTACCTCCCTTCAGGGGATCACGACGGCGGCGCGCCGGCAGATCTACCGTTCCGTCTCGCGCAACTCCGCAACCCCGTTGCCGCCGGCATGCAGCAACTGCTGCAGAGCAGCGGTGCGCTCACCGTGCCGGCAGATCAGGTGCCGCGGTTCGCGACCACCTACTACCCGCGTCTGCACCGAGCAGCGACCGTCACCTCCGCCGACGGCTCGTTCACAGCCCCGAGCGTCAGCGGGCCGACGCTCGTGCTGCACGTGACGTTCCATCCCCAGCATCGCGCCGATCTGCACTGGCAGTTCGTCTACACAGTCGGTGACGGCGAGTACACGGCCGAGCTGTACGAACGTCTCGGCGACACCGTCCGCGACCGCGACGCAGAGGACGCACTGCTCGCCGAGATCCGGCCGGTCGTCGCTCCGTTCGGCCTCGACAACTCCGTCGATGGGCGCCTGCTCTCGCATCTCACCTTCGCAGCACTCGATACGGCACGCCTGGTGTCCGAGGTGTTGCCACTACTGTCCGGCCGTGACGACGTGCAGGTGCGCGTCGAGGGCACCCCCGCCGACTACCGAGACGTCGGCGACAGCCTGCGCATCGGACTGTCCACCAAGGCCACCGCCGACTCCGACTGGTTCGATCTGGACATCACCATCGAACTCGACGGCACGACCATCCCGTTCCGCGAGGTGTTCACCGCACTCAGCGACGGGGCGGCGTATCTGATGCTGCCCGACGGGGCCTACCTGCCGCTGGACAAGCCCGAACTGCAGCAACTGCGCCGGCTCGTCGACGAAGCCCGCGCGCTGCACGAAGACGACGATCCGGATCGGTTGCAGCTGAGCCGATTCCAGGCCGGAATCTGGGAGGAATTGGCAGCGCTCGGTGTCGTCGACAAGCAGGCCGCGGCCTGGAAGAAACAGGTACAAGGACTTCTCGACGTGAAGGCCACAGCAAAGACCCGGGTGCCGAAGGCATTACAGGCGACGCTGCGGCCGTACCAGCTCGACGGATTCCGGTGGTTGACGTTCTTGTGGACGCACGGGCTCGGCGGAATCCTCGCCGACGACATGGGCCTCGGCAAGACCCTGCAGTCGCTTGCACTGATCTGCCACGCGCGCGCGAAGCGACCCGCGGATGCCCCGGTACTCATCGTCGCGCCGACCTCGGTGGTTCCGAACTGGGCTACCGAGGCACGGAGGTTCGCGCCGGACCTGCACGTCGTGGCGATCACCGAGACGTCGGGAAAACGCGGTGTGTCGCTGGGCGACCTGCTCGACGGCAGCGACGTCGTCGTCACGTCGTACACGTTGCTGCGCCTGGATATCGACGAGTACCTCGACCGGGACTGGTCGATTCTGCTGCTCGACGAAGCGCAGTTCGTCAAGAACCACCGGGCGAAGGCGTATCAGTGCGTGCGGCAGATCGAGGCACCACTGAAGGTCGCAATCACCGGCACTCCGATGGAGAACAATCTGATGGAGTTGTGGTCGCTGCTGTCGATCACGGCGCCCGGCCTGTTCCCTCATCCGACGAAGTTTCAGGACTACTATCGCAAACCCATCGAGACAGGCAGCAACCCCGAACTGCTGGTGCAGTTGCGGCAGCGCATCAAACCGCTGATGTTGCGTCGCACGAAGGAACAGGTCGCCACCGACCTGCCGGAGAAACAGGAGCAGGTGCTCGAGGTGGAGCTCGCACCGAAACACCGTGCCCTCTACGACCGGCAGTTGCAGCGGGAGAGGCAGAAGATTCTCGGGCTCGTCGACGACCTCGACAGCAACCGCTTCACGATCCTGCGGTCGCTGACCTTGCTGCGGCAGATGAGTCTCGATCCGGCGCTGGTCGACGACGCGCACGGCACAGTCGGCTCCGCGAAGATCGATGCGCTGCTCGAACAGCTCGACGACGTGATCGCCGGCGGGCACCGGGCCTTGGTGTTCAGCCAGTTCACCGGGTTCTTCGACCGGGTCCGGACACGGCTCGACGCTGCCGGAATCGACTACCTGTATCTGGACGGCAAGACCCGCAAACGCGGAAAAGTGCTCGAGGACTTCAAGTCCGGGGTGGCGCCGGTGTTCCTCATCAGCCTCAAGGCCGGCGGGTTCGGCCTGAATCTGGTGGAAGCGGACTACTGTTTCCTGCTCGACCCGTGGTGGAACCCCGCGACCGAAGCGCAGGCCGTCGACCGTACCCACCGCATCGGGCAGACCCGCAACGTCATGGTGTACCGGCTGATCGCCCGCGACACCATCGAAACGAAGGTGCGGGCGCTGCAATTACGCAAGGCGGAGCTGTTCTCGTCGGTCGTCGACGACGGAGAGATGTTCTCGTCGGCATTCACCGCCGACGACATCCGCGCCCTGCTGGCGTAGCTACGGTGCGTGGTCCTGGTAATGCCTGCTACCACACCACGCACCGACGCCTCAGCGCAGGTTCACACCAAGCAGCGCGTCGACCGCGTCGGCGAACAGACCCGGCGCCGATGCGTCGTCTCCCCCGCGCTCGACGGCGAAGGTCGCCCACCCGTCGAGGGCATCGAGGGCCTTCGGGGTGTCGAGGTCGTCGGCGAGGTGCTGGCGCAGGCGCGCGACCGTGTCCTCGGCGGAGGCGGCCGACGGCAGCGCCGCCGCCTGCTTCCACAACGCCAGTCGCGCCTCGGCGGCGGCGAGGACCTCGGACGTCCACGGACGGTCGACGCGGTAGTGCCCCGACAACAGCCCGAGCCGGATGGCGGCGGGGTCGACGCCCTCACCGCGCAGCTTGGAGACGAACACCAGATTGCCGCGCGACTTGGACATCTTCTCGCCGTCGAGGCCGATCATGCCGGTGTGTACGTAGTGCCGCGCGAAGCGCCGGTCGCCGGTGACGGCCTCGGCATGCGCGGCGGAGAACTCGTGGTGCGGGAAGATCAGGTCGCTGCCGCCGCCCTGCACGTCGAAACCGGAGCCGATGCGGTTGAGCGCGATGGCCGCGCATTCGATGTGCCAACCGGGACGGCCGTCGCCGAACGGCGACGGCCAGGCCGGCTCACCGGGCCGCTGCGCACGCCACAGCAGGGCGTCGAGCGGGTCGCGCTTTCCGGGACGCTCCGGGTCGCCGCCGCGCTCGGCGAAGAACCGCATCATCGTGTCGTGGTCGTAGCCGGACTCGTAGCCGAACTGCTCGGTGGCGTCGGTCCGGAAGTAGACATCCGGGTACTCGGCGTCGTCGACGATGTAGGCGGCACCGGAGGCGACGAGCTTCTCGACGAGTTCGACGACCTCGTTCACCGATTCGACGGCACCGATGTAGTCGCGCGGCGGCAGCACGCGCAGCGCCTCCATGTCCTCGCGGAACAGGGCCGTCTCGCGCATACCGAGGACGACCCAGTCCTCACCGTCGCGCTCGGCGCGTTCGAACAGCGGGTCGTCGACGTCGGTGACGTTCTGCACGTAATGGACGTCGTGGCCGGCGTCGCGCCAGATGCGGTTGACCAGATCGAAGGTCAGGTAGGTGGCGGCATGGCCGAGGTGCGTGGCGTCGTAGGGGGTGATGCCGCACACGTACATCGTTGCCGTGTCGCCCGGGGTGACCGGACGCACCGCTCGGTCCGCGGTGTCGAACAACCGCAACGGAGGCCCCTGACCGGGGACGGACGGGATCGCGACGTCGGACCAAGATTGCATGACTACGAGCCTAATGGAGTCGCGAAAGTGCTCCACGCGGGCACCCGGGCGTGCGGCAGGCGAACGGCCGCAGCCTCAGAAGGCGGGCCAGGGAATACGCCGGTCGCCGCGCGGATGCGGCATCACGGGGTGTTCGAGCAAGCGGGTGATCCTGCGCTGCAGGGCACGCACCTCGGTGGCGGTGATGTGCTCGCACAGTTCCTCGGCGAACCCACCGTCGAACCGGCGCAGCAGCTTGTCGAGGTCGGCGAGGAGAACCGGGTCGACCGGGTCGCCGCTCCATCCCCACAGGACGGTGCGCAGCTTGTCGTCCTGGTGCAGGCAGATGCCGTGATCGACGCCGTAGACGTGTCCGTCGAGACCTTCGAGGACGTGCCCACCTTTGCGGTCGGCGTTGTTGAGGACGACATCGAGCACCGCCATGCGTTGCAGGCGCGGATCGTCGGCGTGGGCGAGCACCACCTCGGCGCCGTCCAGATCGCGGGCACGCAGGATCGGCAGCCACCCCTGCGCGACCGCACCGGCCGGGCACAGGTCCACCAGATCCAGGCGTTCCGTTCCGCCCTGCGCGGAGTCGACCGTGTCGATCCAGCGCTGCACCATGCCGGGACCGTACGGGCCGTCGCGCAGCACGGTGAGCGGGATGACGTCCCAGCCGAGTGCCTCGGAGATCAGGTACGAGGCGACCTCGCGTCCGGCGAGGGTGCCGTCGGGGAAGTCCCACAACGGCCGCTCCCCGCGGACGGGTTTGTAGACGCACCGAACCTCGGTGTCGCCGAGCTGCGCGTCGCACACGAGGGTCGCGTTGCTTGCGTGTGCGATCTGCCCGACGACGTCGAGGTCGCCATCGGTCAGCACGCTCCGCACGTCCGGCGCCGTCACGCGGTCAGCTTTCTTCCTCGCCGAACCACGCGGCCGGATCGTATCCGGGGGTACGCAGGTAACCGTTGGTGCGGACGCAGATGTGTCCGTCGGCGCCGATCGGTTCGCCGCACAGCGGGCAGGGCGCGCGCCCGGCCGAGACGACGAGTTCGGAGCGGGCCGCGAATTCGCGGGCCTGCACCGGGGTGAGGAATACCCGCACCGCGTCGGGACCTTCCTCGGTGTCGTCGAGAACCACGGACTCGTCGAGTTCGGTGTCGGTGACCGCGAGCAGCTCCACCACCACCGATCCGGCGTCGGCGTCCCAGCCCAGACCCATGGTGCCGACCCGGAACTCGGCCTCGATCGGTGTCACCAACGGGCTGACGTCGACCTCGGGGTCGTCGGGGATCACGGTGCCGAAGCGGCGCTGTACCTCTTCGAGCAACAGCCCCATCCGGTCGGCCAGGATCTGCACCTGCTGCTTCTCCAGAAGCACGCTCACTACACGGGACTCGTGCACGGCCTGCAGGTAGAACACCCGGTCGCCCGGTTCACCGACAGTGCCGGCGATGAACCGATCAGGTGTTCGAAACACGTGTATCGCGCGGGCCATCACACCTCCTCGAGTCCCCACACTCTGCCATGACGGACACTGCCATTATCCGCGTGCCGTCTCCTGTCGGTGCCCCTGCGGTGGGTCGCCGGGTTCCTCGACCGCGCCGGGCACTTCGCCGCCGGGCACGGACTTGGGTTCGGACGGCCCGGCAAGCCCGGACAGGTCCGAACCGGTGTCGTTCACGCGCAGCACGAACGGCCGGGTGTCGGTGTAGCGGACGACGCTGATCGACGCCGGCTCGGCGACGATCCGCTGGAAGCTGTCGAGATGCGTCGCGAGCGCGTCGGCGAGGATCGACTTGATGACGTCGCCGTGGCTGCACGCGATCCACACGACGTCCTTGCCGTGCGCCTCGCGCAGACGCCGGTCGTGTTCGCGGATCGCAGCGACCGCGCGGGACTGCACCTGCGCGAGCCCTTCACCGTCCGGGAAGACCGCTGCGGAGGCGTGCTGCTGCACGACCGCCCACTGCGGTTCCTTGACCAGTTCCTTCAGTTCGCGTCCGGTCCACTGCCCGTAGTCGACCTCAGCGAGTCGCTCATCGACGACCGGTTCGAGTCCACGATCGGTCGCCAGCGGCTGCACTGTCTGCCGGCACCGCAGCAGCGGCGACCGCACGATCTCGGTGATCTCGAGCCCGGCCAACCGGGTGACGAGATTCTTCGCCTGGACGTGGCCGACCTCGTCGAGTTCGACACCGAGGGAACGACCGGCCAACACGTGCGAGGTGTTCGCCGTCGACCGTCCGTGCCGCAGCAGGATGACCGTCATGCGCCCAGCCTAGAGGTACCGCCTGTCGGCAGCCTCTCAGGTGGCGGAGACCACGCCGGTGGCGAGCAGTCCGAGCACGATCACGCCGAGGATCACGCGGTAGCCGACGAACCAGTACATCGAGTGGTTGACGACGAAGCGCAGCAACCAGGCGATCGCAGCGTAGCCGACCGCGAAGGCGATCACGGTCGCGACGAGCAACTGCGCCCCCGAGGCATTGAGCCCCTCCCCGGCCGGTTCGAAGGCGTCCGGCAGGCTGAACAGACCGGAGGCGACGACGGCGGGGATGGCGAGCAGGAACGAGTATCGGGCGGCAGCCTCGCGGGTGAGCCCGAGGAACAGACCGGCGGAGATGGTGCCGCCGGAGCGGGACACGCCGGGGATCAGGGCCAGCGCCTGCGCCGAACCCATGATCAGCCCGTCCTTGAGGGTGAGCTGACTCACGTCGCGCCGCTGTTTGCCGAAGTACTCGGCAGCTGCGATGACGATCGAAAACACGATGAGCATGGTGGCGACGAGCCACAGATTGCGGGCGACGGTGCGGATGTCGTCCTTGAACAGCACGCCGAGGATGCCGATCGGGATGGTGCCGAGGATGACGTACCAGCCCATCTTGTAATCGTGGTCGGAGCGGTGCTCCTTGTGGAACAGGCCGCGGAACCAGGCCCGCAGGATCCGCCAGATGTCCCCGGCGAAGAACACCAGAACGGCGGCCTCGGTGCCCAACTGGGTGACTGCCGTGAAGGAC
This sequence comes from Rhodococcus sp. IEGM1339, assembly GCF_050321925.1. Taxonomy (NCBI): domain Bacteria; kingdom Bacillati; phylum Actinomycetota; class Actinomycetes; order Mycobacteriales; family Nocardiaceae; genus Rhodococcus; species Rhodococcus sp. IEGM1339. Next base: position 7,622 of record NZ_JBNQFT010000032.1, read on the forward strand.
GCGCCGGCGTCCTCTCCGAAGAAGATCTCCGAGACGATCCGCAGGTGGCCGGACGAGGAGATCGGCAGGAACTCCGTGAGGCCCTGCACGATGCCGAGGACGATCGTCTGCAGCCAGGTCATCGATTCGCCGATCATGCGGCGACCCCCGGCACGAAGGCTGCGGTGGGGACGGATCGGTGGTCGCGGATGCAGGGAGCAGTTCTCACTCGGCGAAGGGTACGTGGAACCCGACCGGTCGGCGCGCCGGACGCTGCCGCGCGCCTGTTGCGCATTAGGGTGCAGTACCAGGGTCGTGGCCGAGCGCGGCGACGTCCCGTCGTGTCGGGAGGAAACGCGGACGGTTATGGAATACAGGACAGTCGGTGCGAGCGGCCTGCGGGTTTCACGGCTCGGCCTGGGCACCTTGACGTGGGGTCGTGGAACGGACGGCGACGAGGCCGCAGCCCAGTTGTCGGCCTTCGTCGATGTGGGCGGCACGCTCGTCGACACCTCCCCCGCCTACGGGGACGGGGTCGCGCAACGGATCCTCGCCGAGCTGCTCGACGACGTGGTGCCCCGCGACCAGCTGGTGCTGTCGGGCAGCTCCGGCATCGACACCACCACACTCGGTTCCGGCCGCGTGGACTGCTCCCGCTCGGGCCTGCTCAACCAGCTCGACGCGACCCTGCGTGAACTCGGCACCGACCACCTCGACGTGTGGCAGGTTGCGACGTGGGATCCGCACACCCCCGTCGACGAGGTGATGGACGCCCTCGAATTCGCCGTCACCAGCGGGCGCGTGCGATACGTCGGGGTGCGCGGCTATCTCGGCTGGCAGCTCGCGACCGCCGCGGCCGCGGCCCGGCGCCCGGCGCCGCTGATCAGCACGCAGGTCGAGTACTCCCTGCTCGCCCGCGGCGTCGAGGACGAGTTGATCCCCGCCGCGGCCCACCACGGCGTGGGTGTGTTCGCGGCCGTGCCGCTCGCCGGCGGTGTGCTCACCGGTAAGTACCGGTCGGGGGTGCCGGCGGATTCGCGCGGCGCCGACGACGTGCACACCGAGGAAGTGCGCCGTTATCTCACCGAATCCGCGGTGCGCGTGGTCGACGCGGTCGCCACGGCCGCCGACGGGCTGGGCACCTCCCCGCTGGCCGTCGCGCTGGCGTGGGTGCGCGACCGACCGCACGTGGCCTCGACGCTCGTGGGTGCCCGGGATCTCGCGCAACTGACCGGAGTGCTGGTCGCGGAGGAGTTGGCGTTGCCGCCGGCGATCGCCGCGGCGCTCGACGACGTGAGCGCGTGATCTCCGCGACACCGCCCGCACCCTGCCCTTATCCGGAAGGTTAGGCTAGCCTGCCGAGTACATTCGGTACAGGCAATGTGAGGGGAGGTCGGTCGATGGCCACGACCGAAGTCGTCGGATTCGCCGAACGGATCCGGCTCGAGACCCAGCAGGCGCACAGTGACACCGAGAACTCGGTGTTCGTCTCGGAACTGCTCGGCGGCAAGCTGTCGACCGAGGCCCACGCCGCGCTCATCGCGCAGACCTGGTTCGTCTACGACAGCCTCGAGCGGATCGGCCGCAGCTACGCCGACGACCCGATCGCCGGTCCCTTCCTCAGCGACGAACTGCTCCGCACCGCCGCGCTCGAAGCCGACCTCGACTTCCTCGTCGGCTCCGACTGGCGCGACCGCATCACGCCGCTGCCCGCAACGGTCGCCTACGTCGACCGGCTCGTGCAGGTCGCGGCGGTGTCCCCGGAAGCCTTCCTCGCGCATCACTATCTGCGCTATCTCGGCGACCTGTCCGGCGGCCAGATCATCCGCCGCATGCTCGAACGCGCCTACGGCTACGAGCGCGACGGGTTGCGCTTCTACATCTTCGACGGGATCCCGAAGACCAAGCCGTTCAAGGACGCCTACCGCGCGAAGCTCGACGCCGCACCGCTCGACGGCGACCAGCAACAGACCGTCATCGACGAGGCGAACCTCGTGTACGGGCTCAACGGTGCCCTGTTCGCCGACCTCGCGCGCGATATCGACCGGTATCGGGTGCGTGCCTGACCGATGTTCCGTTCCCTCCTCCGCCTCCCGGTCGCGCTGATCGCAGTGCTGGGTGTCCTCCTCGTCGCCGCATGCAGCGCCCCCACCACCGACGGCACGACCGTCACCGACGTCGCGACCGGTCCGCGCACCGCCGTGGTCGATGCCGAACCCGAGCCGATCACCTCCGACCCGGCACCCGCGCTGCCGGCCACGGTGCGCGGCGTGGACGGCGTCGAGACCACGATCACCGACATCTCCCGGATCGTGGTGGCCGACCGCTCCGGCACCCTGGCGCAGACCGTGTACGCCCTCGGACTCGGCGACAAGCTCGTCGGCCGCTCCACCGCGTCCTTCCCCGCGATCCAGGACGTCCCCAATGTCACCCCCGGCGGGCACGGTCTCAACGCCGAGGCGATCCTCGCGTTGAACCCGACCGTCGTGCTCACCGACACCTCCATCGGTCCGCTGGCGGTGCAGGAACAGATCCGCGCGACCGGCGTGCCGGTGGTGTTCGTCGACCCGGAACGCTCCCTCGACACCGTCGCCGACGACATCGACGCGGTCGCGGCCGCGCTCGGTGTGCCCGAGGCCGGCGCCGCGCTCGCGCAGCGGACGCTCGACGAGATCGCCGCGGCGAACGACTCGATTCCCGCCAACCATCCCGAACCCACCGTCGCCTTCCTCTATCTGCGCGGTTCGGCGATCAAGATGCTCGGCGGCCCCGGATCGGGGGCCGATGCGCTCGTCACGGCCGCCGGTGGTCGCGACGCCGGCATCCTCGCCGGCCTGGACTCGCAGTTCGTGCCCATCACCAGTGAGGCGATGATCGCCTCGGCGCCCGACATCATCCTGGTGATGACGCACAGCCTCGACTCGGTGGGCGGGCCGGAGGGGCTCTCACAACTCCCGGGGGTCGCGCAGACCCCGGCCGGGAAGACGGGCACCATCGTGGACATGGACGATTCGACCCTCCTCAGCTTCGGTCCGCAGACCGGCAAGGTCCTGGCCGCTCTGGTGGAGGCGTTCTACCCGTCGGACCGGTCGTGATCACAGGATGTCCGTGAGCGGAGAAATCACCGAGGCCACCGGCCTTCCCGAGCAGGCACTGCGGAAGGCCGGACGGGGACGCACCACCGTCGTCCTCGTCGGTCTCGTCGTTGCCCTGCTCGCCCTGGCCGTCGCGTCGGCGTGCCTCGGACAGGTGCCCACGAGCCCGGCCGAGGTGGTCGGCAGTCTGCTGCACCGCATCGGGTTGGACCTCGGCCCGGTGCCCGCGCATCCCGCCGGGGAAGTGACCTTGTGGGAGGTGCGCTTCCCGCGCGTGGTGCTCGCGATGCTCGTCGGTGCCGCCCTCGGTTGTTCCGGGGCGCTGTTGCAGGGCATCTTCGCCAATCCCCTCGCCGAACCCGGCGTGATCGGTGTGTCCTCCGGCGCCGCCGTCGGCGCGTCGGCGGTGATCGTGCTCGGCGGCGCATTCACCACCGGCTGGGCGCTGGCCGGCGCCGCACTCGTCTCCGGTCTGATCACCACCGTGCTGGTCTACGCGCTGTCCCGATCGAACGGACGCACGGAAGTCGTCACGGTGATCCTCACCGGCGTCGCCGTCAACGCCGTCGCCGGCGGGCTCATCGCGTTCTTCACCTTCGTCGCCAGTCCCGCCGCCCGCGACCAGATCGTGTTCTGGCAGCTCGGCAGTCTCGGCGGAGCCACCTGGGACATCGTCGCGGTGGTCGCGCCGCTGACCCTGGCCGGTGTACTCGTCGCGGTCCTGCTCGCCCCGAAACTCGACCTGCTGGCGCTCGGCGAGAGCGTCGCCCGGCATCTGGGTGTGGACGTCGAACGCGTGCGGCAATTGTCGATCCTGGCGGTCGCCGTGCTGGTCAGCGGCGCCACCGCCTTCACCGGCATCATCATGTTCGTCGGCCTGGTCGTTCCGCACCTGATGCGCCTGGCTCTCGGCCCCGCCCACCGGGTGCTTGTCGTGGCGAGTGTGCTCGCCGGCGCGGTCGTCCTGCTCGCCGCCGACCTGGGGGCGCGCACGCTGGTCGAGAACGCCGACCTGCCGCTCGGCATGATCACCGCCCTCATCGGTGGCCCGGTCTTCTTCCTGATGCTGCGCCGCACCCGCGCGAAGCAGGGTGGATGGGCATGAGGCTGCTTCCCCGCTCCCTCGGAACCCCGGACGCGGCCGTCCCGGCCCGCTCGGCACCGGGCACCGCGACGATGCGCGCGGTGGCTGTGCGACTGCGGCGCGGAGAGCGGGAGATCCTGCACGGCGTCGACTTCGAGGTGCGCACCGGTGAGGTCGTCGCGCTCGTCGGCCCCAACGGGGCGGGCAAGTCCACCCTGCTCGCGGCGTTGTCCGGCGACCATCCGATCAGCGGCGGCACCGTCGAGGTCGAGGGCCGTGCCCTCGAGCGGTGGTCGTCGATCGCCCTGGCGCGCCGCCGCGCCGTGCTACCGCAGCAGCACACCGTCGGTTTCCCGTTCACCGCCCGGCAGGTCGTGCGGATGGGACGGGCCGCGTGGGCGCGCACCCCCAGACAGGGCGACGACGACCGCATCGTCGCCGAGGCGTTCGGGACCTGCGACGTCGCCCATCTGGCCGACCGGCCGTTCCCCGCGCTGTCCGGCGGTGAACGCGCCCGGGTGGCGCTCGCACGGGTGCTGGCCCAGGACACCGAGACACTGCTGCTCGACGAACCCACCGCGGCACTGGACCTCGGCCACCAGGAGGCGGTCATGCAGGTCGTGCGGGCCCGCGCCGACGACGGGCACGCCGTGGTCGTCGTGCTGCACGATCTCGGGTTGGCCGCCGCCTACGCCGACCGCGTCTGCGTGCTCGAACAGGGACGCATCGTCGCCGACGGCGCACCCGGCGACGTCCTCACCGAAGAGCTCCTCGGCCGCGTCTACCAGTACCCCGTGGCGATCGGCCGCCACCCCGAGACCGGCACCCCGCTCGTGTTGCCGCGACGTCCGAACCGCGACCGGTCCGCCTCGGCGCAGACCTGAGCAGCAGATCACATCCGGCCCGTCGGACGACCCACTGATTTCTTCCCCGCGACCGGCATCAGGAACACTGAAGGTCGGCGCGCCGGGCGCCGGAGCACGTCCGGCAGGTGCGAATCGAATCCGAGGACGAGGAGCAACGATGGGCAGAGCGGGGATCCGAGCGGTCACGATGGTGGGCGCGATCGCGATGGTCGTGCTGGCCGGCTGCTCGTCGGAGAGCACCCCGGACGTGCTGCAGACCATCGAACCCGCCACTCCTGCGGCCGCCCCCGAGGTCGGCCCGTCCCCTGCCGGCGACGTCCGTCCGCTCGACCTGCAGGTCGATGCGCTGGTCGTCGAACCGTCCACGGGTACCTTCGCCGCGCTCGTCGACGACGGAGCACGGGTCGCGTTGTTCGACGACACGGCGTTCGACGGTCCCGGGACGGAACCGCGCCTGGTGGGCTTGCCGTCGTCCGCCGCCACCGTCGTGACCGGCCCCGAGGGCAGTGTGCTCACCCCCGTGTCCGGGGCCGTGCTGCGCATCGACGTCGCCGACGGCACCATCACCGAGGTCCCGGTCGACGGCAATGCCACGTCGGCGGCCGTGCTGTCCGACGGCCGCTGGGCCGTGGGCACCGACAACGGCCGCGTGCTCGTCGTCGACCCCGAATCCGGCGAGGTGGCCACCACCGTCGGTGGCCTCGCCTCCGTCGACGCCCTCGCCGTCACCGGTGACGCCGTCGCGGCGCTCGACCGCCGGCAGACCTCCCTCACCGAGCTCGACCTCGCCGACGCCCATCTCGGGCCCGCGCTGCGTGCCGGCGAAGGTGCGACGCAGCTGACCACCGACCCCTTCGGACGCGTCGTGATCACCGACACCACCGGCGACGAACTGCTCGTCTACACCCTCGACGCGATCGTCCTGCGGCAGCGTTATCCCGTCGGGCCCGCCCCGTACGCTGTGACCTACGACGAGACGCGGGACCTGATCTGGGTGACTCTGACCGGCAGCAACGAGGTCGTGGGCTACGATCTTTCGACCGGGATCCCGCGAGAACGCCACCGCTTCGCAACGGTGCGGCAACCGAATTCGATCGCCGTCGATCCGGCCGATGCGGCACTGGTGATCGCGTCGGCAACCGGTGACGGACTGCAACGGATCCCGATCGAAGGACAGTGATGGCGAACGAGCGACTCGGCCGGTTGACCCGGATGCCTGTCGGTTGGGACACCAGCAACGACGAATACGAATACGTGCCGCTCAAGCTGCCCCGGGACGTGTCCCGGGTGAGCGCGTCGATGCGTCTGGCGATCTCCGCCGAATTCCACGGCTGGGAACTCACCCGGGTGCGTCTGTATCCGGACGGGAGCCGGCGGGTGCTGCTGCGCCGCCGCAAGACCGCCCATCACGTCCCCGAACCCACCGTTGGTTGATAACAGATCCCGGACCGTCGTGGACCGGGCTTGCAGGGAGTAGTTCGTGTACCGCTATCTTCTTCGGCTCATGTTCCTGTTGCCGCCGGAACGAGCCCACCACCTCGCCTTCCTCGCGATGCGCTGGTCGACTCGCTTCGGGCCGCTGCGCGCCCTGGTGGCGAAGGTGCTCGTCACCGACGACCCCATCCTCCGCAACACCGTCTTCGGCGTGCAGTTCCCCACGCCGGTGGGCCTGGCGGCCGGTTTCGACAAGGACGCGACCGGTGTCGACGTGTGGGGTCCGCTCGGATTCGGGTTCGCCGAGATCGGCACCGTCACCGCCCAGGCACAGCCGGGCAATCCGCAGCCGCGACTGTTCCGCCTCCCCGAGGACCGGGCGATCGTGAACCGGATGGGATTCAACAACCACGGTGCCGGGGAGGCCGCCAATCGACTCCGGCAACGCCGCCGCACCGTTCCCATCGGCGCGAACATCGGTAAGACGAAGGTCGTGCCGGCCGAGCAGGCCGCCGAGGACTACACCGAGAGCGCACGACTCCTCGGCCCACTCGCCGACTTCGTGGTCGTCAACGTCTCCTCCCCCAACACCCCCGGCCTGCGGGATCTGCAGGCCGTCGAGTCGCTGCGCCCGATCCTGGCCGCGGTGCTGGACACCGTGACGGTGCCGGTGCTCGTGAAAATCGCCCCGGATCTGTCCGACGAGGACGTCGACGCGGTGGCCGACCTGGCACTCGAACTCGGGCTCGCCGGCATCGTCGCCACCAACACCACCATCCGCCGCGACGGATTGAACACTCCGCAGAGCCGCATCGAGGAGATCGGCGCGGGCGGCCTGTCGGGCGCCCCGGTCGCCGAGCGGTCCCTCGAGGTGCTGCGCCGACTGCGCGTGCGGGTCGGCGATCGACTCACCCTGATCTCGGTGGGCGGCATCGAAACCCCGGAGCAGGCGTTCGAGCGCATCCTCGCCGGCGCGTCGCTGGTCCAGGGCTACACCGGCTTCATCTACGGCGGTCCGTTCTGGGCGCGGCGCATCAACCGCGGCATCGCCCGCAAGCTGCGCGCGCACGGCTACCGCTCCATCGCCGACGCGGTGGGCGCCACCGCACGGGTCTGACCTGCAACGGACGGGGCCCGGGTCGCATTCGACCCGGGCCCCGTCCGTCACGACCTGTCAGCGCACCTCGTAGGTGCCGGTCAGCAGACCGCGGGCGATGGCGTGCCCGAAGACGTTGAAGCCGAGGAAGGCCGGGCTCGACTCGGGCGTGACACCCTCGAGCGCCTCGACGTCGAGTGCGTGCACCGCGACGATGTAGCGATGGTGGCCGTGGCCGGCCGGCGGAGCGGCACCGATGAACCCGTGGGCTCCGCCGTCGTGGCGCAGCGTGACGGCCTGCTCCGGAAGAGCGTCCGAGTCGGCGCTACCCGCACCCGCCGGCAGCTCCGTGACCGAGGTGGGGATGTTCGCGACGGCCCAGTGCCAGAAACCCGACGCCGTGGGGGCGTCCGGATCGAACACCGTGACGACGAAGCTCTTCGTCTCGGCGGGGAAACCCGACCAGGACAGCTGCGGGGAGACGTCGCCGCCCCCGGGGATTCCGAACGCACCGCTGGCCTGCGGGAGTTTCCATTCCTCGCCCTCGGCGAAGTCCGCGCTGGTCACCTCGAAGGTGGGCAGCTCGGGCAGGAACTTGTACGGGTCGTAATCGAAAGCCATTCCGGTCCTTTCGTGACGGTTTCATGTGTTCTAGGCGTGCATGAGGAAGTGTTCCATGACCCGGGTGCCGAAGCGCAGTGCCTCGACGGGGACACGCTCGTCGACACCGTGGAACAGCGCGGCGAAGTCCAGATCGGGCGGCAACTTCAGCGGCGCGAAACCGAAGCAGCGGATGCCGAGCTTGGCGAACGCCTTGGCGTCGGTACCGGCCGAGAGCATGTACGGCACCGTCCGGCCGATCGGGTCGTGCGCGAGGATCGCGGCGTTCATCGCGTCGACGAGCTCGCCGTCGAAGGTGGTCTCGTACGGCTCGAGGCCGGTGATCCACTCTCTGGTGACATTGGGCCCGATCAGCTCGTCGACAGTGCGTTCGAACTCGGCGAGCCGGCCCGGCAGGATACGGCAGTCGACGACGGCGTGCGCGGTGCGCGGGATGACGTTGGCCTTGTACCCGGCGTCGAGCATCGTGGGGTTCGCGGTGTCGCGCAGGGTCGCGCCCACGATGCGGGCGATCGACCCGAGCTTGGCGAGCGCCCCCTCGAGATCGGGCGAGGCCGGGTCGAAGTCCAGCCCGGTCTCCTCGCTCACGGCGGAGAGGAACTCGGCCACGGAATCGTTGACGACCAGAGGGAAGGTGTGGGATCCGAGCCGGGCCACCGCGCGGGAGAGGACGGTGACGGCGTTGTCCTCGTGCAGGAAGGAGCCGTGCCCGGCGACACCCGTGGCGGTCAGGCGCATCCAGCGCATGCCCTTCTCGGCCGTCTCGACCATGTACAGGCGACGTTCGGTGCCGTCGGGACGCGGCACGGTCAGGGAGAACCCGCCGACCTCCCCCACGGCCTCGGTCACGCCCTCGAACAGCTCGGGCCGGTGCTCGACCAGCCACTGCGAACCGAACTTGCCTCCGGCCTCCTCGTCGGCGACGAACGCGAACACCAGATCGCGCGGGGGCACGATGTTCTCGACCTTGAAGTAACGGGCGACGGCGATCATCATGCCGACCATGTCCTTCATGTCGACCGCGCCGCGTCCCCACACGTAACCGTTCTCGACGGCCCCGGAGAACGGGTGCACGCTCCAGTCCGCGGCCTCGGCCGGCACAACGTCGAGGTGGCCGTGGAGCATGAGGGCACCGCGGCTCGGGTCGGAGCCGGGCAGCCGCGCGAAGACGTTGCCGCGGCCCGGCGCTCCGGATTCGACGTAGGTCGTCTCGTAGCCGACCTCCTCGAGCACGGAGGCCACCCACTCGGCGCATTCGCGTTCGCCGCGGGTAGTGGTGGGTTCGCCGGTGTTCGAGGTGTCGAACCGGATGAGGCGGGAGACGAGGTCGACGACCTCCTCCTCCGCCCGGGACGGCTGGTGGGCGCTCGTGTCAATGGCCATGGCCGTATGTCTACCACCGCCCGTCCGCCATCTCGACAGTTCGGATCACCGCAGGTGGAGGTGGCGATTTGGGACCGTGGGCGTGGTGGGTTACTCTTTCACAGCGCCCACGACGAGTGGGCGCGAGCACCAGGTCCGAGTGGCGGAATGGCAGACGCGCTAGCTTGAGGTGCTAGTGTCCTATTAACGGACGTGGGGGTTCAAGTCCCCCCTCGGACACTCTGAGTCGAGACAGACGACGAAGGCCCCGAACATCATGTTCGGGGCCTTCGTCGTTGTCGGGAGAAGATCGAGCGGGCGACAACCGATACCGCATTCGTCATCCGCTGCGGCAACGTGCTGTAGCGGATGACGAACAAGCGAGCGGATCCACGCGAGGCGCGTCGAGTACCGCGAGCGCGCCTGAAGTGCCGTTTTGGGGATCGGACGCCCCATGCGCTACTGTTTCTTCAGCGCCCGCGGGAGCGGGTTCTACCGACATGCCCCGTGTGGGCGTCGGTCCGAGTGGCGGAATGGCAGACGCGCTAGCTTGAGGTGCTAGTGTCCTATTAACGGACGTGGGGGTTCAAGTCCCCCCTCGGACACTCCGAAACCCGAAGGCCCCGAACCGATATCGGTTCGGGGCCTTCGGTCCGTCCGGGGTCGGCGCGAGCAGACCCTCAGTCCCGGCGGCCCTTGCGGAAGTAACGGATCGGGCCGAAGAAGTTCACCGCGATGGTCAGCGCCCAGCGCAGCTTGCTGCCGTTGATCTTGTCGGCCGGTCGCCTCGCCAGATCGGCCCAGGCCGCGACGGCGAGCGACAACTGCACCACCGCGAGCAGGACCACCAGCACCTGCTGGGGGCGGCTCAGTTCGGCGAACTTCTTCTCGGACAAGGGGGAGCTCGGGCTCATCGTTCCTCCGGTACCTGCACGGGAATTCGGACACGATCATCCTGCCCGATACGATCGGGCGTACAGCAGCACACGGAAAAAGGCAGATGAACCCCCACAGCGACACCACCGCCGAACCCGCCACCGACGGCTTCACCCGCATCGACCCCGACGATCTGGCCACCTGTCTGCGGGTGCTCGACCAGGCAGCGGGTCTCGACGCCGAACATCCCGACGCGATCGCCGTGCAGCGGGCCGTGGGGCACATGTTCAAGAAGTTCAAGCGGCTGCGCCGCAACGAGGCCCGCAAGCAGCGCGTCGACGCCGACCGTCAGGTGCTGTCCGCGACCGCCACCGCCTCCCCCACCCGCATCGACGACGAGACCGCCGGACTCCCGCTGGCGTCGTCGACTCGCGGTGCAAGCGCGGGAACGCTGCTGCGTCCGCGGCACTGCTACATCTGCAAGGACAAGTACACCCGCGTCGACGCCTTCTATCACCAGTTGTGCCCGACGTGCGCCGAGGAGAACCACGCAAAACGCGACGCGCGCACCGATCTGCGGGGCCGTCGCGCCCTGCTCACCGGCGGTCGCGCCAAGATCGGCATGTACATCGCATTGCGGTTGCTGCGCGACGGCGCGCACACCACCGTCACCACGCGGTTCCCTAACGACGCGATCCGCCGCTTCACCGCGATGGAGGACAGCGGCGACTGGCTGCACCGGCTGCGCATCGTCGGCATCGACCTGCGTGATCCCGCCCAGGTGGTCGCCCTCGCCGACGATGTGGCCGCGCAGGGTCCGCTGGACATCCTCATCAACAACGCCGCGCAGACGGTGCGCCGCTCCCCCGGTGCCTACTCGGCGCTGGCCGAGGCGGAGGCCGATCCGCTGCCCGCCGGTCCGCGCCCCGAGGTCCTGACCTTCGGCAAGCCCTCGGACGCCCATCCGGCCGCTCTGGCCGGGTCGCTGCCGGCCGAGTTGTCGGCGCACTCGTTGACCTCGCTGGCACTGGTGGCCGGATCGGCGACACCCGAGCGGGTCGCGGCCGGCGTCGCCGTCGACGCCGGTGGCCTGCTGCCGGATCTCGTGCACACCAACAGCTGGGTCCAGACCGTCGGCGAGGTCGAGCCGCTGGAACTGCTCGAGGTGCAGCTGTGCAACTCGGTGGCGCCGTTCATCCTCGTCAACCGTCTGCGTCCGGCGCTCGCCGCGTCCCCGGCCCGCCGCAAGTACGTCGTGAACGTCTCCGCGATGGAAGGACAATTCGGGGGTCGCCGCTACAAGGGCGCCGGGCATCCGCACACCAACATGGCCAAGGCCGCGCTGAACATGCTCACCCGCACCAGCGCCGAAGAGATGCTCACCGACGGCATCCTCATGACCGCAGTCGACACCGGATGGATCACCGACGAACGGCCGCACCACACCAAGATGCGGCTGGCCGAGGAGGGATTCCACGCCCCGCTCGATCTCGTCGACGGCGCCGCCCGCGTCTACGACCCGATCGTCCAGGGCGAGGCCGGCACGGACCTGTACGGATGCTTCCTCAAGGACTTCCGCCCGGCACCCTGGTGATCCGGACCCGGTGATCCGGACCCCGTGATTTGGGGAGACCGGTTCCACACCGAGGATCGTGGCCCGGCCTCCGGGCCGCGGCGATAATGGAGGACGTCCCCGCAGGCCCGCACGAGGAGAGTCATGACTGTCGCTGTCGTTCACGCCGATACCCCCGAAGGCCGGATCGCTCTGCAGGCCGCGGTGCGGGAGGCCGCCGACCGGCAGCAGTCGCTGGTGGTGCTCCACCCGCTCGACGAACCCGACGAGGTGGAAGGCGTGCGGGCACAGGTGAGCGAGGTGGCCGGTACCGACGGCTGGGAGTTGCTCTCAGCCGTCCACGACGGCGATCCGGTCGGCACGACCGTCGAACTGCTTGCGCGCAGCGGCGCCGAACGCGTGGTCATCGGCAGCCGCGGGCGCACCGCGACCGGCAAGTTCCTCGTCGAGCGGGCGGTGCAGCGGCTGATCACCGAGTCGTCGGTGCCGGTGCTCGTCATCAAGGCCGGCTGAGGCACCGCCCGCCCTCCGGCAACCGCGTTCGTTCCGCGGCCGTTCGTTCTACCCTGGGCACATGGCGTTCCGGGTGGTCGCCGACCTCACGGCCTTCGTGCATCTGCTGTTCGTGCTCTACGTCGCGTTCGGTGGTTTCCTCGCGTGGCGGTGGCCCCGCACGATCGTCGCGCACGTCGTCGCGGTGGTGTGGGGAGCGGCCTCGGTGGCCGTGGGGTTCGACTGCCCGCTGACCGCGGTGGAGAACTGGGCACGCCGCGAGGCCGGCCAGGAAGGTCTGCCGCCGAGCGGATTCATCGATCACTACCTCACCGGGGTGATCTACCCGGAGTCCGCGCTCGGCGCGGTCCGCGCCCTCGCCGCGCTCGCCGTACTCATCTCGTGGGTGGTGCTGTGGCGCCGGATCCGTGTGACGAAGGTCGCCCCCGAGACTTACTCCTGAGTAGGGTGAGGGGCATGACTGTCTCCCGGGATCTCGACATCGTTATCTACGGCGCCACCGGCTTCGTCGGGCGCCTCACCGCCGCCTATCTCGCCGAGAACCTCCCCGACGGCGTCGCCGTCGGACTCGCAGGACGTTCACGCACCAAACTCGAGAAGCTCGCCGCCGACCTCGGAACCGACTGGCGGCTAATCGAGGCGAACGCCGACGATCCCGCCTCGCTGACCGCGCTCGCCGAGTCCACCCGCGTGGTGATCACGACCGTCGGTCCCTACGTCACGTACGGGCTGCCGCTCGTGCAGGCGTGCGCCGAGGCCGGCACCGACTACGTCGACCTCACCGGCGAGGTGCTCTTCCACCGCGAGAGCATCGACCGATTCGACGACGTGGCCCGGCGCACCGGCGCCCGCATAGTCCACTCCTGCGGTTTCGACTCCGTCCCGTCCGACCTCGGCGTCCATGCGCTCTACCGCGCCGCGGAGGCCGACGGCAACCTGCCGCTCACCGACACGACCTTCGTGCTCGGCTCCTTCCGCGGCGGGGTGAGCGGCGGAACCATCGATTCGCTCCGGCAACAGCTCGACGCGGTCCGCAAGGATGCCGCCGCACGGAAGATCGCCGCGCGCCCGTACTCGCTGTCCCCCGATCGGGCTCGGGAACCCGATCTCGGTCGCCAGAACGACTTCGCGTTCGTCGACGGCAAATCCGTGGCGCCGGAGATTTCGGGGCGGCTCGCACCGTTCGTGATGGCCTCCTACAACACCCGCATCGTGCGACGCAGCAACGCATTGCGCGACTGGGCCTACGGACGCCGGTTCCGCTACCGGGAGGTGATGAGTGTCGGCTCCTCACCGCTCTCCCCCGTCCTCGCCGGGCTCGTCGGACTCGGCACGGGAGCCCTCGCCGCCGGCCTGTCGTTCCCGCCCACGCGGTTCGTCCTCGACAAGCTCCTGCCCGCGCCCGGTGAGGGACCGTCGGAGGAGACCCGCGAGAACGGTTACTTCACGGTGGATCTGTACGCTTCGACCGAATCGGGAGCCCGCTACACCGCGCGGTTCTCCGCGCAGGGCGACCCAGGTTACAAGGCCACGGCCGTGATGCTCGGCGAGTCCGCCCTCTCGCTCGCCCTCGGCGGCGCGGCCCTGCACGCCGGTGGCGGTGTCCTCACCCCCGCGGTGGCCTTCGGGGACGTGCTGACCGAACGGCTCCGCACGGCCGGTTTCGAGATCTCCGCGCGCCGCCTCGGCTGACCTCGCCTCCGGCGCGCCCGATCGGCGCGCCGGGCCCGCCGAGTGTGGCTCCGTCGCTTCGACGGGCTATGCTCGACCGGACCGAACGATCCGCGCGCGGAACGAGACCTGAGGACGTGACCATGGCTGCGACGAGTACCGAGATGGCTCCGGCCGCTCGTCTCGCGCTCATGCCGTTCTGGCCGACCCGTCGCGGCGCCTGCTTCGATTGTCTGTGTTGCACCCGGGAGTGTTGCTGAGCGCTTCGCCGCTCGTCCAACTTTTCGGGTTCTTCCAGCTTTCGGAGCCAACGCATGTTCAATCTGCTCATCTTCACGCTCGTCGGTGTCGGCGCGCAGCTCGTCGACGGCGCACTCGGCATGGCCTTCGGTGTCACCGCGACCACCCTGCTGCTGTTCAGCGGTGTCGGTCCGGCGCACGCGAGCGCCGCCGTGCACCTCGCCGAGGTCGGAACCACCCTCGTCTCCGGTGCCTCGCACTGGCGGTTCCGCAACATCGACTGGAAGGTCGTGCTGCGACTCGGTGTTCCCGGTGCCATCGGCGCCTTCCTCGGCGCGACCGTGCTGTCGGGACTGTCCACCGAGGCCGCCGAACCGGTGACCGCCGGAATCCTGCTGGCCATCGGCGTATACGTCGCGTTGCGCTTCTCGGTACGACCCCCTGCGGTCGCCCACGCCCGCACCTCCCCGCACACCGCGAAATTCCTGTCGCCGCTGGGCTTCTTCGGCGGCTTCATCGACGCGAGCGGCGGTGGCGGCTGGGGACCGATCACCACCAGCACCCTGCTCTCCCGCGGTAAGACGGCACCGCGCACCGTGATCGGTTCGGTGAGCGCGTCGGAGTTCCTCGTCGCGGTCGCGGCGAGCGTCGGCTTCCTGTTCGGGCTCGGCCACGACTCCCTCGGCAATCTCGTGATCGTCGCCGGTCTCGCGCTCGGCGGTGCCCTCGCGGCGCCGGTCGCGGCCTGGCTGGTCAGCCGCGTCCCTGCGACGCTGCTCGGTACCGGCGTCGGCGGTGTCATCGTGCTGACCAACGGGCACAAGCTCGCCAAGACTGTCGACCTCTCCGGCGCGTCGCTGACGGTGCTCTACCTCGCCATCGTCGCTGCGTGGCTCACGCTGCTGATCGTGTCCTGGAAGCGTTCGCGCCTCACCTCCGCGGAGAAGAGCGGTTCGCTCGAACCGCTGGCGCAGCCGACGCCGGCGGCACTGCTCGAAGGTACCGACGCGACGCCTCTCCCCGGGGCCCGTCCGGAGCCTCGGGAGGTGCCCGGACACAACGAAACTCGCCTGAATTCCACCACGTCACCACGGACTCCCGACGGGGCCTGATAACCGCTGTTATGCCCGCGTGCGGTGGTGCTTCCCGATCCCGCCATCGAAGCGGCCGGCGGATCCGCGCACAGCATGCCGATCGACATGGCCCGGCACCGCCTTCACCGCGGCCGGCGTCGAACTCCCCCAGGCCTGCGTGTCGACCACCGTCGGCGGCCGCGATGGTCCTCGATCCCGCAGTGCCGTGACGGTCGCCAAGCAGCTTCTCGGGCTGTAACGCACGGTGTCGCAGCCCTCGACCGCCCGGGCAGAACCAAGATCACGTACAACTCGTACGGACGCTACGATGCGCCGTGGGAATCTGCCCCGATACGCCGTCGCATCCGCGACCCTCGCCGGCGCCCTGCTCCTCGGAGCGTGCTCCTCCGGCGACGACGCCACCTCCGACACCGCCTCGGACGCCGACTCCGCAGCCTCCGACACCACCACCTTCGACGCCGACACCGTCAGCGAACCGACCGGCCTCGGCAGCGACATCCTCGCCCGCTTCGACTCGTGCGACGATGTCGCGCCCGCCGTCGCCCCCTACATCGAGCGGCACTGAGCCTGCGCTCCTCGAGCGGCGTGGACGAGTACAGCGTCTACTGCGCATGGGAGACCCCGGACAGCGTCACCAACCTCGACGAGATCCGGTCGGTGGAGATCGTCCTGCCACCGGGATCCGGCAACGTCCCGTCGGCGAGCGACCTCGAAACCGGCGGTCTCGAACCACTCCCCGACGCACGACGCGTAGATCGCCACCGGGACGACGAGAATCCCTGCCGCCGAAGCACACACGGCGACCATGGCGAACACTGCGAAGATGTAGAGACCGACCACCCATGGGCGGGTCCGCAGCACGCTCGACCGCCGGTACGGCCGCAACGCGACGATGTAGGTGAGCTGGGCGCACAGGACGAGACCCACCAGCACCAGGAACGCGGCATCACCGTCGACGAGGTCCACGACCAGCCGGTCGCGCGGTGCGGACGTGACGAGAACGAGTCCGAGCGCGAGCAGCGGAATGAGGAACCACTGCGAAACGTCGGTGAACGCCGAATCGGGCGCGAGAACCTGAAAACGAGATGAGCCGCCGCGACGATCGCGAACGCACCGAGAACGGTGACGGCGATCGTGCGGCGGCTCACGGGATCAGGAGTCCTCGCCGGACGTTCCGGGGTCGTGCACCCCGTCGAAGGCGTCGAGCAGGCGTTGCGCGGCGAGTGCGGCGGTCAGCGAACCGTCGCGCACCCCGGCCTCGACGTCCTTGCGGATCGCCCGCACGCGCGGGGAGGTCTCGAGACGACGCAACAGCTGGTCGTGCACCATCGTCCACGTCCAGTCCACCTGCTGACGGCGCCGGTTCTCGTCGAACATGCCCGCCTCGGTGAGCACTTTCTTGTGCTCGAGCACGGTATCCCAGAAGGTGTCCAGACCATTGCCGGTCATGCCGCTCATGGTGATCACCGGTGGCTTCCAGATCGCGTCGTGCGGATGCACCATGCGCATCGCGCCGGCGAGTTCGCGGGCGGCGACCCGCGCGTCGCGTTCGAACTCCCCGTCGGCCTTGTTGACGGCAACGAGGTCGGCGAGTTCGAGCACGCCCTTCTTGATGCCCTGCAGCTGGTCGCCGGTGCGGGCCAAGGTCAGGAAGCAGAAGGTGTCGACCATGTTCGCGACGGTCACCTCGGACTGTCCGACACCGACGGTCTCGACAAGGATCGCGTCGAAACCGGCAGCCTCGAGCAGCACCATCGTCTCGCGGGTGGCCTTCGCGACCCCGCCGAGCGTGCCGGCCGAGGGCGACGGGCGGATGTAGGCGTCCCGCTGCACCGCGAGCCGCGCCATCCGTGTCTTGTCTCCGAGGATCGAACCACCCGTGCGGGTCGACGACGGGTCGACGGCCAGCACCGCGACCCGATGCCCCTGCTCGAGCAGATGCATGCCGAGCGCGTCGATGAAGGTCGACTTGCCGACACCGGGCACACCGGTGATACCGACACGAATCGCGTTGCCCGCGTTGGGAAGCAGGCGCAGCAGCAACTGCTGCGCCCGCTCCCGATGGTCGTCGCGGGTCGACTCGACCAACGTGATGGCCCGCGCGAGGCCGGCCCGCTCGTTGGCGAGCACGGCCTCGGCGAGGGCGTCGACGTCGATCTGCCGTCGGCGGGTCTGCGCGGCGCCGACCGAGGAGTCGCTCATGCCGACGTCAGCCTCCGAGGTGGTGGCCGAGCTGCGCGGCGAGCTTGGTCAGCAGACCGGTCGCCGCATCCGCGATCACGGTTCCGGGCGGGAAGATCGCCGCCGCACCCGCCGCGTAGAGCTCGTCGAAGTCGCCCGGCGGGATGACACCACCGACGACGATCATGATGTCCTCGCGGCCCACCTCGGCCAGCGCCTGCTTGAGGGCAGGGACCAGCGTCAGGTGACCCGCGGCCAACGACGACACGCCGACGACGTGCACGTCGTTGTCGGCCGCCTGCTGGGCGACCTCTTCGGGGGTCTGGAACAGCGGTCCCACGTCGACGTCGAATCCGAGGTCGGCGAAGGCCGTGGCGATCACCTTCTGGCCTCGGTCGTGACCGTCCTGGCCCATCTTCGCGACGAGGATGCGGGGGCGACGACCCTCCTCCTCGGCGAACTTCTCGACCAGTTCGGTTGCGGCGGTGATGTTGGTGGCCTTGCCGGCCTCGTCGCGGTACACGCCGCTGATCGTACGGATCTCGGCCTGGTGACGGCCGTAGACCTTCTCCAGGGCGTCCGAGATCTCACCGACGGTGGCCTTCGCGCGGGCCGCGTCGATGGCCAGCGCGAGCAGATTGTTGTCGAGACCCTGGCTCTGCGCACCGGCGGCGCGGGTGAGCGCGTCGAGGGCGGCGCGGGTGGCCTCCTCGTCCCGGTCGGCGCGCAGCTGCTCGAGCTTGGCCAGCTGCTCGGCCCGCACACGCGAGTTCTCGACCTTGAGGACCTCGATCTCGTGGTCCTCGGTCACCTGGTACTTGTTGACGCCGATGACGGGCTGACGACCGGAGTCGATGCGCGCCTGGGTGCGGGCGGCCGCCTCCTCGATGCGCAGCTTCGGGATGCCCTCCGAGATCGCCTGCGCCATACCGCCGGCGGCCTCGACCTCGGCGATGTGGGCGCGGGCCTTGTCGGCCAGCTCGTGGGTGAGCCACTCGACGTAGTGCGAGCCGCCCCACGGGTCGATGGGCCGCGTGGTGCCCGACTCCTGCTGCAGCAGCAGCTGGGTGTTGCGGGCGATGCGCGCCGAGAAGTCGGTGGGCAGTGCCAGCGCCTCGTCGAGCGCGTTGGTGTGCAGCGACTGGGTGTGGCCCTGGGTCGCGGCCATCGCCTCGACGCACGTGCGGGCGACGTTGTTGAAGACGTCCTGTGCGGTGAGCGACCAGCCGGAGGTCTGCGAGTGGGTGCGCAGCGATTTCGACTTCGGATTCTTCGCCCCGAACTTCTCGACGAGCTCGCTCCACAGCAGGCGACCTGCGCGCAGCTTCGCGACCTCCATGAAGAAGTTCATGCCGATCGCCCAGAAGAACGACAGGCGCGGCGCGAACTTGTCGACATCCATGCCGGCGTCGAGTCCGGCGCGGATGTACTCCATGCCGTCCGCGAGGGTGTACGCGAGCTCGAGGTCGGCCGTCGCGCCGGCTTCCTGGATGTGGTAGCCGGAGATCGAGATCGAGTTGAAGCGCGGCATCTTCGCCGAGGTGTACGCGAAGATGTCGGAGATGATCCGCATCGACGGCTTCGGCGGGTAGATGTAGGTGTTGCGGACCATGAACTCCTTCAGAATGTCGTTCTGGATGGTTCCGGCCAGCTGCTCGGGCTTGACGCCCTGCTCCTCCGCCGCCACGACGTACAGCGCCAGGATCGGCAGCACCGCGCCGTTCATGGTCATCGACACCGACACCTGCGACAGATCGATGCCGTCGAACAACTGACGCATGTCGAGGATCGAGTCGATCGCGACACCGGCCATACCGACGTCACCCTGTACACGCGGGTGATCGGAGTCGTAGCCGCGGTGCGTGGCCAGGTCGAAGGCCACCGACAGGCCCTTCTGACCGGCGGCGAGGTTGCGCCGGTAGAAGGCGTTGGACTCGGCGGCGGTGGAGAAGCCGGCGTACTGCCGGATGGTCCACGGCTGGTTCACGTACATCGTCGGGTACGGCCCGCGCACGAACGGGGCCAGACCCGGGTAGCTGCCGAGCGGGTAGCCCTCGGCGACGACGGCGTCGCGGTCGGCCTTGGTGTAGACCGGCTTGACGTCGATGCCCTCGGGCGTCGACCACACGACGTCTTCGGTGCTGTAGTTGTTCGCCTCGGCGACGGACTCGACGAGCGCGGCGGCCTGCTCCGCGGTGGGAGCGGTGGGCGCCGGCGCGGCCGGGTCCGTCAACGGGACGTCGGCGAAGCTGCCGATTTCGTGTTCGATGCTCACTTACGCTCCCAGAGTGTTCAGCAGGTCGGTGAGGGCGGCGACGGCGTCGATGCGCGCGGTGAGGAAGCCGTCCGGACGATCGTCCCCCTGCGCGTCCTTCACGGCCTTCTCGGGTCCGGCCAGCAGCACCGTCGTGATCCCCGCCGCACGCAGCGCAGAGGTGGCCGTACCGGCCTGCTCGCCGTAGCGGGTGTCGGTGCCGCACAGCACGGCGACGGACGTTCCGGTGTCGCCCACCAGGGACGACAGGTCGGCGTCGAGATCGAGCGGTCCGGGATTGACCGCTTCGATGCCACCGGCGGCGAGCAGGTTCGTCGCGAAGGTCGCCCGTACGTTGTGTTCGGCGATCGGCCCGAGCGGGGCGAGCAGCACCCGCGGGCGGGCACCGTGCGAAGCCAGGTAGGCATCCGAGCGGTCGCGCAGCGCCTCGAACGGTGCGGCGTACCGCGCGGCGGACGCGCCGGCCTCGGCGACACCGACCGGCAGCGGCTTCTCGGCCAGGTTCGGGAACTCGTTGACCCCGGTCACCGAGAACGTGCGGTGCGCGATGTCGGACTCGCGGCGGGCACGCGTCTGCGCGACACGCTCGGCGATCAGCCCTGCTTCGAGAGCGGCGCGGTAGCCACCGGCCGCCTCGATCTCCTGGAAGAAGCCCCATGCCTTCTCTGCGATCTGCGCGGTCAGTTCCTCGACGTACCAGGAACCGGCGGCGGGATCGAGAACGCGCCCGAGGTTGGACTCCTCGAGCAGCAGCAGCTGGGTGTTGCGGGCGATCCGGGCGGAGAACGCCTCGGACACCTCGAGCACACCGGCCGGCAGTGCGGAGTCGAACGGCAGGACCGTGACGGCGTCGGCGCCACCGACACCCGCGCCGAACGCAGCGAGGGTCGTGCGCAGCATGTTCACCCACGGATCGCGCTGGGCCATCATCGCCGCGGAGGTCACGGCGTGCTGCGGAGCGTTGCCGGCCTCGGGGGCACCGGCGACCTGGGCGACGCGCGCCCACACCTGACGACCCGCGCGGAACTTGGCGATGGTCTGGAACTGGTCGTCGGTCGCGGCGAGACGGAACTCGAGCTGACCGAGCGCGGCCGCAACGGGAACCCCGGCGTCGACGAGTGCTCGCACATAATCGAGGCCGGCGGCGATCGCGGCACCGAGTTCTTCGGCGTCGGACGAACCGGCGTTGTGGAAGGCGGTGCCGTCCACGGTGAGGGCACGCACCGCTTCGGTGCGGTCGGCGGCGGCCCGTGCCAGCTCGACGGCCTCGTCGAGAGATACGTCGGGACGCTCGGAGAACGCGCTGGTGAGCGGCGCTGCACCGAGGAAGATGCGCACGGCGGCGCGGTCCTCGATATCGGTGCGGTTGTCGAGCACGGAGTACACGGCGGTGGTCGCTGCGACCGCGTCGGCACCGGCGTCGAGACGGACCGGCGCGAGGTCGAGGAGCACACCGTTGAGCGCGGTGTCGAGCGCGTCCACGGGGACCGCGCCGGCGCCGAGACCGAGCCACACCGAGCTGACGCCGTTGTTCAGCGCGTCGAGGATGCGCTCGTTGACCGAGGCCGCGTCGGTGCCGGTGAACCGGACGTCGACGAGCCAGCCGGTGTTGACGTCGCGCGTGGACGAGCCGCCGCGGACGAACGGGAACTCACCGGGCAGCGGCGCTTCGTCGCGCTCGTCGCGGACGCCGTACAGCGGCGCGACGGTGACGTCGTCGTAGGTCGTGGTCTCGAGCAGACGCTGCGGCTCGGGTCCGAGTTCGGCCGGGTCGACACGTCGGGACTTGGCCAGCACCCCCGCCACCGCGTCCTGCCACTGCGCATATGCGCGCGCGGCATCCTCGGCTTCTGCAGCTAATGACACGGGCGATTCCTCCTACTGCGGGTTTGCAGGCTTTGTACGGACGGCGTTGTCGGCCGGAGGTGGGCAACCTCGAAATGGGTAGGTTGCCTTCGGTGTGATGCTATCCCCGCACATCGCGCGATCGTTGTGGGGATCACCACAGTTTTTCTAGCGCTCGATAACGACGTCCTCGATCGGAACGTTATCGTGCCGCCTTCGTCACTCTGCTCGCGGGGATGCAAGAGACCGCCCGGCCGGTAGTGTGGACGCTCGTGACGAGGCTTTCCGCAGACCGCAGAGTGCTCGGCATCCTGGGCCTGGTGGCGGCTCTCGTCGTCGTAGCTCTCGTGGTGCCGCATCCGACGATCGCCCAGATCCGGGAGTGGTCGGAATCGGTGCACGGCCCGGCAATTGTCCTGGCGTTCTTCGCCGTCCACGCCCTGGTCACGATCGCCCCGATTCCGCGCACGGTGTTCACCCTCAGCGCCGGCGTGCTGTTCGGCAGTGCCGTCGGTATCGGCGTGACGGTCGCCGCCTCCACGGTCAGCGCCGTCCTGGCGTTCCTGCTCGTGCGGGCCGTCGGACGCAAGGCCGTGGAATCGCGCCTCACGCACCCGGCGGCGAAAGCGATCGATCTGCGGCTGGCACGCCGCGGATGGCTCGCGGTCGGCTCCCTGCGGCTGATCGCCGCCGCCCCGTTCTTCGTCGTGAACTGTTGCTGCGCCGTCTCGGCGGTCCGTCTCGTCCCCTACACACTCGCGACGGTCGTGGGCATCCTGCCGGGCACCGTGGCGGTCGTACTCCTCGGCGACGCCCTGACCGGGCAGACCGATCCGCGGCTGATGGTGATCACCGGGGTGTGCATCGCGCTCGGTCTCGCCGGGCTGTTGCTCGAGGCTCGACTCCCCGAGCCCGCCGGTTCGGCGCTCGACGCCGTCGTCGAGCCGGATCAGGATCCGGCGACGAGATAGTCGGCCAGAATCGGACCGAGGACGGCGAGCGCGGCCGGGGTCATCATCTCCAGATGGTCGCAGTCGATCGTGTGCTCGGTGATCGTGCCGGACACCCACGGCCGCCACAGGGCCGGTGACGCACCGTCGTCCGTGCCGAGCGATCGCGCCGCGGCGACGAACAGCAGGTCGCCGTCGAAACATCGCAGGTCGAGCGTCGGCGCGGCCCGATGGACGTGCGCATAGGCCGTGAGGATCCGCTCCAGGTCGGCGGTGGACAGTCCGGTCTCGTGCCCGAGACTGCGGTTCACCGCGTCGAGCAGCTGCTCGGAGGTCATCTCGTCCGGCGTCGCGTGGGGCAGTTCGATGCCCAGTCCCGCCAGCAGCTCCGCGTGGGTGTGGGCACGCCGCTCGCGTTCGAGCGGGTAGTAATCGAGGACGACCAGGTCGACGGTCTCCCCCGCGGCGCGCAGTTCGACACCCATGTGGTGGGCGATCAGTCCGCCCTGGGACCAGCCGAGCACGGTGTAGGGACCTTGCGGTTGCACGGCCCGCATCTCCTCGACGTAGCGGTGCGCCAGTTCGGCGGGCGTCGCGTCGAGGGGTCCGCCCGAGAGATACGGCAGTTGCAGCCCGTACACCGGCCGATCCGGCAGGTGGCGCAGCAGTCCCGCGTACACCCAGGACAAGCCGATCGCGGGATGTACGCAGAACACCGGTGGGCGGTGACCGTGCCCTCGCAGGGGGATCAGCACATCGAACATGCCGGTCGTCGGAGCAGTGGTCGCCGTCGGCTCGTCGAGGCGATCCGCGAGGCCGGCCGGTGTGGGGTCGAGGAAGACCAGGGACAGGGGAACTTCCCGGCCCAGCTCGCTGCGCAGCTTCGATGCCACGGCGGTCGCGGCGAGCGAGTTGCCGCCGAGGTCGAAGAAGTTGTCGTCGATCCCGATCCGGTCGCGTTCGAGGACGGAGGCGAACGCGCGGGCCACGGCACCTTCGGTCGGTGTGCGCGGCGCCCGGTAGGCAGCCCCGACCGGCGCGGCCGCCGGTAACGCCGACCTGTCCACCTTCCCGCTCGGGGTGACGGGCAGGCCCGGTAGCACGACGATCACCGACGGGACCATGTACCGCGGCAGCCCGGTGGCCGCGAAATGCAGGATCTCGGGCGCCTCGATCGGAACGGTCCCGGTGGGCACCACATATCCGACCAGCCGGTCGCCGCTACCGTCGTCACGCACTACGACCACGGCCTGGGCAACGGCCGGATGCCGGAGCAGTGCCGCCTCGACCTCCTCGAGCTCGATGCGCAGACCGCGCAGCTGGATCTGGAAGTCACTGCGCCCGACGTAGACGGGCTCGGCGCCCGCCGCGGTGCGGGTCCAGCGCATCAGGTCCCCCGTGCGGTACATCCGGCGCCCCGGTGCGCCGAGGGGGTCGGCGACGAAACGCGTCGCGGTCAGGCCGGGTTGTCCCGCATACCCTCGCGCCAGACCCGGTCCGGCGAGGTACAGCTCCCCCACCGCGCCGCCGGCGACGGGTTGCAGGTACGAGTCCAGCAGGTACTCGTCGAAACCGGGCATCGGCGGTCCCACGGTGGGATTCTCGCCGGGGACGAGCGGATCGAGCAGGTTCGACATCACCGTGGCCTCGCTCGGACCGTAGCCGTTGACCATGTGACGGCTCCGGGCCCACGTCTCCACCAGGGACGGCGGGCACGCCTCGCCACCGACGCTCACGAAGGTCAGAGCCGGCAGCGCGTCCCGATCCAGCGTCGCCAGCACCGCGGGTGTGGTGTACAGGTGCGTGATCTCCTCGTCGGCGAGCACACGCTCGAGGTCGTCGCCGGCGGCGATACCGGGTGGCACCACGACGAGCCGCGCCCCGGCCGAGAACGCGACGATCGTCTCCAGCAACGAGGCATCGAACACCGGCAGCATCGCCTGCGCGACACGCGACTCGCGGTCGGCGACCGTCGAGAGCCGATCGACCAGCTCGGCGATACCGCGATGGGTCACGGTCACGGCCTTCGGCGTGCCCGTCGATCCGGACGTGAAGATCACGTACGCCGTGTTGTCGGCGCGAACCGGCACGCGGCGGTTGATATCCGGCACCGGCGTTGCCGGCGCACCGTCGAGGTCGAGGTCCCGGACGGGCACGACGGATACCCCGTCGGGCACCGCCGGTTCGGGTCCGTCGACGAGCAAGCAGAGCAGTGTGACCGTCCGGATCATCGCGGTGACGCGGTCGCGGGGTTGGTCGGGGTCGGCGGGCACGTAGACGGCACCGGCGCGGACGACGGCGAGCATCGCGACGACCCGCAGGAACGATCGCCGGATCGCCACCAGGATGGTGGTCTCCGGTACTGCTCCGCGGGAGACGAGCAGATGTGCGAGCCGCTCGACCCGCTCGTCCAGCTCCGCGTAGGTCCACTGCCTGCCCGCATCGACGACGGCGACGGACTCCGGGGACCGTGACATCCAGTCGTCGAGGATCTCCGTCCACATCCGTGAAGGGGCGGTGCCGGGAGCGGACACGACCGGCACCTCGTCCCCGAACAGGCGGAGGCGGCCGAGCGGCACCTCCGGCCGGTCGACGACGGCCTCGAGGACCTGGGCGACCTGCGACACGATCGCGTCGGCCGCGGCCCCGTCGAACAGGTCCGGACGGTAACTCAGTCGCAGCCGCAGCGCGTCGTCGACGTGTGCGATGAGGGTCAGCGGATAGTGGCCGGAATCGGGTCCGGTGACCTCGCGCACCTGCATGCCCGCGATGTCGACCGCGTCGGACAGAGCCGCACGGTCGACCGGATACGACTCGAACACCGTCAGGGTGTCGAACCCGGCGGCAGGTCCGGCGACCTGCTGGATCTCGGTGAGGCCGAGGTGATGCCGGTCGAGCAGCGCGGTCTGCTCGGCACGGATTCGCTCGACGAGCACGGCGAGCGTCTCGTACGGGTCGAGCCGGACCCGCACGGGAACCGTGTTGACGAACAGGCCGATCATCTCCTCGACCCCGTCGACCTCCGCGGGCCGCCCGGAGACGGTCGATCCGAACACGACGTCGCGCTGCGAGGTGAGCTTCGCCAGCACGATCCCCCACGCGACCTGCACCACCGTGCCGACGGTGAGTCCGCGGTCCCGGACGAAGGCCTCCAGGCGCCGGGTGTCCGCAGGATCGAGCGCCCGTGTGGTCTCCTCGGACAGGGCCTGCACGGAGGACTGCTCGGCGTCCGGGGCGACCAGCGTGGGCCGATCCGGACCGGCCAGATACCGCGACCAGGCGTCGCGCGCGGGCGCCGGGTCCTGCTGCACGAGCCACCGCACGTAGTCCCGGTAGGGACGTACCGGCGGGAGAACCCCGGTGTCCGCCTCGGTGCCGTACAGCACGAGGAGTTCCTTCAGCAGCAACGGCGCCGACCAACCGTCGAGCAGGATGTGGTGGTTGGTGAACACCAGCCGGTGATCGTCCGGTCTCATCCTGATCAGGCTCAGGCGCACCAGCGGTCCGTGCGCCGTGTCGAAACGCTGCGTCCGGTCCTCGGTCTGCAGTCGGACCAGTGCCACCACACGATCCTCGGGGTCCAGATCGCTCAGATCCCGCTCACACAACGGCAGTTCGACCGACGCCTGCACGACCTGCACGGGCGGGGACTCCCCGTCGAAGACGAAGTTCACCCGCAGGTTCGGATGCCGCGCCGCCAGGGCGGCCACCGCCCGCCGGAGGCGTCGCGGATCGACGACACCGCCCAGGTGCAGGGTCAGTTGCACCGTGTACGCGTCGATCGAATCGTTCCGGAGGGCATGGAACAGGAAGCCGGTCTGCAAGGGGGTGAGAGGCCATACGTCCTCGAGGCCGGGATAACGGCGCTCGAGCTCGTCGAGGCGCTCCTGGCTCAACGGGGCCAGCGGCAGATCCGACGGGGTGTGCCCTCCCGCGCCCGGTTCGGCGACGTGACGGGCGAGGCCGCTCAGCATGCGTCGCCACCGTTCGGCCAGATCCGACACCTCCGGGCGGGCGATGACCCCGGTCGCATAGGCGAGATCCGCGCGCAGCACCGGACCGTCAGCGGTGTCGACGACCATGGCGTTGACGGAGATCACCGCCGGTACCGGCTGAGCGGGATCGAGGCCACCGCCGAAGTCGATGTCCGTGACGGCGTCCGGCAGCGTGCTCCGGCCGTGGAAGTTGAAGGCGAGCCGGGGTGCCGGCAGGGGTTCGAGCGCGGCGCGGCCCTCGTCGTCGAGATACCGCAGCATCCCGTATCCGATCCCATGGTCGGGAACGGCACGCAGGTGTTCCTTGACGGTCTTGATCGCGGTTCCCGCGGCGGTGCCGCCGCGTTCCACGGCCTCCACGTCGATACCGTTCAGGTCCAGTCGCACCGGATAGGCCGCGGTGAACCATCCGACCGTCCGGGACAGATCGGCTCCCGGCACGACCTGCTCCTCCCGGCCGTGCCCTTCCAACGCCACGAGCACCCGAGCGAGGTCGATCCCGCGCTCGGCGCGCTGCGCGACGACGGCTCCGGCCAGGGCTGCGAGGAGACCGTCCACGATGCTCCCGTGGAAGGCCACCGGGAGGACGCTCAGCAGCGCGGTGGTCGCGGGAGCGGGAACCTCGACGGTGACGGTGTCGACGGTGGCCCCGACGTCGACCGCGGGGTCCAGCTCTCTGGCGCCGAGCAGCGCATCAGGACCCGACAGGGTCGAGATCCAGAACGGTAGTTCGGCCGCGCGCGTGCCGCGGCGGGTGACCTCGACGAGACCGTGCGCCCAGCGGCGCATCGAGGTGCCCGTCGGTGCGGGATCCGGGTCGAGTCCGTGTTCGAGTCGAGCCGCCGCAGCAGCGAGGTCGCCCAGCAGGATCCGCCAGGAGACACCGTCGATCACGGCATGATGTGCCACGAGCAACAGCCGCGACGCGGGTCCCGCCTCGAATCGCACCGCCTGCAACATCACTCCCCTGCCGGGATCCAACCGTCCGGTCGCGGCAGCGTGCTCGGCGGCGGCGATCGCGGTGAATTCGGGCCCCGTGAGGTCGTCGACCCGGACGTGACGCAGGATCGACGACGCCGAGACGGATCCGATGGGCCGTGTCTCGAGATGCAGCGCGTCAGGCGTTCCGGGCTCCGCGTGGAGCCGCGCCCGCAGCATGTCATGCCGATCCACGACCGCCTGCAGGGCCGCGAGAAGGTCGGCCTCGCGGAGTCGATCCGGCAGCGGAACCGACACCGATTGGCAGAAGCCCGGATACGTTCGGCCGTGCCCGACCAGCCACCGCAGTATCGGGGTGAGCGGAACGTCGCCGACGCCACCACCCGGCAGTTCCTCGAGCGTCATCTCGGCCCGTCCGGCCAGGGGTGACCGCCGCGGCAAGCGCTACAACGGTCTTGTGTTCGAACACATCTCGGGGCGAGAGCACCAGTCCCTCAGCTTTGGCCCGCGCGACCAGCTGGATCGACATGATCGAATCGCCGCCGAGAGCGAAGAACGAATCCTGTGTTCCCACCCGGTCGACGCCGAGCACGTCGGCGAACACCCGAGCGAGGGCCCGTTCGGTGTCGGTGGTCGGTGCGATGTAGCTGTCGCTCCGCGTCGCGACCTCCGGGGCCGGCAGCGCGCGGCGGTCGAGTTTGCCGTGCACCGTCACCGGCAGGTCGGCCATGTGGACGAACGCGGCCGGAACCATGTAGTCGGGCAACCGCTCTCGGACGAAGCGACGGACGTCGTCGAGTCGCTCCTCTGCGGCGGGGTCGTTGACATAGCGGGCGAGGCTGCCGATGTCATCGGCCGGACGGTACACATCGGTCAGCGCTGCATCGGCCTCGTCGTCCGGGTCGTCGCGGAAGACGATCACCTCCATCGATCCCGGTTCCTGCGACCACGTCACGGCCACCCGGTAGCCGAGTTCGGCGCCGAGCAGATCGAAGTCCGCAGGACCGATGCCGTCCGATCGTGGCCGGAGGTCCGGTTCCGGTACGAGCGTGTGGCCGGGCATCGCATCGAGGGAGGTCGTCGCGGCGATCACGGACTGCAGGGCGGTGTGAGGTACGCCGGTCACGCGCAGGGCGTCGGGACGGTCGGTCCGTAGCCGGTCGGCGAACGCGGCGAGTGTTCCGAATCCCGCCCAGGTCCGGCACGGAACATCGGCGAGCGACCTGGGTCCGGTACCGGTGTGCAGCACCACGCTGTAGCGGTACAGGCCGAGTTCGTTGGCCGTCCGCATCCGGCCGAGTTCGATGTCGACCCCGGTGACACCGGGCAGACGACGGAGCAGACCGGCGAAGAACTCGGGGGCGAGCAGCAGTTCCCGTTCGGAGAGCGCGGCACGGCGGACGCGTTCGCGGATCGTGTCCGCGGTCTCGGTGCCGTGGGCACGGGCGAGTTCCACAGCGGCGGCGAAGTGCGGCAGCAGCGCCTGGTTCCGGACATCGCCGAGATGGATCGATCCGCCGGGTGCGAGCAGCGGCAGGATCTTCCGGAGCACCTCGAGCAGATACGCCGCATCCGGGAAGTACTGGATCACAGAATTGAGCACGACGGTGTCGAAGTACCGCTGGGGCAACCCCTCGGTCGCGTGCGCCGGTTGCGTCCTCAACGTCACCCGATCGGCCCACGGCTGCGATCGCACGGCGGAGTGCAGCGTCTCGAGCGTCGGGGCCGAGAAGTCCGTGCCCCAGTACTCGGCACAGTCGGGGGCCAGTTCTCGGAGCAGGAGACCGGAGCCCACGCCGATCTCGAGCAGACGCCGGGGCCGGAACCGCCGCACGGCCCGCACTGCGGCGTCGCGCCAGTCCCACATCTGCTCGACCGGGATGGGCTGCCCGGTGTCGGTGGCGTTCCAGCCCGCGAAGGCGCCGGTGTCGCCGCTGTCCTCGGGCGG
The DNA here is from genome assembly GCF_050321925.1 of Rhodococcus sp. IEGM1339. NCBI lineage: Bacteria > Bacillati > Actinomycetota > Actinomycetes > Mycobacteriales > Nocardiaceae > Rhodococcus > Rhodococcus sp. IEGM1339. Next base: position 37,259 of record NZ_JBNQFT010000032.1, read on the forward strand.
CGGCGCGGAGTACACGTCGTCGTACAGTGCCCTCCACCGCTCGACGGTGCCGGTCGCGCGGGTCGGGTCGGCGAGCAGTGTCTGTTCCCGGTCGAGCACCACATACGCGACCAGTCGTCCGGTCTCGTGGTGGCCCGGAGTCTCCCGCACGACCACGGCGGCGCGGGCCACCGCCGGATGCGCACCCAGGACCGCTTCGATCTCACCGGGTTCGACCCGGAAGCCGCGGACCTTGACCTGATCGTCGCAGCGGCCCACAAATTCCAGGTGCCCACCCGGGCCCTCGGCATCGCTCGTCGAGCGGATCCACCGCACGACGTCGCCGGTGCGGTACATCCGCTCCCCCGGCCCGCCGAACGGAGATGCCACGAATCGTGCCGCGGTCGTGGCCGGACGACCGGGATATCCGCGGGCGAACGCGTCCTCGACGAGGTACATCGTCGCGCACACCGTCGTTTCCGTCGGTCCGTACGCGTTGACGAGCAGCGTCGAGGGATGCGATTCGTGAAAGCGGCGTGCGACCTCCGGGGACAGCACGTCACCGGCCGTGACCACCTGGTCCACACCGTCCCACACCCGCTCCGGAACGACGGCGGGGTCGGCGAGGGCGTGGAACAGCGGTGTCGGGACGAACATCGTCGTCACACCGTGTTCGGAGATCATCCGCGCGACCGTCGACGGATCGAGCAGACCGGGTGGCGCGAGCACCAGTTCGGTACCGCCTTTCAGGGCGGGCCAGATCTCGTACACCGACGCGTCGAAACCCGGTGAGGACACCAGCGACATCCGGTGTCGCGGTCGCGAACCGGTCCATCCGTGCTCGACGAGGTGCACGAGATTCCGATGCGTGACGGCCACGCCCTTCGGGACACCCGTGGAACCGGACGTGTAGATCGTGTACGCCGTGTTCGACGGGTGCAGCAGCGCGATCCTGTCGAAGTCGGTGAGCGGTCGCGCATCGTCGGGCAGGGCGTGGGACGTCGGGCGGCCCGCCTCGTCGACGACCACGACGACGGCGGGGGTCGCATGTGAGGTGAATCGACTGTCGGTGACCAGCACGCGGGGCGCGGCGTCGGCGAGGACGAAGGCGGTGCGTTCGCTCGGATAGGCGGGGTCCAACGGCAGATAGGCGCCACCCGCCGCCGACACCGCGAGAAGAGCGACGACCAGTGCCGGGGACCGATCCAGGGCGACGACCACCACGGACTCGGGCCCCACACCCAACTCGACAAGCAGACGAGCCAGCCGGTTGGCCCGGGCATCGAGGTCGCGGTAGGTCCATCGGCCGGCGACGCTGGTCAGCGCCGGTGCGTCCGGTGTCGCCGCGACCCGTTCGGCGAGCACGGCCGGAACCGTCCGGTCATCGGTGGTGGCAGCCGGGCCGTTCCACGCGTCGAGGAGCAGGTCGCGCTCCGATCGATCGAGCAGGTCGACAGCGTCGACCCGTCGGTGCGGCGAACTCACGAGGGAGTCGAGGACACGGAGATACCGGTCCGCGAATCGTTCGACGGTGTCGCGCTCGAACAGATCGCTCGCGTATTCGATGCTGCCGAGCAGCCCGTCGTCCTCGGCGGACGCGCGCTCCGACACGCTGATGTACAGGTCGAACCGCGCGATGTCGGTCGCGACGGGCAGCATCTCGACGTGGATGTCCGGATGGTCCAGGCTCGGCAGCGGGTTGTTCTGCAATGCGAATGCGACCTGGAACAGCGGGTGATGGGCGGTCGAGCGCGCCGGGGCGAGCAGTTCCACCAACCGTTCGAAGGGCGCGTCCTGGTTCTCGTAGGCGGCCAGCGCCTTGGCCCGCACGCGGTCGAGGACATCGGCGAGCGTCCATCGTCCGGTGATGCCGTCCACGCGCAGCACCCAGGTGTTGACGAAGAATCCGACGAGATCGGCGAGAGCCTCATCGGTCCGCCCGGCCACCGGACCACCGATCGTGATGTCGTCTCCCGCACCGAGCTTGTGCAGGAGCACCACGAGTGCCGACTGGAAGACCATCGACGCGGTGGCCCCGTGCTCGGCAGCCAGGTCGTCCGCCGCGAGGCGCAGCTCCGCGGGGATCGTGAACTCCACCCGGCCACCGCGGAAGGACTGCACTGCGGGGCGGGGACGGTCGAGCGGAAGAGAAAGGCATTCCGGGACCTCGGCGAGTTCTTCTCGCCAGTAGGAGAACTGCCTGTGCAGGATGCTTCCCGTCTCGTCCTCGTCCCCCAGCACGTCCCGTTGCCACAGGGTGTAGTCGGCGTACTGCACCAGCAATGGATCCCACCGTGGTTCGGTCCCTGCCGACCGGGCCGCGTATGCCAGCAGCATGTCGCGCACCAGCGGCACCATCGACGCGCCGTCGCCGGCGATGTGGTGCAGCACGAGCACCAGCACGTGGTCGTCGGAACCGGTCCGCAGCAGTGTGGCCCGCACCGGAATGTCGGTGGACAGGTCGAAGGGCCGCCGCGCCTCGGCGCGCACGGCCGCGTGCTCCTCGTCGGCGGTCACTGCCTGCACAGGCAGCGACAATGAGGTCCGCTCGACCGGCAGGATGCGCTGGAAGGCGACTCCGTCGGATTCCTCGAAGACCGTGCGCAGGGACTCGTGGCGTGCCACGACATCGGCGAATGCCGCCCTCATCGCGTCGATGTCCACCCGTCCGGTCAGGCGTGCCGCCATGGGGATGTTGTAGGTCGGCGACGGACCTTCGTAACGGTGGATGAACCACAACCGGGACTGCGCGTAGGACAACGGGATCCGGTCCGGCCGGCGTCGGGGTGTCAACGGCGTCCGGGCGACACCGCACTCCGCGAGGCGCGGTGCCAGCTCGGCGACCGTCGGTGCTTCGAAGAGCATCCTGATGGGTGCTTCGACGTGCAGTGCGGACCGGATCCCCGCCACGACGCCGGTCGCCGACAGGGAATCGCCTCCGAGTTCGAAGAAGTTGTCGTCGGCGCCGACCCGATCCGGGGACAGATGCAGAACGTCCGCGAAGACCCCCGTGAGAGTCCGTTCCAGCCCCGTGCGCGGAGGACGATGGAGCACGCCCCGGCGGTCCGGGGCCGGCAGCGCGGCACGGTCCAGCTTGCCGTTGGCCGTGATCGGCATAGTTGCCAGCGGCACCACCGCAGCCGGGACCATGAAATCCGGGAGTTCCGCCGCGAGCGCATCACGAATCGTCGAGGCATCCGGGACCGAACCGGTGCGCGGCACCACGTACGCCACGACCCGGTCGGATCCGGTCTCGCGCCGGACCACCGCCGCGGCCTGCTCGACGTCGGGGTGGCGGAGCAGTGCTGCTTCCACTTCGCCGAGTTCGATGCGCCGCCCCCTCACCTTGACCTGCAGGTCGGCGCGCCCCGCGTAGATCAGCCGCAGACCCGAGGTGGCCGCTGCGCTGTCGTTCTCTGCGCTGTCGTCGTTCGTCGACCACCGCACGAGATCGCCGGTGCGGTACATCCGCGACCCCGCCGGCCCGAACGGATCGGCGACGAACCGCGTCGCCGTCGTCCCCGGTCGCCGGTGGTATCCCCGCGCCAGGGCAGGTCCTGCCGGATACAGCTCGCCGATCACCCCGGGCGGCACCGGATTCAGGCGTGTGTCGAGCACGACGGACCGGAATCCGGGTCCGAGAGTGCCTGCGGTGACCGGTCTGCCGGGCACGAGGTCCTCCGACGCCATCTGCACGGTGATCTCGCTCGGCCCATACCCGTTGACCATGCGGCGGTCCGGCGCCCATTTCTCCACGAGCCATGCCGGGCAGTCCTCACCGCCGACGCTCACGAAGGACAGGTCCTCGGGGACCGCCGGATCGATCGTTGCAAGGACCGCAGGAGTGGTGCAGAAGTGGGTGATCCGCTCGGCGCGCAATGCATGTGCGAGGTCGTCACCGGCGGACGCATCGGGCGGGCCGATCACCAGGTGCACCGCCGAGCCGAACGCCACGAGCAACTCCAGTACCGCCAGGTCGAAGCTCGGGGATGTCCCGTGCCAGACCCGCGCGTCGTGGTCGGCGAGGGTGCGGGTGTGCGCGACGAGGTTCGACAGTCCCCCGTGGGTGACGACCACGCCTTTCGGCTGTCCCGTCGATCCGGAGGTGTAGATGAGGTAGGCGGGTTGATCCGAACGCGCGGGCGCGCACCGGTCCGTCTCGGTCACCGGAGACCCGGTGTATCGCGTCGTCTCCGTGACCACCTCCGGATCGTCGACCGCGGTCCACGGCACGGTGCCGGGAAGCAGGGACCGTTCGCCGGTAGTGGTGAGTCCGAGCACGGCGCCGCAGTCGCGCAGCATGTACTCGATCCGGACGGGTGGATAGGCGGGGTCCACCGGGACGAAGGCCGCGCCCGTCTTCGCCACGGCCCAGATCGAGACGATCGAGTCGACGGACCGGGCCATGCCGATCGCGACGAAACGTTCCGGTCCTGCGCCGCGCTCGACGAGCATGCGGGCCAGCCGATTCGATCGTTCGTCGAGTTCCCGGTAGTCGATCCGGGTCTCGCCGCACGACACTGCGGTGGCCGCGGGGGTGCGGAGTGCAGCGTCGGTGAGGATTTCCGGCAGCAGGCGTTCGGTCACCGGCGGCGGACCCGTCACGGGAGCGAGTGCGGTCCGTTCGGCTGCGTCGAGCAGATCGATGTCGCCGACCCGTATCTCCGGATCCTCTTCGACCGTCAGGAGGATACGTTCCAGTCGGCGGGCGATGCGCTCGACGGTCGGCGCGGTGTAGACGTCCGTGGCGTATCGGATGCGGAGCACGTCCGTGGACGTCGACTCGCGCCCGGCACCGTCGCCGGATCGCGGACGCTCCAGATCGATACGCAGGCCGACGTCGCCGAGGACGGCGTTCTCCACCTCCCTGTCCGCATCGCCCCGTCCTTCGACGGTGACGCGGAAGAGTGGGGCGCGCGATCCGTTCCGTGTCGGCGCCAGCGCGTCGAGCAGTGTCGCGGCAGGTATGTCGGCGTGTGCGAGAGCGTCCCGAGTCCCCCGGGAGATGTCCTCGAGGAGATCTCGGAACGGCTCGTCGATACCACTCGACCTGGCGACGAGGATCGCGGTGGCAGCCTGCAGGATCGGGACACGATCGTCGGCACATTCGGCGCTCGCTCGACCCGGTCCGATGCCGAGGGGATGGACGAACTGCGCCCACGCCGAAGCAGATCCCGCGTTGCCCGCCCGTCCACCGGCAGGTGCCTGCGTGGACGGTGACAGGGCGGGCGGGGTAGGTGCACCGGCCAGAAGATGCCGCCAGTGATCGAGCACGGTGTTCCGCCGGTAACGAGGTGCGGCCGCTCCGGCGCTCGGCGGGTGGATCGAACCGACCGGCGTTCGAGGGTCGGCTGCGACGAACTGCTCGAGGATCTCGGTGAAACAGATGCACTGCGCCTGTATCTCGTTCTCCTCGTATCGGTTCGGATTCGCCCGGAATTCGATCACGGTGCCGACCGGCACACTGCGGCGGTGGACGGTGATCAACCGGTCCCCGACGGGCCCGCGCGACAGGACATGTGGTGTTCCCACGATGTCGCCCAGTACGGGTTGCTGATCGAACAGCATGACGTTGACCAGGGGGACCGAGAAGCGGGACACCGGTTCGGATGTCGCCCGGCGGATGTCGTCGAGTCCGCACGCCTGGTGTCGGAGGGCTCCGACGAGCTCGACCTGCATCCGCCGGACGAGATCCTCGACAGGTTCGCTCGGATCCACCCGGATCCGCAGGGGAACCACGTTGACGACAATACCGTTCAGTTAGGGGGGTTTGCGTTACGATGAGGTGTGCCTCGGAGTGGATGGGTGAAGCCGGTCTCGGATCGGCGGTTGTCGGATGTGGTGTC
>NZ_JBNQFT010000033.1:0-40524 GCF_050321925.1 Rhodococcus sp. IEGM1339
TTGTGGGCGCGGAGGGTTTCGAAACCACTCGTGACCTGGTAGTTCATCCAGGTCAGTGATGTGCGGTCCCGATGGCCTGGACTATCGATCCGACCCCATCCGACTTCATCCGATCCGTTCCGGTGGCATCCGAGGGTGCAACTGTCCGGAATCTGTCCGACTCCCCACCTAGCCTCCGTTCGACACCAGCCGTCGAACACAGGGGCACCCATGACAACACTCGCCGTCTCGCGCACCGACGCGGCCCTCATCTACAGCCTCGGCGCCGCCGCCCTCGCCCTGTCCTACACAGCCCTCGCCGACCTCGCTGCCCGCGCCGGACTCGGCCAGTGGCAGTCCGCAGTGTGGCCCCTCGTCGTCGACGGACTGATCGTCGCGGCGACCCGCACCGTGGTGACGCTCGACGACGGGCCAGCGCGTCGCTACGCCTGGCTCCTCCTGTGGTGCGCCGTCGCGGTGTCGATCGCCGGGAACGCAGCCCACCTCCTGCTGCAGCCGGGGCCGGTGCACCCGGGTGTCGCCACGGTCGTCGCAGTGGTGCCACCGGTGGCGGCGCTCGCGTTGACGCACCTGGCGATCGTGCACGCCCGAGCACTCGGACGGACGCATTCTGCGGATGAAAATATGCCAGAAAATATGCCGGTCACGATCGGAGTCGCGATGGATGACGCGTCTGCGTCGCCTACATCTGCGCAGCTCACGGTGGTGCAGGAGCGAATCGAGCCAGAATCTGAATGCAAGCATGACGCACCCGTCGACGAGCGTGACGCACTGCGACATCGCGTGCGCCAGCTCCACGCTGAGGGCTGGTCGAACTACGCGATCGGAGCGGAGGTCGGGCGGTCAGAGGCGACGGTGCGTCGATGGTTGGCGGCGAGCGTCGCGTCCTGAGTACCGTGGATAGCGCGCGGGCGGTGGGGACTAAGGTCCCGGGAAGCACCGCCCGCGCTCCTCATCTCAGCGTGCTCGAGCATCCCCATGAGTTGCAGTAGGTCGCGGACTTCGTCAACGGTCATGTGAGGTTGGACGCGTCCGGCGCGTGATCGGTTCCAGGATTTCGTGTCCTTCTCGGCGTCAGTCCCTATGGCTCGTACGGTTACATCGGGTCGGGATTCGCGAGACAAGGGGCGTTATGCATCAGAAAAACTTCCGCCGGATATACACAGGACCGATTTCGGCAGAGCAGATGCAACGAGAGTTGGCACGGGACGCCGAGGCGTACGCCCGAGAGCACAACTATTTGAATTGGTCTCCGGGCCGCTTCAAGAGGTCAGGCCTTCGGGGTAGGTGGATCGGACAAATCGACTACACATTCCACTAGTGCCTGAACGCAGAAACGCTCCCGCCCTCTCAAGGAGGACGGGAGCGTTCTTTCGGGGGCATAAGGATGCGTTACGGGCGGCTGGCGGATGCGGATACGACAGGCGTGGGAGACAATCGCGCCATGAGCGAATCGATGCGTGACATCCTGTGGGGCCTCGGCGGAGGCGCAATCGCAGCTGTCGTTATCGTGGTAGCGACGAACCTGCCCCAGTTGGCGTGACCGGGAAGTGCGGACCAAAGTCCCGTAACAAGTGGACTGTTTCTGCGATGTTGTAAGGGTGGACACAACTCGTAGCCAGACCCCCTACGTTCCGCGGCAGCGAAAGCGCCCCAAGGATCTATCGGTAGAAGCCGTCCGCGGCCTGGCTGCGCTGCTCATGGTGGCAGGCCACGTCATCGGCAACACCTCAGACCGAGGCATGGGCGTCGCCGACGACTCCGTCTGGCGCCTGTTCTACCTCGGACTCGAGGACATCCGGATGCCACTGTTCACGGTCATCTCCGGCTACGTCTACGCCATGCGCCCCGTGGAACAACGCGACGACTTCCCGCAGCTCGTCCGAGGCAAGGCGCGGCGCCTCCTGCTTCCCCTGCTGACTGTCGGGGCGTTGCTGTTCGCGATGAAACTGCTGATTCCCGCGGCGAACACCCGTCCTGAACTGGGTGACTTTTGGAAGACCTACGTCTACGGCTACGAACATCTGTGGTTCCTCGAGGCGATCTTCCTCGTGTTCCTTGCCGTCGCGCTGCTCGGCATCGCCGGCGCGCTAAGCACCCTGCCGAAGTGGTGTGCAACTACGGGGGCCGCATTCGTTCTGTACGCCCTCGTCAGCGTCCCCGAGGCTGCCAACGTGTTCAGCATCAACGGGGCGATCCGGCTGCTCCCGTTCTTCCTGCTCGGCTACGGGATGTACCGATTCGAACTGTTCCAGCTGAACCGGTGGGGCCTCGTCGGTGCCGCCGCCCTGTTCGCCAGTATCTACACCCTCAAGCTCGCTTCCCTGATCGGCGACTGGGAGCCGAACGAGGTGGTCCGCCGGCTCGTCAGTGTCGCCGTGGGTGTGTCCGGAATCGTACTGATCTTCGCAGCTCGAAAGGCATTCACCTGGAAGTGGCTCGCCGCAATCGGACCGTTCGCATTCGGCATCTACCTGCTGCACGTCTTCGGCTCGGCAGCCACCCGAATCGCGCTCGAGAAAGCGGGAATCGGATGGCTGCCGGCCGTGTTCGTGGTTGGCCTCGCGGTCGGCGTTGGGGCGCCGATCGTGTTCCAGCTGCTGTTCGGCAGGTGGAACATCGTGCGCACCTTCGTTCTCGGCGAGAAGCCGATCCGTCGGGCTACACCTCAGGCAGCGGCTTCCGGAACAGACGAGGAACCGACCGCACGGTGAGGTCCCTCACCGCGATATTGGTGTCGGACGGGAAATACAAACCGCAGAGACGGAAGCCCTGGTTCGCAGGATCCAGAGCTTCCGAGATGATCTCGCCATCGAGGAGACCGAAGATTCTCGCGCCGTAAATCATCAATCCGATCCGCTTGAACGCCCCTACTGTGCCGTTCGGGCGGGACGTTCCCGGCAGGATGATCCCACCCCCGCCGCCCGTTACCTTCTGGAGTTGCGATGCACCCTGCGAAGCGAAGGCGTGCCGGAAATGGTTGGCCGACCCCTCTGCTGCGGCGACGAGATACGCCCAGCCGGAGGCATGCATCGCCTCGATCGTGACCTCGATCCGGACGTTGCGCATGCCGGGGTCCAGCAGTAGAAGGCGGGTTTGCCCATCCGGCGCCGCGACACGTTTGATCGCCTTGTTCGAGATCCGGTACTGCTGGGCCCAGCCAGTCCAAGGCAGGCTACGTCCACCACTGCCTGCATTGGTGGAGACGAGCGGGTCGACGTCGGTAGCGCCGTTCTCGGAAGTCTGCATCATGCCCGAGTTCGCACGCTGCTGAGTCATCAGGACGTCGAGTATCGTCTCCTGATAGTCGGATCTGATCGCCACCGGGCCAGACGCCGGCACGCGACGCGGACCGGGGCCGCCTGCCGTGGTTCCGACATTGGTCACTCTCCGCACCTGCGGGAAGATCTTGCTCGACCAGTCGGCGCGCATCCGATCCAGCGCGGAACGCATCACGACCGCGGCTTCGCCATCGACGCTGATAGCGGCAGAACCGGACGCATCGCCGACGTACATCCCGTAGTTCTGGAGGCATTCGGCGAGCGCATAGCCTTCCTGGCTGAGCCCGAGCGTGTTGATGTCGACGCTCGGAGGAATTGCGAGGAACGACCCCATCGGCACTTCACCCGAGTAGATGACGCCAGCTGCGTCCTCCGCAGCGGCCGGCCACTCGAAGCCGCGTTTCAGCGACGACGGCGGGATTGAGATACACAACGCGTGCGGGATGTAGCACTTCGACAGCTCATGGGAGCGGATCAGGCCACCCGACGTGGGGAACCGTGCCGCCCGTGTTCCTGCGTTCTGTCCTGTTCCGAGCAGATCTGTGCGGGTGATGAACTGGGCGGTGTAGGTGACGTCATCAACCTTGGTGGTCTTCCAGTAGTCATAGGCGAACCGCCCGTCGATGATGCGCATCGAGCCGTCTGTACCAGCCGAAATCACTGGGTCGTACGGGATTCGATGGGTGAACGACACCGGCCCGTTCTCCCCCTGGTAAGTGCCGGTTCCGAGCGGATCCGTGGGGCGAGCGATGTTGAGGTAGAAGCCGTAACCGTTGAGGGTGTCATTGATGACTGGCGTTGCAGCGAGAAGGCTTGCCGTCGGCGCAGCAGAAGCATCTTCGAACACTGCTTCCGTTCCGATGGGGGTGTTCCAGATCGAATCGGCGCGGAACGGCTGCGAGTCCGTGGTGCGGAACAACGCGGGCAGGTTCTCGGCAGGCACTCGAGAATCGACCGACGGAACGTAGCGCGCATCAGCCTCGGCCTGGTCCAGCTTTCCTGCCACCTCGCCGCCGAGAGCCTCGACGTCGTCGGCGACGGAGACCGGGGCATAAGTGGCATTAGCGCGCTCTTCGGTGACGAGTCGCTTCGACGCCGGCTGAGTTCCTGGAGATGTCATGAATCAGACTCCCGTCACGTAAGGGACGCCGTCAGCGTCGAGTGCAATAGAGCCGCCACCGGTGGCGGTCGTGTCGAAGTAGGGCACGCCGTCGGCGTCGAGGAAGATCCCGCCACCACCTCCACCCCCGCCACCCTGTTCGGCGCGGTCAGCGGCCTCCTCGGCGCGACGCACCAGCTCCGCAACCTCCGACACGACCGGCGGGTCGTAGGCGACGTACTGCGAGACGAGGTCGTACAGGTCGATCGTGGCGACGTCCGGGATGACGACCTCGAACTCCTGCCATCCGCCGCCGGTGTCGAGCACGAGCTTCGCGGGACCGGGGTCGAGTGCGTGGGCCGCGATGGCGCCGTTGCTGATGCCGATGTCGACGCGGATGCGGTCGACGACCTTGCCGTCTGCGCTGTGCCGGAGGGCGGGTGCGGAAACGGTGAGGATGCCGTCGGCGGGGCGGCCGGAGATGTCGACGACCGTGCCGGTAATGCGCGTCATCACGCCCCCATCTCGTCGACAGACTGCACCAACCGATACCCGCCCGCCATCTGCAACGTGAACGGATGATTCGGATCATCGGTCGCGTGCGAGCCGAACGTCGGGCGGGCGTCCTTCACCTGCGCGTTCTCATCCGCGAGCATCACGACCATCTGGCCCGACTGCCCGTACATCGACTTCTGGTGGAACAGGAGCAGGTGGTCGCACCCGTTGATCGGCGGGTCGACGCGGTAGAGGGTCGCCGGACCCGCCCATCCGCCGAGGCCGTCGGCGACCTGTAGTGCGGTAGGCATCGATTGCTCTCCTATGCGGTCGTGGTGAAGTTCAGGACGGACGAGAACGCCGACCAGTTGCCGTTGTCGTCGACGGCGCGCAGCTTCACGGCGTACGCGGTCGATGGGGTGAGGTCGGTCAGCGGGAAGCTGGTCGCCTCGGTGTAGCCGCGCACGACGTTGTTGACGAGGACCTCGTACTGGTCGACACCGAAGTCGTCGGTCGAGGCAGCCCAGTTGATCGTGGCGGACGTCGCGGTCACCGCTGAGGCGGCGAGACCGGACGGCACCGAGGGCGGGGTGACTCGCGTTTCGCTGATCCGGGTCGAGATGTAGCCGGCGCCCGCGGATCCGGTTCCGCCGTTACCTGCGAAACCGAAGCTGATGTACGCGCCACCACCACCGCCGGGACCCGAGGGCCAGCCACCGTCGCCACCCTTACCGCCGCTGCCGCTAATGCTGGCCTGCGCGCCGCCTCCGCCACCGGAGCCGACGCCGATCTTTCCGGCCTGGACACTGAGACCGTTCTCGCCTTCGCCGCCACCACCGGTCGCGGGGTTGCCTTTGCCGCCTGGATCGAATGAACCCGCCCCACCGTCGCCTCCGGTGGTACCGCTCATGCCGCCGGCGCCACCGCGCACTCGATAGGTGTTGGATCCTGATCCGTACTGCTTGTTGATCGAACTGCCGCCGGTGGCCTGCGCGAGGATCGTGCCGTCCGGGGCGTAGAACGTGGTGGTCTTTCCGGTGCTGCCGTGCCCGCCGTCACTGGATGCGCCGGCCGCGGTCTCGCCGACGACGATGTCGATGTACGGCGGGCACTGGTCGTGCTGAAGAACTTTCTTGTCCCAGCCGCCCGACCAGCCGCCGAGGCCACCGCGGTAGGTGCCGCCGGATCCGCCGTTGTTCGACCGGCCACCCCCCGAGGCCCCACCGATGGCGTCGAGGATGATGTCGCCGTACGCGCCCGGCGGCTTCCACCAGCGATCCGAGTATCCGTACGTGGCGATCTGCACGACACCGAGCTCGTCGGAGATCTGGTCGATGCGATTGTCGAGACGCACCACCTCACGGTCGAGGCGAGTCTCGGTGCCACGGAAACGGCCAGCCAGAGCATCGAGGTTAAACAGGCCGAAGGTGATCCCATCGAGCGCCGCGAGTAGGTCGCCGATGAAGTTGTTCACCTGCTGGATCGCGTAGTCGATGATCAGCCCAGGAATGTTGCCGGTCTGCTGCGTACGCTCCGCGTGCCCAGAGGGGCGCCGACGTGGAAGCTTTTCCATCTACTCCCCTAGTCCATTTCACGAGGCCGGTCAGGGACCACGCCACCGAGGTCGAGCACCACCCGGGATAACTTGCCGATGTATCCGCGCATCACCAAGACCAGGCGGTCGAGCTTGGTCAGCTGCCGATCGCGCGCATCGAGCTGCTCGAGCAACGCATCGATCCGGCCCTGCAGCCGGGCGATGTCCGCGTCGTGGCGGCTCTGCAGCTCGTCGACGTGCGTGCTGTGCGCGGTCCGGGCGTGCGCGAGAGCTTCCTCCCACGTCCGCTCCTTCTCCTCGAGCTCAGCCTCGGCCCGGTCGAGCTTGCGTTTCAGCTCGGCCGTGTCGTCGAGTCGCACCTTCGAACGGGAACCGAACCACGCGGCGAGCGCGCCACCGGTCGCGGTGATGAGACTGGCGATACCGGCAAACAGGTTCGGATCCGCACTCACCTCAGTCCTCTTTCTGCGCACCCGCGCGAAATACAGCCGTGCATGAGCGCGACGAAGAAGCCGATCACCCCCGTGATAATGGGAGCGGGCGGCTCGGTCAGGGCCGCCGAGAACAGGACCGCGCCGCCGTACAGCGCCCACACGAACACCGCGAGGTTGTGGGCACGGATGAACCCGCGACGTCGGATCGCGGCCGCCAGGAGTACGACGCCGGAAATCGCGAACAGGATGGTCCACGACGGGCCCACGGATTCGATGAGTGCGACAGCGGAGACCTGGCCGGGTTGCAGGGGTCGGCGCACGAGTGACTCGGGCAGCACGTAGAGGAGCCCGACGGAGCAGTTCATCAGTCCGCCGGCGCCCGCCGTGAGCCGGGCGCCCAGCATCAGCGGCTCCCGGGCGGGCGGACTATGAACGGGTCGACGTACCGCTCCCGCAGATCGTTCACGTGGTCGATGTCCACTTGCACATGGGGCTGCACACGCTGCGCAACTCGTTCGAATCCCACCTCGACGGCCTGCTCGATCTTCTGCTCCTGCGCGGGCGAGGTTCGGTCGACGAAGAATCCGGCGAGGAAGTTGCCGAGGGTGGTCAGCACCAGCGTGGCGTATCCGAGATACTCCGCCGATTCGCTCTCGGTGATCAGTCCGGCGCCCACTGCGATCGCGCCGAGCACGGTGAGGATGCCGTAGATCACCTGACGGATGGCCGGGTAGTTCTTCGCGATGTTCTTCACTGCTTCCCCCCGAGGAGTTGGTCGAGCGCGGATTCGATGCGGATCTGTCGGGCTTCCATGCGGGCCTGCCGGGCGGCGATGGTCTGCACCAGCGCGACGAGGGAGCGCCCCACGTCGTCGGGCACGTCGGCTGCCTCTGGCGGGATGGTGAAGCCGTCCCAGACGACCTCGTTCCAGATGTCGCACCACGTGTCGTACGGCCACGGCTCGTCCGGGGTGCGGGTCGAGGGGTTGACGTTCTGCTGCCGGTTGATCGGACGCAGGCGTCCAGGCTGTGGATGTAGCTGCCCAGCTCCCTGTTCGACGATGTCTGCCACGGGTTCCCCCTTGGGTTGGGCGCTGCCGAACAGCGCGCGAAGCTCGTTTTCGGTGCCTCGAAAGGCGTTGACGTCGATCGACTGGCCGGCGACCTGGCCGCGTTCAGAGAACTGCAGGAGCACGACCGGTGGTGCGCCGGTGTGGAACTCCGCCCACCCGGCGTGCTGGTCGCCCGGATAGAGGACGGAGGCGTAGCCGGTGCCGTTGACGTAGTGGCTGTTCCAGATCGGCGGGGTGCCATCGAGTCGGGGTGCGCCCATGTGGCCGGTCCAGTACCAGCGCGGCAGGTAGTTCGAGAACACCCGCATTCCGCGCTCTTCGATGGCGCGGATGAGGGCCTTCATGTTGTCGATGGAGCCGCGGTTGCTGGTGTCCTCGTAGTCGAGTTGCACCGGGATCAACGGGTCCCCGAGGTGGGCGAGGAGCGCGTCGGCCTGGCGGTTCACGTCGACGTTGTTGCGTGCGAAGTGGTAGCCGCCGAACAGGCCCGGGAAGTGCTCGCGCATCTGGTCGCGGGCGCGGGGCCAGTACGGGTCGCGGTAGCCGTCGCCCTCGGTGACCTTGTGGGTGGCGAAGACAAATCCTTCGCGCTTGGCCGCGGCGAAATCGAACTCACGCTGATGGTTGCTGACGTCGATGCCGTAGAGGGTCATCGGTTTCCCTTCGGTGGGATGAGTTGCGCGAACCCTTCCCGCACGTAGTCGGAATAACCCTCACGCTGCGCAGTGGGCGCCGGCGTAGGGGGTGCCTCATCCGGGAACAGCGCCCCGGCGAGGAGTGGGAGTGGGTCGAGTCGGTTCGGGCCGGGAGGTGACCACACGGCCCGGTGCCACTCGAGGTGCAAGTGCGGAGCGACGCCGCCGTTCGTGCGCGAGTCCGGGTTGATGTGCCCGATCCGCTGCCCTGCCTCGACGCGCTGGCCGTACCGGACTTCGGGGATGATGTGCCCGTAGACCGTGGTGCCTGAGCCGTCGGCGGTCGAATGGTCGAGGACGATCCACTGCCCGAATCCGGAGGCGGGTCCGACGTTGACGACGGTGCCGCCTTGGACGGCGTAGATGGGTAGGCCACCGGAGCCGCCGTTCCATCCGAAGTCGACGCCGAAGTGCATTCCGCCCCATCGGGCGCCGAATCCGGACGTGACGATGTGGCCGCGTTTGAGCGGCCAATATCGGGATGCCATGGTGCTCCTAGAGGCTGTTGGCGATGCCGCGGAAGATGCCCGCGTAGTTCTGCAGGTGGGCGAACACGTGCTCCCACCCGTCCTTCGCGCGGTCCTGGCCGAGCGTCACCGTCTCGACCATCCGCTCACCGTTGTCCGCCACCCGCACGTTCGAGATCCACTGCTCGACCGTGGTGCCGCGATCCCAGAGCGTGACGATGTCGCCGACCTGATACCGCCGGCCGGTGCCGTTGTCGACGCCCATGCAGTAGCCGCGGCCGTCCGGGGTGCCGGAGGAGAGTTGGATCTTCACGGCGTCGGAGCCGGAGTTCTCCTTGAGCGTCGATTGCCCGTTCGCCCAGGCGTCCAGGGACCAGGCTGCGGTGTTGTCGCCGAACTTCTCACCGAGGCCGTGCTCGCCGAGTTCTGCCTCGAGGTCGGGGTCCCAGAACTGCTGGAAGGCAAAGAACACATCGTCGAACAGGTCACCGACAAGAATCGTTCCGAGATTCAGTCCCGGGAACAGGGCATTGAGCAGGAGCTGCAGTGCGAAGTTGGCGCCCCACTCGATGACCTGGTTCATGATCTCGGGCGCCTTGCCGCCGATCAGCACCTTATGTGCGGTGGCGTGCGCGACGTCCCGCTCGTAGTACTCCACCTGCGTCGAGTCGGTGCGGAACTGGATCTTCCGCATGTCCCGCTTGGCGTGGGTGTCAAAGACGTACCCGGAGCGGGTCAGCTTGTTCCACGTCGACGGGTCCTGCAGGCCGAGGATGTTCCCGGGGTTGGTGAAGTTCAGGAAGTTGTCCGACGTGTAGTCCATGACCGAGCGCAGCTGGGCAATCGTGTCGGTGTTGAACACCTTCGGCGAGGGCTTGCCGTCGGCGACCGACCACAGGTGGCAGGACAGGCCGATCTCCTGCATCTGCACCGTCTGCTCGAACAGCTCGTCGAGCTGCGTCGCCCGGGCCTGCAGGACGCACATCTCGTCGAGCGCTTCGGCGGCGATGTCGAGCAGGTCGTCGAGGGTGTCGATGTCGTCGAGGTCCGGCAGCTCCGGCACGGTCCGGCGCACCGGGAGTTTCCCGTAGACCGGCTTGCGCAGGCGGGTCATCACCTCGGCGAGGTACAGCTTGGAGACCATGTCGAACGGTCCCCACTTCACGTTCTGCTTGCCCGTGATGTTGATCTGGAACTCGGGTGGCAGGGTGTTGTTCACCCACACCAGTCCGGACATCAGCCACACGAGGTTCGAGATGCAGGTCAGGGTGATGATCTCGCGTCCGGGCTTGCCCTTGACGTTCGCGCGCAGGACGCGCCCATCCCAGGGGATGCCGTTGCGCTCCGTGCGGATGTGGATGACCGTGCGCCGGCAGTTCACCAGATACCCCGCCATGGGGTGGTCACCCTTGATGCGGATGGTGGCAGAGGTCGGCTTGTTCCAGTCCCACTCGAAATCGGCGTACATGTAGCCGCCGAGGGGCCGCCACGCCGTCGCCATCGGGTTGCCGATCTCGATGTCGAACCCGACCGGAGCGTCGGCGTTGGGGCGGGCGTACCCGGGCTCGTAGACGATGGTCATAGGGCCGCCCAGTGCAATTGAGGCACAGTGATCTCCACCTTCGTTGCTGAGGAGGTGCCGGTGCCGGCGATGGTGAGCGGCACGGTCCTACGGCCGGCGGGGATCTGCTTGTACCAGCGGCGCCCGATCCACGATCGGTCCGCGCCGGTGCTGTCGTTGATCTGGAAGAAGTCCGGGTCGGTCTCGATCGTCCAGCGATCTCCCGCCGCGATCGTCGGCAGCGGAACCGCTTCGCCTTGCCAGCCGATCGTGGGCAGGGTGATGGGGCCGGTGATGACGATGTGCGGCCACACCGGCTCGTCACTGTCCGTGTCGATCGACGCGCCTGCGAACTCGGCCGGGGTGAACGTCTTCACGACGGGGCGGCGCCGCCACCAGGATTCGTCCGACCGCAGTGTCACCGGGTCGGACAGGATCACCCCGGCGTCCTTCATCAGGGTCAGGTTCGGCGGCTCGAGCTTGCTGCCGAGGCGCACGTCCTGGAAGCGGTCACCGCCGAAGTCGGTGATGGTGTGGAAGCGGTGGATCTGCTTGCCTCGGCCGAGGGAGTGCCGCCACTTGCGCAGCAGCTCCACAGCGCCTGTGCCCGGGCGGACGGGTCCGATCTTCACGTCGAGGCCGACGAGGTTCGGATCGTCCATGCGCGCGCGCATCGTCACGCCCGCCTGGTCGACGTTCTTCTGGTCGTCGAAAGCGAAGCCGGCGCCCTCGATGCCGGTCGGATCGGTGCGCAACGAGAGCGGGCAGGTGGGGTCATTGAAGTCCCACACCTGCCCGTCCCAGCATTCGAGGACGTACCGCCTCCCCGCCATCTACAAACCTCGTTTCGTGATCTCGATCTGTGCTGTGCGGGAGCCGCTGTCGATGTCGACCTGCACCTGCAGCGGATCGGGGTTCTCGGCGGCCTTCTTGATCGCCTCGAGCTGTTCATTGATCTGGTCCGCCCACGCCCCGAACGCCTTCTCCAGGCCGGGGTGAGAGTTGGCACCGGTGTCGAACTGGCCGGTGAACGCACCGTTCTCGTCGAACCCGGACGCGATCGCGAACGCCCCACCAATCCCGAGGGCAGCGAGGTTGTACATCGTGGCCCGGCGTTTGTTCGGCGACATCGCCGCCCAACCCTCAGCAGTGAGGGGCACATCGAACGTGGAGCCCTTGTCGCCGATGTACCCACCGAAGCCGGTGAGGCCGCCGTTCTCCATCGGCACCAGCTCGAACCCGAACCGGTGCGCGACCTCCCGGGTCAACCCCACCGACCGTCCCCGCTTCGCCGGGGCGAGCGGGATGTACGCCTCCCCACCCGTGCCCTTCTCCGCGTAGCGGATCAGGTCCGCGCCGTCCGCGGCGATGTGCGCGTCCCGGAACCCGCCCTGATCGAACGCCCGGATCGACGCCGACCAGATCGGCTGGCGCTCCTCTGCCGGCTTCTCTGCGGCCTTCCCACCGAGGCTGTCGGGCCAGTTGGTGACGAACACCCGCTGGCCGTCCGTGGACATCGCCACCCCGGTCGAGGTGGAGCCCTTCACCCGCGGCTTCTTGTTGCCGTTCAGGTCGTCGATCAGGTCCTGCTCACCGAACCGCTCGATCTCCTCACGCGGCGGATTCCCCGCGGCCGAGGCGCCGGGCCAGTGGTACACGTACGGGAAGTCGAGAGGACTGTCCGCGCCGCGCCCGTACTGGATGCCGTTCGACCCGTCCGACTCGATGTTCGTGCCGTACAGGTAGCCCGACATGTGCCCGTTGGTGCCGGAGCCCTTGTTCGTGCCGATCGAGAACCCGTCCGGATCGAACCCGGGCACCCACCCCATGCCTTCGAAGTCGGAGTCGGTGGTGAACCGGACGCTCTGCCCGGTGCCGGCGTTGAACACCGCGGAGAGGTATCCGGAGCAGTCGAGGCCGCCATAGATGTACGGCTGCCCGTCGTGCGCCATGGCCTTCGCGACCGCGGCCTGAGAGTCGAACCCACCCTCGTTGATGCCGCCGTCGGCCATGTGCAGGATGTCGTCGAGCTTGAGTAGCCCGAACCCCATCCGCTTCGCGGTCTCGGCGAGGATGCGCTCCGACCGGGCCCGCTTGGATGGTGCGCCGGGGATGTACGCCTCCCAGCCGGTCTCCCCTTCGGCGTACCGAACAGGACCGAGCGGCGTGGTGGCGAGGGTGCCGTTCCCGCGGCCGGGCGCGATGTGCGCCTGATCGAGAGAACCGTTCGCGCGCTGCCGGACTCCACCGTCGGCCATGCCTGCGTCATAGATGCTCGGCCCGACGAAGTCATCCGCCACGCCCCCGGCACGCCGACGCGCTTGGATCTCGACGTACATGTCGACGGACTTGCCGTTGTTCCGGGCGATGAAGTTGTCGATGGCGCTCTGGCCGTCGTCGGTGTCCGCGGTGACCAGGACGGTACCGTCGGGCAGGGTCTCCACCTTCAAGCCGAGGGCTGCCAGTTTGTCCATCGAGTCCTGGGTCAGCGCCTCCGTGTGGATGGTCTTACTGTCCGGGACGTCGATCACCTTGGTTTGCAGGACGTCGAGGGCGTAGTGCGCTTCGGGCATCCCCGGCTGACTGATCTGCGTCTGCACCAGGTTAGGGACGAGGCCGTAGCTGTTGATCAGCGTCACGGCTTCCTTGTTCGTCAGCCCCATCTGCATGGCCTGTTGGATCAACTGGTCCCGGTTCGCCGCGTACTGCCGGGTCAACTCCTCGACGGTGGCGCCCGCCTCGAGGCCGGTGCGGTTCTGTGCCTCGAACGCGGCGGGCATCGCTGTGAGGGTGTCGTGCATCTGCTTGTGCGCCCAGTTCGCCTGGTCGAGCGAGCCCGTCCAGTTCTGGATCTTGAGCTGTGTGCCATCGGCTGTGACGCCAAACGATGATATGGAGTTGTTCACCTTCTGGATCTCGTCGTTGAAGGCAGCCGAGAGCTTCATATCCCCGGCGAACTCGTTGAACCGGATCTGCCCCGACTCGAGCGCCGGGATCAGCTTGGTGTCGATGGCGTCGGCGCCGGCGTTCATCGCCTCCGAGATCGACGTGCCGCCACTGCGGGCGGTGTCGGCGAACTTCGCGATATCGCCCGCCATGTCCCCGAAGTCGGGCATTCCGGGGATGAGTTCGTCGAACGGGCCCATGAAGGCGTCGAGTCCGGCGACCATCCCGGCGATGGATTCGAGGAACGAGGCGGCCATCTGTGAGCCCGCTTCGGCGAACTCGCCGAGCCCGCGCATCCCGCCGGAAACGAACTGCAGAACCTTCTCCGCCGCATCGAAGGCGGTGTTTCCGATGTCGATGAAGAACTGGATGACGCCGGCCCGATTGTTCGAGATGGTGTCGGCGAACTGCTGGATGTAGGGGCCGAAAGCTTCCGCGAGGGAGGCTTTGAGTCCGTCGGCGGCGAGGGAGATGGCGCGCATGGCACCCTCGACCGAGGTGGAAGCATTACCTCCCATGACGTCGATGGCCCGCTTGGCGGCGCCCTCGTAGTCGTTGAGCTGCTCGACCGCGGTGGTCAGGTCCATGGCGTACATGGCCTGCCCGAGGTCCTCGGCTTTGGTGCCGAACAGGGCGACCGCGGCGGCGTTGCGCTCGACCGGATCCTCGATCTCGCGCAGCTTGGTGAGTACGAGTTCGAGTCCGTTGCGGGCATCCTCGCCGCCCTTGGCGATCTGCTCGGACATCTCCGACGCCGATAGGCCGAGGGCTTCGTAACCTTCCTGGCTGGCCGTCGATCCATCGATGGCGCGGATCGCGAACTCTTTGAGTGCATCCGCAGCGGTGTCGGTGTCGCGCGCACCGGCCGCCACAGCCTGCCCCATGAGCCCCATCGCCTCGGCGCCGGTGAGGCCGAGCTGCCGAAACTGGGTGCCGTATTCGGTGATGGTGTCGAGCCAGTCCTCGGAGACGTTCAGGCCCATCTGGGAGCCTTTGACGAGGAGGTCGAAGGCGTCGTTGGCGTCCTGAGCGAATCCGGTCTTGATGGCCTGGGACGCGGCGCGGGATACGGCGGGGATCTCCTCGCCGAGGATGGTGGAGACGCCGTCGAGGGACTGAATCATCGCCTCGGCGTCACGTTGCGTGGCGCCTGGGTCGAGGAGTCCGGTGGACAGTGCCATGCGGGCGGTGTCGAGGTTCTGCTCGACGGACTCGCCGAACACGTTGGCATACGCCTCGCCCGCGGCCTGGGCGAACTTGCGGGCCTGGGCGGTCGTGACGCCGGTCTGGGCCTGGAAAAGGTCGCGCTGCAGCTCGGCTTCCATGCCGTCTTTTATCGCCCCCGCGAGTGCGGCACCGGCGGCGAGGCCGATGGCGGCGACACCGATGAGCGAGCCTGCGATCGGGCCGGCCTTGGAGCCGAGGTTGCCGATGGCGTCGGAGAACCCGGAGAGGAAGTTGCTGCCGCCCTGCTCGCCCGCGGGGCCTCCGCCCTGTCCTGCCTGCCGGTAGAGGTCGTCGAGTTCGTTCTGCGCAGCTCGCAGGTCCTCCTGCAGACGGTTGCCGAGCTCGATATCGTCCATGGCGCCCGCGGCCTGGCGTGCGGCTGTGCGGATCTGCTCGATCTCGTCCGCTGCCCGCCGCGCCTCGCTGAGGAGGTTGGCGTTCATGACGATGTCATCGACGGACTGGTCGGCGCGCTGGGCGTTGCGCTCGAGCTCCTGGATCTGCTGGGCAATCCGCCGGGCCTCGCGCTCCAGCTGGTCGTTGATCTCGACGGCCTGCGCGGCTTGGCCTGCGCGCTGGGCGGCGCGGGTGATGTCCTGGAAGCTGCTCGAGATCCGCTGGGTGGCTTGGCGGGACTGCTGTTCGGAGCGTTGGGTGCCCTGGATGAATCGGGAGTCGTCGAGGGTGAGGCGGGCGACCAGCTCGCCGACGTCCAATGCCACGGGGCTACTCCTTCGGTTGCTGCTTTCGTGCGGCGCGGCGCGCCTTCTCGAGGTTCCCGAGCTGCTCGGAGACCTGTTCGAGGTCGACCATTCGGCCGAGGTGAGCCATCGCCCAGTGGATTTCGGCCATATCCGGGGAGAACCCGAAGTGCAGGATGGTGGTGCGGCCGGCGTGCAGGATCATCGGCCACGGGATGCCGTCGGCGACCATCTCGTCGAACGCCGGACCCAGGGCCGTGATGGCCTGGTTGATCTGCTCGACCGGCGGCAGGCCCTCCGCGGTGGTCTGCTCCCGCATCGCCTTGGCGGTCTCGTAGTCCGGGGCCGGGACGGTGTACTGCTTGCCGCGGATCGGCAGGTGCAGGTCGGGGTCGAACCCGGTTTCGGTGAGGTCCTTGAGCGCCACTCACACGCCTCTCAGTAGGGCCTTGTGCAGGCGGGAGGATGGTTCGGCGGCGAGGCTTTCGATGCGCAGGCGCAGCCATCGCCAGGAGCGGGCCTGCAGGACCCCGGATTCGATGTCGATGCCGAGGTCCTGCAGGTCGAGCTCGATGAGGTTCCAGTGGTTCAGGCAGTCGTTGATGCTGCGTTCGACCCGGGCCGGTTTCAGCTTCTCGGGTTCGACGCGGTACCACTCGCGCAGGCCGGTGGCGGGGTCGTACGGGCCGCCGCCAGGATCATCCGGTCCGTACGTGCCGGGCGCCGAAAGATCGTTCGGATCCGCTCCCCCATCCGTGCCTGCTTCGGGGATGGGGGTATCGGATTTCCCGGCGTACCGAGCCGTTCCCACAGGGCGGCGCCTGCGGCTTCGGAGTGGCCGAACCACAGGATGGCGGTGCGGGCGGCGTGGACGATGGTGGGCCAGCGGACGTCGTTGTCGACCATCTGCTGGTAGGTGTCGCCGAGCATGAGGAGGATCTCGGCGCGTTCCTCGTCGTCGGACAGGACTGCTCCGGAGGCGATGAGGCGGTGTAGGCGTAAGCCTTGCCATGCGCTGCAGGTGATCCGGTAGTCCGTGCCGGCGATGGGCAGGTGTAGGTCGGGATCCATGAGCGCGTCGAGGTCTTGCACCTACGCCTCCTCGGTGGTCTCGGGCCCGTCGGCAATCGTGTCGGTGTCAACTGCCTCGACCCCGACCGGTGCGTCCGGTTCGGGGTCGAGGTCAGTGGTGGTGACGTATGCCGCCGGGCCGACTAAGGGGTCGCCGGGGCGGGCTTGGTGATCTCTTCCGGCTTGCCGTTGCCGATCAGCTGGAAGGAGAACTCCTGCAGGGCGTTGGGGTCGCCGGCTGCGGTGTCCGTCCAGATCACCGGGCCCTGCCCCTGGTAGGCGTCGGGCAGTTCGTCGCGCCGGTAGATCTGGAACTCGACCATGTTGTCGATGCCGGTGCGGCGGCCCTTGCGGCGCAGCAGGTTCTGTCCGGGGTCGTCGATGAAGCCGGTGGTGTTCTCGCCCTTGCGCTTGCCGGAGCCTTCGACGCGCCAGTTGAGGCCGGTGACGACCTGGGCGCCGAAGCCTTCGCCGTCGATGTCGGAGGCGTCCTGGGCGGCACCTTCGAAGATCGGGGAGACCGAGGACAGGCCACGGACGAACAGCCAGTCGCCGTCGGCGTCGCCGACTTCGCGGACGCGCAGGACCCAGTCGCGGGCCAGTGCGGTCGCGAGCGAGGAGCTGTTCGGGGGTGCTGCAACCGGGGTGGGGGTAGTCATGGTGTCGTCCTCCTAGGACGGATTGAGGGTGATGACGTAGCTGTCGGGTCTGGTCCATCTGCCGTTCGCATCGGGGTCGCGCGGGGCGCGGACGGTGCGGCGGCAGAGCAGGACACGGACGCTCCCCCACTGCTGGTGGGTGGCGTCGTGGAGCGCGTCGAACAGCGAGTCCATGAGGTCGTCGACGGCTCTCGGGTCGCGGCCGGCGCGTCGGCCCCGGATCTGGATGTAGATGTCGGGGTTGTGGTCGTCGCGGCTGCGGTCGTCGTTGTAGGTGTTGATGACGAGGGCGTCGTCGGGCTTGTCCGGCATCGCGCCGAAGAAGACCGCGGGTGGCCCGGTGCCGGTGTAGACGCCGTTCGGTGTGTAGCGGGCGAGGCCGAGTGCGGCGAGGTGCTCGGCGAGGGCTGCCTCGACTGCGGTGGTGGCGGGCGCGCGGGCGGTGGTCATGAGGCGACCATCCGTTTCGCCGGGAGTTCGACGGTGTCGTACTCGATCACCCCGCAGTGAGTGCAGGTCCATTCCCGAAGCCGGAACCCATTGCCGCCGATCTCGTACTCGTCGATCGCGTTGGTGCACTCCCGAACGAGGTGCTTACACAGATCGGTCACAGTGCGCTCCTGATCGCCTGGGCGATAACCTGCCCGACCACCTGCCGCTTGGCGATGCAGGCGTTCTCGAGGAACTTCGCCTGACCGTGCTCGTGCTGGTAGCCCAACTCCTCATGCTGGCGAGCGGCGTACGGCAGCGAGTAGAACACCGCCGCCTCACCGTCACCGGACGCCGTGGAGCAGTCGTTGCGCAGCGCCCCGGTTTCCTTCGGCGTCCGCTCGATGGACTCCTGCTTGACGACCTCGGCGGCGTCGTCGAGGCCCCGCTGTGCTGCGGCGCGAATGGCCGCCAGGTTGAAGTTCAGGGACACGACACCTCCTAGGTGAGGTCGATCGAGTAGAAGTTCGGCGTACGGCCCAGGCCGTCGTGGTGCAGCTGCTCGGCGAGCACCTCGCATTCACGGCCACCGAACTCCGGCGGGAGGGTTACCAGCGATCCCGGTGGGATGAGCGGCGTAGTTGCCGGCATGGAGACGCGAGCTTCGGAAATCACCTCGGAGCCGTCCGGTGCGAGCACCTTCTTGCGCTTCGCGGTGACCTTGCCCATGACCCGCACCGGATCGGCGTACTCCGGGTTGTATGGACCATCGCCGACCTTGCGGGCCACCATCACCGGCCACGCCCACCACGCCGCCAGCGGATCACTCACCATGACCGCACCATGTTCGATGCGAGCCCAGCGAACCGCAGGATCCGCAGCGCATTCGGAGCCAGCGACTTCACCGAGTTCAACCGGTCCGGAGCCGTCAGATACGTGTCGTAGCTGACTGACGCCCCGTCGATCGCGGACACCGTCATGCGCGGGTCCTGCCCGCCCGGCCCCTTGAGGGGGTCGGTGCCGGCGGCTGCCCAATGCTCTGCCTGTGCGCACGTTGCATCGCGCATCGCGTCACGCAGCTTCGTATCAGTGGGCATCCCCGCATCGGTGGTGTCGTAGCGGTCGGCGAGGCAGGCATCGGCAACGAGGATGGATGCTTCCCGGAGGAGGGCGTCCACGTTGTCTGGGGCGGGACGCTTGGCCCAGGCGTAGTAGTCGCTGTCGTTGGCGTAGATCAGCACGGTGGCCTCCTGGTGGTGACGGTGCACGCGCGGTGCACCGTCACCGGCTCAGCGGGACAGGATGCCCTTGCGGGCCTTGCCTGCCTTCTCTGCTTCGAGGACGCGGTTCAGCTCGTCGCTGTCTTCGACGGTGGCGAGGTAGTCGTTCACCTCGTCGACGTCGTGCTTGGACGGATCGAACGCGTCGCCGGTGGCCTCGTCGCCGACGTCAGGGTTGCCGCCGAGCTCGAGCATGGCGTCCTGGAGCTGACGGACCGCGTCGGCGAGCTGGTTGAGCTTCGCGGTGAATCCCGGCTCGCCCTTCGTAAACCGGGGCACCTCTACGCGCCCGCTCACGGGGTCGCGTCCAGGGTCAGCTTCACGGCGCGCTTGAGCGACGTCGGGGAAGCGGCGTCGGTGTAGTCGTCCGGATCGGTCACCACGGAGATGCCGAAGAACGTCGACAGCACGGAGCGGTCGCGCAGGTGGTCGGAGTCGTAGTCCTGGATCCACCGCATCGCGAGGCCGGCGTAGGACTGCGCCTCGCCGAAGGCGACACCGCGCGGCACCTGCGGGGCGCGGTAGACGGCCTGGAATGCCGAGGGGTGGAAGACGTACGCCTCGTCCTCGGGGATGCTGTTCGAGGTGACGACGGTGAATCCCGCGACGCGGCCGATGGTTGCATCGCGGAGGGCGCTCTGGTCGCCTGCCTGGTCGAACTTCTTGAACTGGTCATCCTTGAGGACGACCTGCTCGACGCCGGTGCCGACGAGGCACACGCGGCCGGCGACGGGCACGTTGTTGTCGTTGAGGACCTTCCGGCCGTCGACGAGAGCGTTGTAGAACCCTCCCGAGGTGGCGATGTCGATGACCGAGCCGGTCGGGTAGGCCGCGCCGGAGATCTTGTCGGCGATCTTCCCCTCGAGGCGTTCGGCCACAGCGCGGGTCTGCGGGAGCAGGACCTGGTTGGTGAAGTCCTCGATGTCGAGGGTGAGCTCTTCGTCGGTGAGGCCGATCGCGTTGTAGATGTGCGTATCGAGCTTCACGTCGACCTTGAACTCGTTGAGGTCGTCGACCTGGATGGCGGTCGAGCGGTCGTTGCGCCATCCGTAGTCGCGGGCGACGGTGCGTCCGGCGATGCGCAGCGACACGGTGTCGTTGGCCGGGGAGCGCTGCGAGAAGTAGACGTTGGCGTCGGAGGCGATCAGGCGCGGAAGCACGATCTCGCGTTCGAGGACGCCGAGGCCGGACGCGACGATCTGCGCGGCCTTGAGGATGGTGTTTGCCATGGTGGCTGTCTCCTAGTAGAAGGTGCCGCGGCGTTGGGCTGCGGCTTCGGCGAGCTTGCGGGGGTCGGTTTCGTAGCTGTTGCTGCGGCCTCCTCCGGCTTCGCTTCCGAAGTCCTTGCCTTTGGACGCTGCGGCGAGTCGTTTTGCAAGGGCCTCGACCTTGTCGGCGGGGACGCCGGCGAGGAGTTCGAGGTCCTTGTCGTCGGTGATGCCGTGCTTGCGTGCGGCGCGTTCGACGGCGAGTTCGGCGCGGGCCTTCTCGGCTTCTTCTGCGGCCTTGTCGCGTTCGGCTTCGGCTCGTTGCTTCTCGTCGAGCTTGGCGAGTCGGGCTTTCTCGTCAGCCTTGTCGCGTTCGGCGAGCTTCTTCTCGAGTTCCTTGCGGGCGGCGCGTTCGCGTTCGAGGGCTTTCTTGCCGCCTTCGCCGAGCTTCTCGTCGTCACCGCCGTCGGCGTCGGGCTTGCCGTCGCCTTCGTTGTCTGCGCCTCCGCTGGTGTCACCCTGGCCGGTGTTTCCGCCGTCGCCGCCGTCGTGTCCCTCGCCGTCGCGGCGGGGGTGCATTCGGTTGGGCCAGCGGCCCGTGGTGGCGAAGGGGTCGATTCCGTGTCCGGATCCGAGGATCTGGGCGAGTGCGGTGGTGCGGCGCATTGGTGGGCTCCTTGTGGGTGTGCAGCGTCGCGCTGCGTGTTCGCCCCGAGCACCGTCGCGGTGTCGGGGTGTCCGCCCAGGGGCGGAAGTGTCAGGTCCGGCACGTACGGTGCGCGGCACGGAGGAACTGGAAGTGGTCTTCTGTCGGACATGCGACGGGTTCTGGTCGAACCCTGAGCAGGAGGCCCGCGGCGTGAAGCGGATTTCCTGCTTCGTTGACACGGTCGATGCCTGCCCGAACTGCAGCTCCGGCTAGCGAGCGCGGCTGATCTGCTCGCGGCGCGGCCGGCGGGCGAGGCCGTGCTGATCGACGTGCTGCTGGATGGCTTCACGTTGCGCTCCGAGGCGGGCGTTCGCCTCGCGTTTGGCTTGCGGGGTGATGGCGACGGCGGCACGCTGCTTCGTGTCGCGGATGGCGCGTTCCATCGCTCGCTGCTTCTGGGTGGCGGCGTAGCCCTCGGGGTCTGGCTCGGTCTTGAACGTCCGGGATGCGCCCGGCACGAACCGGCTGAGGGCGTGTCCGCAGTTCGGATGCCGGAAGCCTTTCGAGATGGCCTCGTCCATCGTGGCTTTGATGCGCACGCGGATCGGCCGTCCGGTGGTCGCGTCCACGAGCGTGACCGTGCCCGTACTGCCGTCCAAGCTGAGTACCTGCCCTTCGAACGGCTGACACTGCGGTGCCGGCTTCGAGTGCGACGACACCACCATGAGCGTGTGGCCGTGCTCGAGTGCCCGTTCGATGTGGGCCTCGCGCATCGCCTCGTTCACTACGGTGCGAGAGAGCATCTCGACGTAGGTGGTCAGTGACCAGTTGCGGCCCCGGTTGTCCCGGAAGCCGGTGATGCCGCGCTTGGTGAGGATGTCGAGGGCCTGCTGCGCGGCATCGAGCCTCGTTCCGGTCGCTGTCGGTGCGCCGAGGATCCCGCCCGTCGGTCTGCCCGCGCGCGGTATCTCGCGGTTGCGGACCTGAACCTCCGTCACCACCTGCGAGTACAGGGCTCCTGCGTTCGCGGGGAGGGCTTGGGTGGCTCGGGCCAGGGTTGTCCATGCCTGCTGCGTCTGCGCGACGGTGCGGGCAGCGTTGCGCCGGCGTGCTGCTGGCGCCCCGACCGCGCCAGCAGCGCCGACCGCGGTAGCCGTCGGCGTGCGGTCCGTCTCGGGTTCGTCGGCGTCGGCATCGGCTGCCTCCTCACCGAGTTCGGCCGCGTTCTGCACGGCCTGTTCGAGCAGCCGCGGCATTCGTTTCTGCAGTCGGCGTGCGAGTTGTTCGGCGTGCCGCCGGAACAGGAGCTGCTGCTCGGTTTGGATGGTGAGCCAGTCGTCGGTGTCGATTCCCTTGGCGATGGCGTGGGCCATGGCGGTGAGGAGTTCGAGTTCGGCGGCTGTGTAGAGGGCGATGAGTTCGTCGGGGATGTTGCGGGCGTCTTCGGGGTTGAGTGCCACCTGCTACACCTCCTCAGATCCAGTTGGATTCGCCTCGGTACTCGCGGAGAAGGCGCTCGATGATGGCGCCGTCCGGCTCGGTGCCGTCGGTGGAGGTCTGAGCTACCGCCTTGTAGCCGCGCCAGAACCGCCTCGGCTTCATGAGTCCTACTAGCCCGCATCTACGTCCGTCGACCTTGCCGGTGTACAGGACTTTCAGCTTGAAGCCGGGTGGAAGTTCGGCCGCCACTACTCCTCCTCGGTCGTCTCCTTGGTCTCCCGCTCCTCCTCGGGCTGCTCGTCGCCGGCAGGTTGACCACCGAACGGCGGTGCGTCGCCACCGAACACCGGCGTCTCCACCGCGCCCGCGGCCTCGATCAGAGCGGCCTCCTCGTCGACCTGCTCCTCCGTCCAGTCCTGGTGCAGGTAACGAACCTTGGTGCGCGTCGATGCGGCCCGCGCGGTCTCCCACGCCTGTACCGTCTGCGCACGCGCCAGACCCGACTCCTGAGCGAACGGAGGCCAATCGATATCGAGGGGGTCGACCAGGCTCACCCCGGCGAGGCGAGCGCACGCCGTCGTCAGATGCTGCAACGCCACGCCGAAGTGGCGGGCCTTGCCCTCGGTCGTGGTGACCGTCGATTCCTTCTTGCCCGACGCTTCCGTCGCCGTCTGCGCGACCTGATCGGACAGCCCGAAGGACATGGGGCTGTAGCCGGTCTTGCGCAGCACCTCACGCAGCAGCATTTCGCCGACCTGGTCGTGCTGGAGCACACGGATCTCGGGCTGGTGGAACTCGAAGATCGACTCCGCAGCGCCTTCCTTACCGATGCCGGTGCCGACGCGGGTGAAGATCTCCTGATCCTCGTTGAACGTCAGTCCGGTGCCGGCGCCGCCATGCTGCAGCACGTCGGCAGAGGCGAACACTCGGGTCTTGCCGAGGCGTACGTCGCGCATCAGGGAGGACCAGACGCTGTCGATGCTGTGGTACAGCGGCACGAGGTCTGGGGCTCCGCAGTCGGAGGCGCCCATGTTGCGCAGGGCGGGGTCTGCGGACCATTCCGGGTTGGGGATCTTGTTCGGCACGTATTCGACGAGCAGTTCATCGATCCCTACGTCGACGAAGGATGCGCCGTCGGCGGCGAGGTTCACATCGAGGCCGGCGGTGGCCGGATGCTCGTTGAGGGGCATGGGGCGCCCGAGGCTGCCGCTGGTGCCGCGGTACAGCTCGTGCACGACCCGGCCCCGCTCGTACCGTTCGAGGTGCCGCCACACGTCCTGTGAGTCGCTGCCGTCGAGTTCGGTGAAGAATGTGACGGCGCGCAACCGTCCTCGATGCCAGTCGGGGATGGCGCGGTCGACGTCGACCCATTCGATCCACGGATCGTCCTGCACCTTGCGGTCACGGACGACACGCCCGTACACGCCTCCGAGGGCGGAGGCGGATTCGCCGGCGGCGTACAGGTCGGAGTGGAAGCGCGGCGCGTTGAACATGTCGTCGATGCGCTCCTGCACCTGCTCCCCCGCTTCGGGGGTGGCGAGGATGGTGGGCGGCTTGGCGAACAGGGCGGTCGCGGACAGGCTGGCAACGTCGGCAGGAATGGGTGCGTGGAGCCGTTCGGGGGTGTCCTGTCCGGCCTGGATGGGCTTTCCCCAGAGGGCGTTCCAGGCGGCCCGGATGCGGCCGGGGTTGCTGCCGTTGGGGTGCTGCGCGTAGAAGTCCTCGAGGCGGTCGGGTGCGCCTTCCCATTGGACGCGGCATTCGGCGACTCGGGCGAACAGTGGCGCCATGTCTTTGGGCGGCCATGCCACGCCGGGTCGGATGCTGCTCACGCGGCTGCCTCACTTTCGAGTGTCTGAGGAATGTGCAGGGTGGGTAGTGCGTGGCGCCACATGAACTGGGATGTGGCGACCGCATAGCGCAGGGCGTCGCAGAAGTCGTCGTTCTCTTTGACCGGCTGGTCTTCGCCGCGTTTGACGGCTTTGGCGTCCCACACGTAGCCGGGAATCTCGTTGAGCAGGTTCGTGCAGCTCGAGTGGATCAACAGCTGTTGTGTGGAGAACAGGGATGCGACGACGCCGATGTTCTTGTGGCTGTTCGCCGCGTTGGCGACGTTGACGAACCCTTCGCGGTTGAGCTGGATCTTGAGGGCGGCTGCTGAGGGGTCGACGAAGTGGTAGTCGGGTGTGCCGTGTTCGGTCTCGAAGCGTCGCAGCAGTCGGGTTCGGTCGGCGGGTGTGCCGGCGGGTGGTGCGAACTCGGCCATGGCGTACAGACGGTTATCGTTGCCGAGACCCAGCAGGATGCCGGCGGCGGGGTGGTTGACGCCGTCGTCGATGCCGATGGCGAGGACCCGCTGCATGGTGGGCAGGGTGTCGACGACGTGCACCTTGGGGTCGAACATCGGATAGATGACACCGTCCGCCATGGTCCACAGGCCGCGAATGAACCTGTCGTGCCACAGCCCCTTGTACTGCTGCGAGAGGTTCTCGATGTACCCGTCGGGCAGGTAGCGGCGGTTGTCTTCCAGCTCGAAGTGGAACACTCGGTGTCCGCGTTCGTGCCTGCGGTCGATGTAGTCCTTCTTGAGGAAGTGGCGTGGCCCGTCGGGGTTGGTGGTTGCTCCCATCCATGCGTTGTCGACGGAGTGGCGGGCCATGAGCTGGTTGACGAACTCTTCGGCCATCAGGGTGATCTCGTCGCAGTACGAGATTTCGATGGTCATGCCGCGGATGATTCCTTCGGAGCGCACATCGGAGGAGCCGAGGACGTGCACTGTGCGGCCCAGGATCTCGGCCGTTGGGGCGCCGCGGTTGTACTTCACTTGTGAGGCCCAGTCGCCGAACATGGTGACGTTCTGCAGTGGGCTGATGAGGTTGCGGTAGGCGGTGTCTCTCGTGCGGCCGATGATGACCGCTTCGCCTTCCCCTGTGCCTTTCGCCATTTTCATCATGTAGGCGAACAGTGAGCCGACGGTCTTGCCGGAGCGGACGGCGCCTTCCCACAGGTTCATCTGCGACTTGGCTGCATCGGCCTGGGCGAGTCCGACGGAGAGGGCTTGTTTGCGGGAGATGGGCAGTCGGTCGATGGGGTCGAGCACCTCGACGGTCACGGGCTATTTCTCCGGTGGTTCAAGGGAGGCGATGTCCTCAGCGCTGACACCAGCAGCCAGATCGACGAGGACGTCGTGCATCTGAGCGAGCGTGGACTTCGCGCCGGCCGCGTCCGCACCCGAGTTCAACTCGTGCAGCTTGTTCGCCTCGCGCAGCGCAATCGCCGCGGTCTGCATGATGTCCTTCTGATTCCCGAACGTCGGACGATCGAGTTCACGCTCTTCGTACGTGTTGTCCTTGCCGCCGAAGTTGAAGACGATCGTCGGCTTCCACATCTGATCGACAACCTTCGCGGCCTCCTCGAGCAACCTCTCCTCGAGCGCAACCCGCCGAGCCTTGTTGTCGACGTGCTTCGCCTGCGCAGCCTTCGCCGTCGCCGACCGATCGAAACTCAACCCGAGCTTGCCGGCCCACACCGAGATCGTTCGCTTCGACCGCCCCAACTCCTCAGCGATCGAATGCAGCGACCGCCCATCGGCGTGCAGCTCGCGGAGCCGGTCGCTCTCCTCATCGGTCCACGCAGCCATGAGCCACAACGTGCGCGCGCAGGATCGGAGGTAAACGTGTGCCGATGTGTCTACCGTTCACGGTTGCCTCCTTCGGAAGTTGACGCCCCGCGCTCCCAGGTAGCGAAACCGGACGCGGGGCGGGTCCATCCGAGCGGCGCGAGGGGTCGGCACTCGAGGATGGACGACTGGGGTGTCTGGAAACGACGAAGCGCGAAGTCCCCGTGGGGATTCCTCGCGCCGACGGCGTCAGCCTAACAGGACCTACCGGATAAGAGCATCATCTGGATGCATTTCGTGTCATCCCGCAGCACCCCGATGCATCTGGTGGCGCTACAGCGGCTCTGCGGCTGTCATCTGGCAAAACTTCCTACCTCCGTCGTGAATCCAGTACGGATCGCTCAGCCTCGTAGTCCCCGGGATCGGGTTGAGATCGTCATCTGCTTCGAAAAACGCTGATTGGACAATCGATATTCGCTCCCCGCAGTGGGCGCATTTTCCAGTGCGGCCAATTTGATGGTTCACGCTGCCACCTTCTCGCGTCGACGGGTCTTCACGCGCTGGTGAGCATCGAGCACATCCCCCACCAGGTACAGGTGCCCGAAGGCGTTCGGGGCGCACACCGGGGCGATGTGGCCTGCGCGGTGCAGGGATTCGACACGGTCCTGGGTGAGGCGAGCGAAGTCGGCACCGAGTTCGCGTGCGAGAGCGGCGATACCTCGGGTGGTGAGCAGGGCTCGGCGGGCTTCTTCCATGTCGCGTTCGGTGACGGCCCGGATGCGTTCGTCGGGGCGGTCGATGACGCGCCAGACGGGGCGGACGGCGGCGTCGATGTCGGGCAACGCTTCTGCGGAGCCTTCGGTGAGGGCGAGGGCGTCGATGTTGGTGCGGAGCCAGCGGGAGATGCCGGCGGTGGTGTCGTCGCCGGTGTAGGTCATGGCGCGCTGCTCGAGCATGTGGCGCGCCCAGGTGACGAGGGCATTGCGGAGCTGGTCGCGGACGGCGGATGCGTGGGCGTTGTACGGGAGGGGTTGTTCGGTGCTGTCGTTGCCGCCGAGAGACGGAATGGGGGCGCCGCCGATGCGGTCCTGCCGGAGGATGGTTTCGTCGAGCCTGTGGGCGAGCCAGGGCACGGTCTTGAGGATGGCGTCGAGCTTGGTGAGTTCGGCCTTGGTGAGGTAGCCGTTCATCGTCGCGCCTCCGCTCGATCTGCTGCTGCGAGGAGGGCTGCCGCGAGCGCTCGCGCGGTCTCGACCGTGTGGAACTGCCCGGAGCCGACCGCGATCTCGTGACCAGACCCCGACATGAGCCCGACGCGGCGGCTCCGATGGCTGTCGTCGTAGCTCCATTCCGGATGCAGCCCTTCCGCGATGTCCGGCTCAGGAAGCTCGACGACGGCGTAGCGGTCGAGGATCGCGTCGATGCCATTCTCGACACGTGCGCGTCGCCCCGCCGTTGCCGATACGTGCTCGATGGACGTCGCCCGTGGGTCGTCGAGTGCCATGAGGATGAGGTCGACGAGGTCGTGTCGGCTGGTCACTGCCCACCTGCCGGGGCCGCGTAGGTGCCACGCTCCGGCGACGGCCGATACATGCTCGGGTCCGCCTGCGCCGTCATCCGCACCTCCATCAGTTCGGCCCGCAGCTTCTCGTTGGCCTTGTGTGCCTGGCGGGCGGCTTCGGCGGTTTGGCCGAGTTCGTGTTCGAGGGCGTCGATTCGGGCGTTGGCGTCGTCGATGTCGGTGTAGGCGGCGGGCATCCGGGGTGTCCTTTCTCGCGGTGGTGGGGATGGGTCCGGCCCCGTGCGCGGGAAGCTGTGCACGGGGCCGGGGTCTCAGGTGGCGGCGAGTATGAGTGCCAACCCGCCGATGAGGAGCGCCCAGATCAGGAGTGCGGACGGGAACGTGAAGACGGCGCCGCGGACCGGTCCGTCGAGTGGCCGGGTCATCGGGTGACCTCGTCGAGCTTCGCGAGGACGGCCCGGATACCGGCGCGGTAGGCGTCCCGTTGGTTCTCGGATTGGTTGCCCCAGTCCACGAGTCCGTAGATCGCGATCTCTTTCTCGGCGCGTAAGAACTCCTGGGCGAGTTCGTTTCGGATGCTCATACCGCACCCCCACTCGTGCGCCGGAATCCGCCCGGGAAGGTACGAATGTGCGTCAGAAGGGCGTTGTGCAACGTCGCGATATCCGACTCGGTGAGCGAGTACGGGCCGATCTCGAATCGCGGGCCGCCGGCGTCGAATGCGGTTCGGACGGGCATGGTGATCCACTCGCCGGTCTCGTCGACTGCGGGCTCGATCCACTTCTCGTCGATGACGTCGCGGCTACCGCCCAGTTCCGGGTCATCGAAGCGGTCGAAGTCCAGGACGGGGAACCTGTGCTCGCTCATGCGGCACCGCCGTAGTACTTCGCCCAGACGCGGTCGAACAGGTCGCGGTCGGCTTCGGTGTAGGCGTTGACCTGGCGGATCTGTCCCGACTTCGTTTCGAGGGGGTACTGCTTCGGGTCCTCGCCGTGCTCGAGCTGGTACATCGCCTTGAGGCGCTTCCCGAACACGGGCGAGACGGACTTGATCTCATCGCGTGACAGTCCGCGCTCTTCGAGGTAGGTCTGCGCGTAGAGCGGTGTCGTCGCGGGGTCGAGCTCCGGTGCTTCACCAAGTGCGCGGGCCAGGACGAGCCGGGCCTTCGCTTCGAGGTGGCGAGGGTCGATGAGTCCCTGAGCGAGCTGCATGAGTTCCATTTGCCGCTTGGAGACGTCCAGCGTGCTGGTGAGCTTGGCTTCGACGACCTCGGCCTGCCGGGTGCGGATCGCGAAGTACGCCTGCGCGGAGGCGATGGCGGGCTTGCGGGGGTCGCCGTTCATGACGACCAGGTAGGCGCCGAATCGGGACAGTTCGAAGTCCTCTTGTCGGACTGTGCCGCCCTGGGGTCGCTGCACCAGCTTGTCGGCGCCGACAACGTGGCTGGTCACGGCCTCGCCGGAGTTCTGTAGTGAGAGCTTCGCGCGGTCGATGGCGGCTGCGAAGTTGCGCCAGGTTTCGTATTCGACGACCTGGCAGAGGTCGCGCGCGGCCCAGAACTCGGATCCGTCGGGGCGGGTCTGTCGGATCGCGTCGAATGGGGATGTTCCCCCGCGTCCGGTAACCTCTGGAAGTGACATCGAGATATCTCCTCGGTGTTCGTGCCCCGCAGCGTTCCAGCGCTGGCGGGGCAATTTTTTTGTGGTCGGAAGTCGACTATAGCCGAGTGTTGCCCGTTGTGGACAACGACACAACACCCGCCTTCGGCGGTTTTTTCTCGGCCTGCGCCTGATCGAACAGCGCCTTCAACGACGGCCGCGACGCCGAGGCCTGAGCGTGCGTACACAGGTCCGTGCCGATGTAGCCATCCCCGTCGCACACGGAGCACGCATCGATCGCGGCACGGCGATCCTGGGCCGCCACACGAGCCGCCTCCGAACGGGCACGCGCTGCCGCAAGCGCCTGTCCCGCCTCCCACTCGGCGCGAGCCTTCCGGGCGTCGCCGCAGGCGCGGCACGGCGCGCCAGTCCCTCCGGGATGCCGAGAGCAGTGGGGGGTGGGTTCGCTGGCCTCGCGTGTGTACGCGTGCGCGCGCCCGCGACCTCCCAAATCTCCATCTGCAGAACAAGAGCTTTCCTCTTCCCCTACCCCTACCCCGCGGGGTTCGCGAACCCTTCCGGAAGGGTTCAAGGGTTCGCGAAGGGTTTCGGAAGGGTTCGAGACGGCATCAGGAAGGGTTTCGGAAGGGTTCGGATCCAGACGGTCCGCGACCTCCCCCGCATCCCTCCGACGAAGCCCCCGAAGCTCCCCAGCAAGCACCTTCCGCAGCTTCGGAGAATCCACCAGCTCGGCACATTTGAGGGCGTTCTTGAACACGTTCGGCTGCTTGATAACACCGTCGCCACGAATGAACGAACGGATCAGCAGCTCCTCCGTGTCGTCGTCGACGAACACGAAGCGGGCATCCTCCAGCTGGCGTAGACCATCGCGAACGTCCTCGACGGTCGTCGACTCGCTGTACTTCGCCCACCTGGATTCCATCAGGGGCAGCACGCCGGCGTTGTTCACGTCCTTCTGACCGAACAGCATCATGTACGTGCGCTGCGCTCTCTCGGAGAGCGCGCGGAACTCTCGGTTGTTCCAGATCGTGAAGTCGATCCGGCCGTGACTTCGGGCCATCAGGCGGCCTTCCTTTCGAGCTGGTCGATGGGGATGGTGTGCCCGGACATCGGGCAAATTCGGTTGGCGGTGTCGTCGTGCCGGCGCACCCGGCCCGTGTACTCGGACGCATGCACCTGGCGACGACACACCGGGCACTCGGTGGTCACGGAGCCACCTGCTGGAAGAGGCCGGAGAACGCGGCTGCGGCCTGCTGAGGGCACACACCATTACCGATGGCCTTGAGTTGCTCGGCGCGGGTAATCCCAATACTCGGATCAGTCACCCACCCCGCAGGAAGGCCCATCATCCATTCCGCGAAAGCAGCCGACAGTCGCGGCTTCCCATTCCGATTCAGCTCCGTAGGCGCCGGCGCCTGTCGGGTTAGGCGTTCCCAACGTCGAACAGCGGCAGCGTAGGCACCCCAATCAACCCTGCGATCGAGATCAGGCTGGGAGACCGCCGACTCCTCTCGCTCTGGCAGTCCCCTCGTACTGCATCGCTTGTCTTGGGCGTGGGCAGCAACTTCGCGCCGATCACCTCCGGAAGCGAGCCGAACCCCTGCGCTACATGACGCATCGCCGACGGCGCAGTCATCGAATTCCCCGCGTCCGTCGTTCGGGGCGTCGGGAGAACCCTCCCGCCAGTCGCGATCAGACCGTTCTCCACCAGGATCGCCAAGTCTGTAACTTGCGTCCTCCCAGGCTTCTTCCGAAGATGCGCTTCCGGGGAGTTCCCCGACGGCTGGGCTACCGGGGTCGGCAGCATGGACAAGGATGAACAGCCGTTCGCGGTGATGTGGGGCACCAATGTCGGACGCTCGAATACTCGTCCACTCCGCATCGAACCCGTCCTCGGCCAAGTCTCCGAGAACTCGATCGAACCCCAGAGACCGGTGGCCGGCCACATTTTCCAGGAGCGTGAATCGTGGTCGTAGGTGGCGAATTGCTTCCCGCACATACGGCCAGAGGTGTCGTTCATCTTCGGTTCCTTGTCGTCGGCCGGCAGCACTGAACGGCTGGCAGGGGTATCCGCCCGTAAGAACGTCGACGGGTTCGACTTGAGTCCAGTCGACCTGGGTCACGTCGTGCAGGTTCGGCACGCCGGGCCAGTGGTGATCGAGGATGCGGGACGGCGCCTTCTCCCACTCGCAGTGCCACACAACCCGCGACCCGGGAACAAGCTGCAGTGCGGCCAGGTCGAGACCCCCGTATCCCGAGAAGAGAGATCCGATGGTCGTCACTGCACATCCCCGATCGCCCGCTCGAGCGCCGTCGCGATCCCGCCGTACGTGTTGGCGAGATACACCCCCGTCGTCGGCTCCTCGGCCATCAAGTGCAGATGCTGCCCGTACTCCCGCACCCGGCGGACGATCGCCCGCAGCTCGTTGTTCTCGGACACCAGCCCAGCGAGCGCGCACTCGGCCTCCTCGAGCCTCGTGCGGGTGCGCTCCCACTCGTGCGGCGGATCAGCACCAGGGTCACCCCAGCCGCCCACCTCGGCGGCGGTCATGACGTCCCCTTTCGTTTGAGTCGATACGCGAGCGCCACAAGAACCTGGTGCGGGACTGGCTCTGGATTCCGATTCGACTTGGCGCGCTTGACGATGGTCACGCGGCCTGCGTCGTCGACCTCCCACAGTCCGCAGCCGTCAGGGATCTCGTCCGGGCGGAGAAGACCTGCGGGCGTGGCGTAGACGAAACGGTTGGTAATCGCCCGCCATACGCGGCGCTTCGCGTCCGTCTCGCGTAGATAGTCGGAGCGACTGATCTTCACCTCGATCGCGGTACGGGACTGCCCACCGTCGAACAGCAGCCCGTCTATGCGACGCGCCGTCGGCTCGAACTGCGGCATCCGGCCGGGCCTACCTGCCGCGACCCAGGCGTCCGCCGATGCGAAACGATCGGCATCGGGGTCTGTTACCAGCACTTCCCGAACGAGCGCGCAGTCGGAGTGCTTACGCGCTATCGCGTCGAGGATCATCGCCGCGGTGTACGGGATGAGCGCCGCCGCGGTCATGACACGGCCTCGCGCCGGCGGCGCGCCCGGTACAGGACCAGGCACGCCGCGACGAACAGGAACCGGCCGAGGATGATCCCGGCGAGGATGGTGAACGGCAGGACCGTGGCGAGCACCGCCTTATCCGTGGTCGTCACGACTCGCCCTCCTCTTCGCTGAGTTCTCCGGACAAGTGGTGGTGCCCGCAGAACGGCCAAGGCATCGAGCAGAACGAGCACTGCGGGCCGTTGCCGTCCATGTCGAACACGGGCCGGGAGTGCAGTGCGGCGTAGCGTTCCATCTTGTCGGCGATCCAGTCGGCGGCATGTTCAGCCTGGGCCTCATCGAGCCCAAGCTCGTCGCGCACCTCACGGGTGAACGATCGCGATGCTCGGAAGCGTGGAGGCTCGGACATGAGCGGCCGGGTACCGCCGGGGGCGATGAAGATCTCCTTGAACTCGGCGAGGTTCCGCTTGGCGCGTTCGTTCGTGGTCATCAGTCTTCTCCGAGGTGGATGAGTGCGGTGCCGGCCATGTCGCACACGATGGCGGCCACGGTCAGCCACCCAGCGGTGCACAGCGTGCCGATGCCGACGATGGTCACGAGCGTCTTCATGCCGCACTCGATTCGGATTCCTCGGCGAGGTACGCCTCCGCCGCGGCATCGAGCGCGGCGATGTCCGCGGCGACCGTGTGCAGCCGCCCGAGCGCGTTCAGCTTGTCCGGCCGGAAGCCGGACCAGTGCATGCACCGGCCACGACGACCGGGACGGCCTGGTAGCCGAGCAGGCGCACCGCGTCGGCGGCAGCCTGGTCGTCGTCGACGTAGCGGATCTCGTAGGGCGTGCCCTGCCGGTCGAGGTGCTTCTTCGTCGCCACACACACTGCTGGCAGCCGGTGGTCTTCGCGAACAGGGTCACGGGAACTGGGTTGGTCACTGGGAATCTCCGATCGAAATGGTGAGCCAGAGAGAGCCTTCGGAGCCCTTCTCGGCGGGATGGATGACAGGCATCGCCTTGGTCATGAACTGCGGGGTGTCGTCCGACACCAGCCCGTGATCGACGAGGCCGTCACACGCGGCCTTGAGCACCGGCATCAGGTTGTCCGAATCGCGCCGGCGGTTGTCCCGCGGCCGGTAGTGCAGGCACACCGCGGCCCGCGCGAGACCCGTCGGGACCTTCTGCTGCTTCGCGAGCCACGCTGTGGTGGACCGGATCTGCCGCGTGAGACGAGCCCGGGCCATGTAGTGCTTCCGGTCGTTCATCGACAACGGCGGCGACGTGTACGGCAGCGCGAGAGTGAACACGTCGACTCCGCACACCTTCTCGGCGCTCACGGAAGCCTCACCTGGAACGCGCGGGCAGCACGAGCAGCCGCCAACAAAGCGAGACCCTCCTCCTCCGCCGCATCGGCATCGAGGATGTCGTCCCCCACCCACACGTCATCGTTCGCCACCGTCGCCAACGGACGCCCGTCCGCGCTGTTCCACGACACACCGTGCTCGTCGATGTGACTGGACTCCGGCAGCTTCACCACCGCGTAGCGATGGAGGATCGCGTTCGCCAGCTCGATGGCCGGCCCCATCACCAGCTCCGCCGCGGCCGGCATCAGCCGATCGGCGATCAGGTCGGCGAGTTCATCCCGGGAGAGCATCACGCCGCACCTCCGATTCCACGCCCGGTCTCGGCGCGCAGGTACTCGTCGACATCCTGCCGCCACCAGCGCAGCGGCGAGTTCCGGCCGGTGCCCGTCTTGAACGCCTTGCGGAAGAACGGATGGCAGTTCGGATTCATCCGGTACTTCTTGATCGTGTCCGGCCGTCGTCCGATCGCGTCGGCGACCTCTTCGAGGCTCATGTGGGCCGGGTTGGGGCTCTTTCGCATCGAGCCGTTCCTTTCCAGGTGGTGTCGGGTAGGTGCGCCAGGGGTGGCGTGGTGCGCACATCCGGTGCGCCGGATCAGGACTCCGTCGACACACCACCCCTGGCGGGTCTTTCAGGCGTCGGCGTTCGGGACCGCGGTGAGCTTCGCGGCAGCCTGTGAGCCGAGGTGCGTGATCAGCTCACCGAGAACGCCCGGGCGTCCTTCCGAGTCGGTCGTCGGAGCGCCGAGCATCCGGTGCTTCTTCACCTCGCCGTACAGCTCGAGGAGGCCCGTCTTGTCACCGGCGAGATCCAAGGCCCGCTTGCGGTACTCGGCCGCTGTCGGCACCTGCACGCCGTCGGAGAGCCACTCGTCGATCCGCCGGGCCAACTCCTCGCCCGGCAGGGGAATCACGGCGTTGGTCAGTGTGTGGATACGGGACTTCGTGACGCGCATCGTGTTCTGCACGTCGAGCTCGCCGATGAGGTCGAACTCGTACTCGATCCCGTCACGCTGAATCGGCTTCAAGCCGACCTTCTGCGGCTCTTTCTTGCCTCGGTCGTTCTCGACGATCACGTACTCGGTCTTCGTGCGAAGGGTGACAATGACATGCCCGGGGTAGGCGATGATCGCGTCGATCATCTTGCGTTCCTCGGGACGCATCTCCTTCCAGCCCGACGTGAACTTGTTCGCGCCGGACTTGCGGTCGACCTGCTCGAGCATCCCCTCGGCGCCCTCCCAGTAATGCGAGAGAGAGTCAATAACGACGACGCCATAACTGGCGCCGGCTGCGACTCCGAGCAGCTCCACGAGCGAGCGCGGGCTGTACGTGTCGGGCTGGACGGTGTCGAACGCCCAGCCGTTGAGGCCCACGTACTTCGACGCGGAGCCTCGCTCGGTGTCGATGACGGCGACCCGGTCGGACAGGGCTGTCGCCATCGCAAGAGCCGTGTAGGTCTTGCCGGCCCCGGACGGACCGACGAGTGCGATGCGGGCCTTGGCCGCTTCCTTGGTCGCGGGAGCGAAGCTGAGAGCGGCCATCAGGATTCACCGCCTTCGAGCGCCAGGACCTCCGAGAGGTCAAGTGCGCCCCGCTGTGCCATGCCGCGTACCAGCTCGACGACGTTCTTCTCGGGCATGAACTTCGGCGAGAGAGTCCGCGCCGGCGTCACCGACACCGAGACTCCGGGGAGATCGAAGTAGTCCTCCGAACCGGCGGTCTTGTGTGCCTCCAGGGCGTACGCCTCGAGTGATGCGCGGCCCTGGTCGGTGAGGACTACGCGCTCCTCGATGACGTCGGGACCGAACTCCTCGACAAGCCAGGGGAACACCTGTGCCTCGTCGGTGATCGTGACGACCGGCTTCGGCTTCGACTCCGGCGTGACGACGTAACCGAGCTTCTCGCGCTGGTCGGTGTAGGCGTTCACTCGCCCCACTCCGACCAGTTTCTCGAACGTGGCCTTTTCGCGGGCTTCCGCTTCGGCGATCAGCTTCTTCGCTGCTGCGATGGCCGCCAGATTGCGGACCGTGGTGTCGATGTCACTCATCCTGGGAACTCCTCGTCCTGGACCTGCTTCACGATTCCGGGCAGCAAGGACTGCAGCTGCCGGTTCTTCTCGTCGACGAACGCCTGGGCCTTCTCGTAGGTGTCGGCCTTCCCGACGCGGATCAGCTCGGCGACATTGCTCGACGTCGCCAGCACCACCCACGCGCCGAGGTCCTCGTCGTGCTTGATGCGGAACTTCAGGTGCAGCTGCCGGGCGCGGCGCAGCACATCCGCCTGGGTCAACTTCTCCGGCTTCACAGCTCGGCGTCCTCTCGGTCTGTGTCGAGCAGCAGCTCGGCGTGGTAGTCGGCGCTGTCGTCGGCGAACAGGGCCGCGCAGTCGTATTCGTGCCCGAAGACGGTGCGGGCGCAGGTGCAGTCACGCCACGTCATCGCGTGCCCTCTTCTCTTCCTTGAGCACGACGTCGTAGCAGGCGCGGCACATCCCACGGCCGACGATCGCCACAGTCCCGGGCCACTTCCGCAGCGACTCGCTCGAATGCCGGCCGGGTCGGTTGCAGCTCGCGCAGCGCCGCTTGCAGGCGACCACCGGCTCGGCGTCGGACTTCGGCCGAGGTTCGATCAGGCCGAGCATCTCGAGCAAGCCTCGCGCCTCCTCGACGCTCTTGGCGTTGGCCGCGACCGTGCGCATGGCCGGTGCGATGGTCCAGTCGACGAGGTTGGTATCCCCGAAGATCGCAGACTCGGCGATGTACCGCTCCGGGCCGCTCATGACCCACCGTCCCGGCCTTGAGTCGTGGGCACTCCGGTCGATTGGTCATGCCCACACAGGGGCCAAACCATCGAGCACCATGAGCACTGCGGCCCGACGCCTTCAAGGTCGAAGACCGGTCGAGCCGTGAGAGCTCCGAATCGCTCCATCTTGTCGGCGATCCAGTCGGCGGCGCGCTCGGCTTGCTCGTCGGTAAGGGCAAGGGCTTCGCGGACTTCGCGGGTGAAGTCACGGG
The DNA here is from genome assembly GCF_050321925.1 of Rhodococcus sp. IEGM1339. NCBI lineage: Bacteria > Bacillati > Actinomycetota > Actinomycetes > Mycobacteriales > Nocardiaceae > Rhodococcus > Rhodococcus sp. IEGM1339. The sequence goes on from NZ_JBNQFT010000033.1 coordinate 36,439, forward strand.
ATGCGAATACCTGGGGTGGCCCTGACATGAGGTGTTCTTCCCCGAGGACGGGGGCGCCGTAGATGAAGATTCCAGCGAACTCGGCGGCGCGGAGTTCAGGTGTTGTTGGATCGCTCATCGGGCACCCCAGATCCGCGACCGGCCGGGGCAGCCCTCGCACACGCCGTCGGTCCAACCGCAGCACCACGACCCGGACTCGACCGGCTCGGGCAGGCCACACCAGCCCTCATGCTGCGGAAACTCGGGTGTGCTACCACCGCACGTGCAGGGACCGTGCGGACCCTTCGGCGGGGTGTAGACGTCGACGAAGATGGTCATCGTCCACCGCCGGCGAGGTAGATCAGCGTGCCGATGGTGCCGCCGTACGTAGCGATCCAGGCGACGACGGCCGGGGTGAGTCCCATCGGCTTCGGCGGGGTGTCGTCATCCTCGTCGGACGGGGCGTCCGCGTCGGTATCGGCGCACCGCTCACCTTCGGCGTACAGTGCGTCGGCCTGCTCGTTGTACTCGTCGCCCTCGTCGGCGATCGTGGCCGAGAAGGGGTCGAGGACCTCGAGCTGTCCACGGTCGACGGAGAAGATCTGCGAGAACGTCTCATGCGCCACCGGGGTGGCCTCGTTCTCGACGGCGGCGAGCTCGTGTTCGGTGAGCTTGCGGGTCAGGATCGACATCTCACGCCCCCTTCAGCATCTCGAAGGACGGAGCCGCAGCAACGAATGCGTCGTGCAGACGCTCGAGCGTCTGGCGCAACGTGGCACCGCGGGAGAACAGCAGGGTGGACGCCGGGCCGTAGAAGACGTTCGGGCCGGAGAACTGCGGGGTGACGGCGAGGTTCGCCAGCCGGGATCCGTTCTGGCTCGAGGTGAGCATCGGCGCGGTCTCCGGGCAGTTGTAGAACTCGCAGAGTCCCTCGATGGCGACGAGCAAGTCGTCGCTGTTAAGCTGTCGCTGCATCTTCGATCCCTTCCAGGTGGTTGATGTCAGGCCGTCCCGCTTGCACCGGGGCGGTCTTTTTCGTTGCTGAGTCCGCGGTCGTTCCGGCGCTCATCGGGCGGACTTCCGGCCCGGGCGCTTGCCCATGCGCCACGCGATGGCGTCGGCGGGCAGGATCATCCAGCGGCACTTGCGCTTCCCGTTCGGGCCGTCCGGCTGATAGGCGGGCAGTTCTCCGCGCTGGCAGGCCTTGAGGACGGTGTCGTAGGACGGCGACGTGCGGGTGCCGGGGCCTTTCCAGCCGAGCATCCGAGCGGTGTCCTCGACGGACAAGGGGATCTCACGCGTGAGAGTTGCGGTCACGTTGTGCTCCTGTGAATACGCGGTGGACGAGGAATCATGCTGCGGTGTTGCGAACAACGGGCAACACTTGAGGCACGAAAAGAGAGCCTTCAGGGGCGTCGAGAACCCTTTCGATCGCGCGGGCGGTGTGCGGCAGGCACGTGTTCCGGTGCCCGGACATCAGGTGCCCGATCAGCGAACGAGAGCAACCGGCCGGCTTGTCGCCGCGCATCGCCTTCATCCTCTTGAGCTCCTTGTCCGTGGCAACAGCCAGTGACCGGGCCGTGAAACCGCGGTGCTGGACGTACTGAGCGAATGCCTTCGAGCTGATGAGCTTCACCCAAAATCTCCCATCTACGTACTGCTGCATCGCTGTCCTTTCGAAGTGTAGACGCTGTGTTGTGCGTTGTCTGCGACAGTACAACATGTAGACCCACGTGTCTACAAGTCGGAAATCCGTAGGCGCATCGAACGCCCAGGTTGTTGTCTGTTGTGCCGGGTATTTTGTAGACGCGTTGTCTACACGCAAACTTGGGCAACACCGACACCTACAGGCAGGGTTCGTAGACGTGACGAAGAAGCGAGCGGGACTACCGCCCCAATGGGAAGAAGTGTTCGCCGGACGCAGCATGCGTCAGATCGCCGCAGCCGCCGGCATCTATGCCGACCGGGTGAGTCGATTCGTAAAGGGCGAAGGCGTCGAGGAAGGCACCGCAGAACTCATCGCGGACGCACTCGGCATCCCCGTAAAGAAGGCCTGGGAGCTGCGCGGAGAACCCATCAGCGAACCCTTCACCCTGCCGCGCAAAGCCCAGCGCCTTACACGCAGCCAACGAGACGCGATCCTGCGCGTCATCGACGGGATGCTCGAAGGCCGCGACGACAAACCCTCAGACCCCTCGGCGGGAACAGGGCTGTTCCTCGTCAACGCCGACCACACCCTCGCAGCCCACAAAGGCCGAACCCAAGCGGACATCGAAGACGAGGCAGCCGACCGCTGGGATGGCATCGACCCACCCGGCCCAGAAGACGGCGTGTAGCAACCTGCTACACACATCGGCGTGTTCGCCTGAAAAGACATCGAACTGGTGTTCTAATCCCAGGTATGTCCCAGCACCGCAAATGGCACCCCTGGAGACATCTACGAGAACACTTCCCGCACGTCGATGTCCATTTCGCCGACCTCACACCCCTCGGCCTCCAAGGCCGCCTGACCTCCCGAGGAATCGAACTCCACCGCCACTCCAGGCAACGAGAACGACGCTCCACACTCACCCACGAAGTGAGCCACCTCGAACGAGGCCCGGTCCCCAAACACCCGCACTTCGCACTCCGCGAAGAGCTGGTCGTCGAGGAGATCACCGCACGCCGCATGATCCCTCTACCGGATCTCGTCGACGCCGTGCTGTGGTGCCAAGGCCGCATCGATGACGAAACCGCCGAGGAACTCTGGGTCGGACTCCACGTCCTCAAAACCCGGCTGACCACTCTCACCCCACGTGAACGGCAATGGGTCGAACGCGAGCTCGCCCGCCGCCTCAACTGAATAACCACCTGGAAGGAACACCCGGCCTGATGGCTACCGTCAAGTCGTACGCCACGAAAAAGGGCACCCGCTACAAGGTCCGGTACATGAAACCGGACGGCAGCCAAGGCAGCAAAAGCGGATTCACCAACGTCGAAGCCGCCCGCGACTGGGCATCGAGAATCGAAGTCCGCAAGGCCGACGGCGAGTACGTCGACCCCCGCGACGGCCGCACCCTCGTCGCCGAGATCGCCCCGACCTGGCTCGCCGCGAAGAAATCGCGACTCAAGCCGTCCGCCTACGTCGGCCTGGACTCCGCCTGGCGCACCCACGTCGAACCCCGATGGGGCAACACCCCCATCGCCTCGATCGAGATCAGCGACGTCGAAGAGTGGATCGCCGACATGACCGCCGAGATCCGCGACCCGAACGACCCCGACATCATCGTCAAGAAACCATCGTCGGCTACGACCGTGATCCGGGCGCACGCCGTGCTCGCCGGCATCCTCGACCGGGCGGTACGCGATCGGAAGATCGTTACCAACAAGGCCCGCAAGATCGAGAACCTGCCCCGCAAACGCCCCAAACGGAAGATCTACCTCACCCACGAACAGGTCGCCGCGATGGCCGACGCCGCCGGCGACCGATCCGCCCTGGTGCTGACCCTCGCCTACTGCGGCCTGCGATGGGGCGAAGCGATCGGCTTGCGCGTCTCCGACTTGGACCTTCTACGTCGACGGCTTGTTGTCTCACGCAACGCTGTCGAGGTCGGCTCCCAGGTATTGGTAGGGACCACGAAGTCGGCGAAGGACCGCTCCATCCCCATCCCCCGGTTCCTCGTCGACGACCTGGCCCAACTGTGCGAGGGCAAGGACCGGCACGATCTCGTGTTCCCCGGGACCGACGGCGGTTTCATGCGCCGACCACGCCAGCGGTCGTGGTTCCGTACCGCAGCGGCGGCGACAGGCATCCCGGAATTGACCCCCCATGATCTGCGGCACACCGCGGCGTCGCTGGCAGTCTCCGCGGGTGCTCACGTCAAGGCCGTGCAACGCATGCTCGGGCACGCTTCGGCAGCCATGACACTCGACGTCTACGCCGATCTGTTCGACGGAGACCTCGACCTCGTGGCGGACGCATTGGACCGAGCGCGACGGGGCGCTCTATCGGCCTAACTGTCCGGAAACTGTCCCCCTCCGATTTTCAGCGGTATCTGGAGGGCACGAAAAAGCCCCCTCACCTGCATCAGAAGGTGAGGGGGCTTTGTGGGCGCGGAGGGTTTCGAA